>DATMIH010000025.1:0-20078 GCA_035554595.1 Solirubrobacterales bacterium
GCAGTCGCTGCAGCGCTCTGCCTACCAGTTCCTGCTCGCCACGCCGCTGCTTGGCGAGAGCGTGCTGCGCTTTGCACCGGGCTTCGTCAAGTTGGTGCTGCGTCGCGGCGCCCACCCGAGCATGCGATGGAGCGAGGAGGAGCTCGATTGCTACGCGAAGAGTTTCCGTTCGCGCGGCCACGCGCTCGCCTCGTCGCACATCTACCGCAGCTTCCTGACCCGCGAGCTGCCGCGGCTGAAAAAGGGCTTCCACCGCTCCCGGCGCAGCCCGGTGCCGACCCGCATCCTCACTGGTGAAGCGGACCCGGTGATCCGCGCCGACATCCTCGCCGGCTTCGAGCCCTACGCCGATGAGATGAGCGTCGAGGAGGTCCCGGGCTGCGGCCACTTCATCGCCGAGGAGCGGCCCGAGCTGGTGATCGAGCACGCCCGCGAGCTCTTCGGCTCTGTCTAGAGCACGCCCTCCAGCTTCAGCAGCTCTTCCTTCATCGGCAGGCCGCCGCCGTAGCCGCCGAGGCCGCCGCCACTGCGCAGGACGCGGTGACAGGGGACGACGATCGGGATCGGGTTGGAGCCGCAGGCCGTGCCCGCCGCGCGCACGGCGCGCTCGTTGCCGGCGCTGCGGGCCATCTCGGTGTAGGTGCGGGTCTGTCCGTAGGGGATGCGTTTAATCGCTCGCTGCACTTTGCCGCGAAAGCCGTGGGCCAGCTGCCAGTCGATCGGCAGGTCGAACTCGGTCAGCTTGCCCTCGAAGTAGAGGTCGAGCTCACGGCGTGCGCGCTCAAACTTGACCGGCGCCTCGAGCACGCGTGGCGAGACCTTCGCGGCGAGCTCCTCGAGGGTCTCCTCGGGGTCGTAGTTGGGCAGGTTGACGCGGACCAGGCCGCGGGGGGTTGCGGCCAAGAGCAGCGGCCCGAAGGGCGAGTCGACATTGGCGTAGGCAACGTCGAGCAGACCCTCAGCCTCGGCCCGCTCGGCCAGGCGTTGCAGCGATGCCTTCATGTCAGCTCCTTTCTCAGTCGCTTGATTCCCTCGTGCAGGCTGCGGCGGGCCGCCTCGGGAGAGCAGCCCAGCGCGGCGGCGATCTCGGCGTGGGGGAGGTCGCTGCCGTAGCGCAGCGCCACGGCGGCCCGTTGCTTGGGTGGCAGGGTGCCGACCGCGGTCCAGATCCCGTCGTCCGTCAGCTCTGGATCCTCGACCGGGATCTCGGGTGGGTCCGCCATCGTCAGCGGCTTGCGCCCGTTGGTTCGGTGGTGGTCGATCGCCTTGCGGTGAGCGATTGTCAGTAGCCAGCCGCGCAGGTTTGACGCGTCGTTCAGCTTCGGATAGGCGCGCAGAGCGGCCAGGAAGGTCTCTTGGAAGCAGTCATCGGCGTCGCTGCGACCAACGGCCCCTCGGAGAACGCCCATGACGTCGGTGGCGTAGTCGTCTAGGAGTGTCTGGAACGGGGGCAATTTTGTCACTCGATGGATTAAACGCTTTGGCACGGGCGGATGTGAGAGACGGGTGCCCCTCCCCGGAAGACCGTTGCGCAGCAGATCCGTTGGGTGCTGCGGGGCGGGGTCGCTGAAGCCTTCCGGGGAGGGGCACCCGTCTCTCAGCTCGGCCGGGGCACGCGCTTGACCTAGGATGGGGCGAATGGCCAAGTTTCAGGAGCTGGTGGCGGCAGCGCTGGCGGAGGACGTGGGCTCGGGGGATGTGACGTCTGAGGCGACGGTTCCTGCGGAGGCGCGAGGAAGAGCGCGGATTGTGCAGAAGCAACCCGGCGTCGTTTACGGACTTGAGCTGGTGGCCGAGACGATGCGGCAGTGCGGGGTGGAGGACGTCGACAATCTTGTAGTCGAGGGGCAGTGGAGGGAGGAAGTGCCGGCGGAGGTCCTGTTTGCCAGCGGCCCCGCAGCAGCGCTGCTCGCTGCGGAGCGCACCGCGCTCAACTTCCTCGGGCATCTTTCCGGCGTGGCGACGCTGACCGCACGCTACGTCGAGGCCGTGGCGGGGACCGGAGCGGCGATTCTGGATACGCGCAAGACCACCCCCGGCCTCCGTGAGCTGGAGAAGGCAGCGGTCCTGGCGGGTGGCGGTCGCAACTACCGCATGGGCCTCTACGACGCGATCCTGATCAAGGAGAACCACATCGCCCTCGCCGGCAGCCTCGCCAAGGCCGTGTACGGGGCCCGCAGCAAGTACCCGGATCTCGCGGTAGAGGTTGAGTGCCGCAACCTCGACGAGGTCGCCTACGCCCTAGGCACCGGTGCTGACATCTTGCTGCTCGACAACATGGACCTCGAGACCCTGCGAGGCGCGGTGCGGCTCCGCGATGAAAACGCCGGCACAGGCAAAGGCCCTTCGCTGGAGGCCTCAGGCGGCGTCAACCTGGAGACCGTGCGCGGCATTGCGGAAACCGGAGTCGACCTGATCTCAATCGGCGCCCTCACGCACTCTGCCCCAACGCTCGACTTCAGCATGCTGATTGAGTTGGCGTAGAAGGGCGGGTGCCCCTCCCCGGAAGGCTTCAGCGACCCCGTACCGCAGTGCCACAGACGACCTGCTGCGCAACGGTCTTCCGGGGAGGGGCACCCGCCCTTCTCCCCCCACCTCACTTCAGCAGTTTGGAAAGCCGCCGGTCCTTGAGCACCCGTCCACCCGTCTGCTCCTTGGGGCAGTAGTTGGTTTGGTGCTCCGAGAAGAACACTGCCTCGATGGTGGTGCCGCAGCGCGGGCAGGGTTGACCCTCGCGTTTGTGCACCTGCAGCGGCATCGGCACCTTGTCGGGCAACTGTTCGCCGATGGTTGCCTCGTAGTGGTCGATCGCGTCACCGAGTACGTGAAGGGCTCCGTGGAGCCGCTCGATCTCCTCCGGATCGAGCTCCGAGCCCTTCTTGAACGGCGAGAGGCGGGCCTCCCAGAGGATCTCGTCTATCCAGGAGCGGCCGATGCCGGCGATATCGCGCTGATGGCGGAGCAGCGGGTGCAGGTGGCGCGGCTGGTCGATCAGCGCAGCGAAGGCATCGAGAGGGGGTGGGGGCCAAGCTTCCGGCCCGAGGCTGTCGACCATTTCATCGTCAGCAACGGCATCGGTGCCGAGCAGCTTGACCCAAGCTCGCTGCTTTGTCCCGAACTCGCGCAGGCGCAGCTCGCGACCGTCCTCGAGCCGGATCAGGATCCGCGAAGCTCGGTCTTTCGGTGACGCCCGTTTGTCGAAGAGGCGTAGGCGGCCCGCCGACATCAGGTGAATCAGCAGCGAGAGATCGCCGAACTCGACCACCGGCATCTTGCCCACTCGCCTGACCCCGGTGATCTCCCGGCCCACCAGCGCTTCCAGCGGTGGGTCGAAGGTCTTCATTACGTTCATCCCTGGTGCCAGCGCCGATTCCACGGTCACTCCGCGCAGCGCGGCGTCGAGTCGGCGGGCGGTGATCTCGACCTCGGGAAGCTCGGGCATGCCGAGAGGTTAGACTTGAACCTCGTTCATTCGACTGGCTCAAGGCACGAGGTGCCGGGCCAGCGAACATCAGGAAAGGAAGGGCTCATGCAAGAGCTCCCGACGATCCAACCCATTTCACCGGACGCTCTATCGCCCGCAGAGATCGCTGCCCTGAGCGAGGAAGTTCGCGCGCTCGCCGCCGAGCGCAACGCGGTGATCCTCGCCCACAACTACCAGCTGCCCGAGGTCCAGGACGTCGCCGACCACATGGGCGACTCGCTCGGTCTCTCGCGCGAGGCAGCCGCCACCGACGCCGACGCAATCGCCTTCTGCGGCGTCCACTTCATGGCCGAGACCGCCGCGATCCTCTCGCCCGAGAAGAAGGTGCTGATCCCCGATCTCGACGCCGGCTGCTCGCTTGCCGACTCGATCGACGCCGACCAGCTGCGGGCCTGGAAGGCCGAGCATCCGGGGGCGCTGGTGGTCATGTACGTCAACACCTCGGCCGAGGTGAAGGCCGAGACCGACTACTGCTGCACCTCCTCCAACGCGGTCAAGGTGGTCGAGCACATCTGGGCCGAGCACGGCGCCGACACCGAGATCCTTTTCGGTCCCGACATGTGGCTGGGTGCCTTCGTCGAGCGCGAGACCGGTCTGCACGAGGACCCCGAGCGGCGCTCCCGCTTCCATATCTGGGACGGCGAGTGCCACGTTCATGCCGGCATCCGCCCGGACGACATCGTCCAGACCCGAGCGGAAAACCCCGAGGCCGAGTTCCTCATCCATCCTGAGTGCGGCTGCGCGACGCAGGCGATGGAGTACGTCGCCTCGGGCGACATCGAGCCCGGGGGAGTACACATGCTCTCCACCTCGGGGATGCTCCAACACGTAGAAGAGAACCCCGAGGGCAGCTTCATCGTCGCCACCGAGAACGGCATGCTCTACCCGCTGCAGCAGGCGGCGCCGCAGGCCAACCTGATTGAGGCCAACCGGATGGCCTTCTGTAAGTACATGAAGATGATCACGCTGCCGAAGCTGCGCGACAGCCTGCGCGATATGAAGTTCGAGGTCAGCGTTCCCGCGGACGTTGCGGCGCAGGCGAAGCTGCCGATCGAGCGCATGGTCGCGATCGGCTAGCCCCCGATATTGTCCCCGCCCGTGCACGAGCTAGCTCAGCAACTCCGAGTCGACTCGGTCCGCGCCGCTGCCGCGGCGAACTCCGGTCACCCGACTTCCTCGATGTCGGCCGCCGACCTGATGGCAGTGCTCTTCACCAAGTACCTGCGCTACGACTTCGACTCCCCGGAGAACACGGCCAACGACCACCTCGTCTTCTCCAAGGGTCACGCCTCGCCGCTGCTCTACTCGCTCTACAAGGCGGCTGGGGCGATCGACGACGATGAGCTGCTCACCTTCCGCGAGTTCGGCTCGCGCCTGCAAGGCCACCCCACTCCCGAACTTCCTTGGGTCGACGTCGCCACTGGCTCGCTCGGCCAAGGCCTGCCGATCTCGGTCGGCATCGCGCTTGCCGCCCAGCGGCTCGAGCACTCCGACCTGCGGGTCTGGGTGCTCTGCGGTGACTCCGAGCTGGCCGAGGGCTCGATGTGGGAGGCCTTCGAGCACGCCGGCTACGCCAAGCTGAACAACCTGATCGCGGTCGTCGACGTCAACCGGCTGGGCCAGCGCGGCCCGACTATGCACGGCTGGGAAACCGATTCTTTGGCGGCGCGCGCCCGCGCCTGCGGCTGGGACGTACAGGAGATCGACGGCCACGACCTCGAGGCGATCGACGCCGCCTACGGGCGCGCCCAGGAGGCCGACCGCCCGGCGGCCATCTTCGCCCGCACCAAGAAGGGCTCCGGCGTTGCTGCGGTCGAGGACAAGGAAAACCAGCACGGCAAGCCGCTTCCCGACCCCGAGGCCGCGGTCGAGGAGCTGGGCGGGATCCGTGACGTCAGGGTTGAGGTTCAGGCGCCGCCGACGCCGAAGCCGTTTGAGATCGCGTCCGCGGCGGTCGAGCGACCCAGCTACGAGGTTGGCGAGAAGGTCGCCACCCGCGCTGCCTACGGCGACGCCCTCGCCTGGATCGGCTCGATCGACGAGAAGGTCGTCGCCCTCGACGGCGAGGTCGGCAACTCGACCTACGCCGAACGCTTCGCCGCCAAGCACCCCGATCGCTTCTTCGAGATGTACATCGCCGAGCAGCAGATGGTCGCCGCCGCCGTCGGCATGCAGACCCGCGGCTGGAAGCCCTTCGCCTCTTCGTTCGGTGCCTTCCTCAGCCGTGCCTACGACTTCGTCCGCATGGCGGCGATCTCCGACGCCGACCTGAAGCTCTGCGGCTCCCACGTGGGGGTCTCGATCGGCCCCGACGGGCCCTCGCAGATGGCGCTGGAAGACATCGCCTCGCTGCGCGCCGTGCTCGGCAGCGTCGTGCTCTACCCCAGTGACGCCAACCAGGCGGTGCAGTTGCTCGACGCGATGCGCGAGCACCGCGGGGTCAGCTACCTGCGCACCACCCGCGAGGCGACGCCGGTGCTCTACGGAGCCGACGAGAGCTTCGAGATCGGCGGCAGCCACACGGTTCGCTCAAGTGGCGACGACGCGATCACCCTGATCGGCGCCGGCATCACCCTGCGCGAATGTCTGACCGCCGCCGACTCGCTCGCCGAGAAGGGCGTCACGGCCCGCGTGATCGACCTCTACTCGATCAAGCCGGTGGATGCCGAGACCCTGCTCAAGGCCGCCGAGGAGACCCAGGCTCTTGTCACGGTCGAGGACCACTGGGCCGAGGGTGGGATCGGCGAGACGGTTGCCGGTGTCTTGGCTGAAGCCGGTACCGGGACGCGCCTCACCCGTCTCGCGGTCAGCGAGCGGCCCGGAAGCGGCCCGCCGGCCGACCTCCTCTCCGCCGCCGGCATAGACGCCGAGCACATCGCCGCCGCCGCCGAGCGGGCTCTACAGCCTGCCCAGGCATAGAAGCACGCAGTCGTTTCTTGATAAATCGGTCGGGGTACCGTAGAACTGTGAATGTGGCTCGGTTCAGGGAGACCGTGGTGGGAGCTGTCCTTGCGTGCGCGTTTCTGCTCGCAGGGCCAGGTGCAGCCGGCAGCTTGGCCGCCGAACTGGAAGAAGAACCGATCTGCGTCGGGGACAGCTGCCAGCCGCTTCCTCCAGAACCGGAAGACCCGACTCCCGGCACCCTCGTCCCAAATCCCGGCAACCCGCCGTTGCACGTCTTCGAACCGAAGGCGAAAGGGAAAAAGCACCGAAAGAAGCACGAGCACGGGGCGCGGGGTCACCGCAAGCGTGGGGCGGCCAAGAGACACGCGCGTTGAGGGGCTGGATCGCTCTCATGTCTGTCCTGGCGGCGGCGCTGCTCATTCCCAGTCAGGCCCTGGCTTTTGAATTTCTCTCTGGGGCCGAAGGCTTCGACGCCAACATTTATGACGGCAGCCAGGCGGCAACCCAGGCCGGTTCACACCCGACGGAACTGACCTTCAGCGTCGATTTCGAAGGCACTGGACCGTCCGGTGAAAACGGGCTCGAGGATCTCAGCCTCGAAATGCCACCCGGCTTGTTCGAAAACCCAACCGCGCTTGCCCAGGCCTACTGCAGCGCGGCAGAATTCACGAACCCGCGCGGCACAACGCCGTGGGAAGCGAGCGAATCGGGCGAGAGCTGCGCTGACAAGACCCAGGTGGGCACGCTGACGGTTCGCTCCTCAGCGGCAGGGACGGAAACCCGCACCTTCGGCCTCTTCAACCTCGTTCCCAAGCGCGGCGAGCCGGCTGAGCTGGGCGCGAGCCCCTTCGGCGAGCCGATCGTCTTCGTTCCATCGATCCGCCAGCTCGAGGGCGAATACGGGATCACTCTCAAGGCGACGGATATTCCCCAGGATCTGCGCCTCTCGGGCTTGAGCGTGGCGATCTGGGGGGTGCCCTGGTCGGTGGTGAACAACGAACGCCGCGGCAACTGCCTCAAAGAGACCGAACCCGAGTTCGGCTGGGCCAAATGCCCGGTGGGCCCGCCAACGAAAAGCGGCTTCGAACCGCGTGCTTACCTGAGCCTGCCCACCTCCTGCGAAGAGCCGATGGACTTCGTGGCGGTGGCGAGCTCCTGGCAGCAGGAAGGCGAGCTGACTCGCCCGACGTCGGGTAAAGCTTCGCTCAGCGGCTGCGAGAAGCTCGAATTTCAGCCGAAGGCCCGGGCCCTGCTGAGTAATCCCCGCGCCTCCTCGCCCTCGGGGTACGCCTTCGACATCGAAGTCGACACCCACGGGGTAACCGACCCTGTCTGCTTCCCCGGTCCGGTCTTCGCAACCAACTGCGTCCCCACGCCGGTGCGAAAGGCGGTGGTGACCCTGCCCGAGGGGGTGAGCATCAATCCCTCGGTCGGCGCCGGCCTGAGCGTTTGCAGCCAGGCCCAGTACGAACAGGGTGAGACGCCAAGCTCGCCGTTTGGCGCTGGTTGCCCGAGCGAGTCGAAGATCGGTGACTTCAGCGTCGCCAGCCCGATCGTCGCCGGACCGATCTCGGGCGGCATCTACCTGGCCGCGCCCTACGACAACCCGTTCGACAGCCTGCTCGCCGTCTACCTGGTCGCCAAGTCGATCCCGCGGGGCATCCTCGTCAAGGTCGCCGGGGAGCTGAAACCAGATCCGAGCACCGGCAGCCTCACCGCGACCTTCGACAAATTGCCGCAGCTGCCCTACTCGGATCTCAGCATCCACTTCCGCGAAGGTCAGCGCAGTCCCCTGGCGACCCCGCCGTCCTGTGGCTCGATCTCAACCGAGGCCGACTTCACGCCCTGGCGGGACCCAAACATGGTCCGCCACGAATCGTTGCCGGCCTCGATCACGGCGGGTGTTGGCGGTGGTCCCTGTCCCTCGGGCCTGGCGCCCTTCGCGCCGGAGGCGAAAGGGGGGATGCTCAACTCACGCGCCGGCGCCTACTCGCCCTTCTACATGCACCTGACCCGCAAGGTGAACGAGCAGGAGATCGTCTCCTACTCGGCCCAGTTCCCGCCGGGGCTACTGGGCAAGATCGCCAACATCCCCTACTGCCCGGAGGCCGCGATCGAAGCGGCACGGCGCAACTCGGGGGTGGCGGAGCGAGACCATCCCTCCTGTCCGGCGGCCAGCCTGATCGGCCACACGACCTCTGGCTATGGGGTCGGTTCGGTGCTCGCATACGCGCCCGGCAACCTCTACCTTGCCGGCCCTTATCGTGGCTCCGCCTTCTCGGTCGTGGCGATCGACTCGGCCCTGGTCGGCCCCTTCGACCTGGGAGTGGTCATCGTGCGCTCCGCCGTGCGCATCGATCCGGTCACCGCCCAGGCCTCGATCGATGCCACCGGCACCGACCCGATCCCTCACATCATCGACGGCGTCCCGATCCACCTGCGCGACATCCGCGCCTATATCGATCGCCCCAGCTTCACCCTCAACCCGACCAGCTGCGAAAAATTCGCCGTCTCCTCGGCGATGAACGGGTCCGGCCTGCGCTTCGGAGACGCTTCCGACAACACGCTGGCCACGGCCTCCTCTCCCTTCCAGGTCTTTGACTGCGCCTCGCTCGACTTCCGTCCGCGGATCGGACTGAAGACGAGAGGCCTCACCAGGCGCGGCGCCCATGGCTCGCTCCAGGTGGTGGTCCGCCCCCGCCCCGGTGACGCCAACATCCGCTCTGCGCAGGTGACCCTGCCCCCCTCGCTCTTCCTCGAACAGGGCAACATCAAGACGATCTGCACCACGGCGCGATTCGCTGCCCACACCTGTCCGAAGGGTTCGGTCTACGGGCACGTGCGCGCCTTCACGCCGCTGCTCGAAGCGCCGATGGAAGGCCCGGCCTACCTGCGCTCCTCCTCGCACACCCTGCCGGACCTCGTCTTCGCCCTGCGCGGTCACGGGGTCGAGGTCGACGTCGCCGGCCGCATCGATTCCTTCAAAGGGGGCATCCGCGGCACCTTCCCGATCGTTCCCGACGCTCCGGTGAGCAAGTTCGTGCTGCGTCTAAAGGGGGGCAAGCACGGCTTGCTAGTCAACGCGGAAAACCTCTGCCGCAAGCGGCAAGCGGTCGTCGCCAAGTTCATCGGGCACGCCAATCGCGGCTGGCGCCTGCATCCTGAACTGAAGGCTGACTGCAAGAAGAAAGGGAGGCGCAAGGGATGAGGGCTCGGCGGTTCTCGGTGGTATTGCTCTGCGCGTTGAGCGTCGGACTCGCGGTCGGATCGACGCATGCCGCGGCCTACCGTGAGCGCTTGGTGCAGCAACCGAGAGGGCCGGAAGAGTGGTTGGACGTGAGTCAACTGCCTCCCTTTCAAACCGAACAGCAGATCGAAGGAGCCTGTGGGCTGGCCATCGGTTCGGCGACGCACACCCTCTTTGTCTCCGACTACTACCACCGGGCCGTCCACACCTACACCGTCTCTGGCACCTACCAGGGCTCGGAGTTTCTCGCCGGGGGCAATCCCCCGCCGGTCGTCGAACCGATCAACGAACTCAACTCTGTATGCGGCCTCGCGGTTGATGGCGCCGGCAACCTCTACGCCAGCGAATTCCACCAGCGGGTGCTGACCCTGCCGGGCGAAGAAGTCGTCGACCCGGGTCAATCGACCGGGATTGCCGTCGACGACGAAGGCAACTTGTACGTTGACGACCGAACCTACGTGGCGGTCTACGACGCTCCGGTGGAACCCGGTGAGGCGGCGGCGTCGAAAATCGGGGTCGACAACCTGATCGATGGCTTTGGCGTCGCGGTCGACTCGGAATCCGGCGATGTCTACGTGCCAGATGCGGGATCGGGAACAGTCAAGATCTTCGATCCGGCGGGCAACCCAGCGCTCCCCACCGGCGCCCTCGAAGCGCCGCCCGGAGGTGGCTTCAACTCGCTGGTCAATGCGTCTCTGACTGTCGATGAGAGCCCGACCGAAGGCAAAGGGCACGTGCTTGTCGTCGATGACCTAAAACCCCGCGCCGAATTTCCCGAAGTGGCGATATACGAGTTCGATGCGGGCGGCGCCTACCTGGACAGGTTGCAGGGTCGGACCGTCGGCCCGACGGGCGTGAAGAAGCCCGGGCCTATCTTCGGTGAACCGTCCGGGATCGCGGTGGATGCCAGCAGCGGCGATCTGTACGTGACCACCGGCAACAGCAACCAGGCGAACGTCGTCAAGTACGGGCCCTTCGAACCATTTGCCCCGCCTGCCTCGTTTCCCGGAGGGGAAGGGCCGGGGGGATCTCCCACCGGCGCGGCCGCGCTGCGAGCGGGCGCCGGCGCAGCCGCCGCTGTCGGGCGACCGGGTGGTGCTTCCGCCTCGGTGGTGGAACAGCGCCGGGGCGTCCGGGTCAGCTTCGACGGCAAGCTCACCCCACACGTGCTGCCCCGCCATGGCACGGCGCCGGTGGGGATCGTTGTTGACTCCAGGATCAGTGCCACGGGTGGGCAGGATCCGCCGCAGCTGCGACGGATCACGATCGCGATTAACCGCAATGGGCACTTCACCTCAGCGGGACTGCCAGCCTGCCGTATCGACCAGATCCAGCCCTCGACCACCAACGGCGCCCTCGCCGCCTGTCGCGATTCCCTGGTTGGCGAAGGTAGTTTCTCGGCCAACGTCAAGTTGCCCCAACAGTCGCCCTTCCCGTCCGCCGGCAAGGTTCTCGCCTTCAACGGCAAGATCAACGGCAGGCCCGCGATCCTCGCCCACATCTACGGCACCCAACCGGCTCCGACCTCGACCGTCTTGCCTTTCCTGCTGAGGAAGAGCCACGGCACCTACGGCACGACCCTCGAAGCCTCCCTGCCTCAGGCAACCGGCAACTGGGGATACGTCACCGGCCTGCGGATGAACCTGCGGCGCCACTTCACCTATCGCGGTCACTCGCGCAGCTTCCTCAGCGCCGGTTGCCCGGCCCCCGCCGGCTTTCCCAGCGCCTCTTTCCCGCTGGCGAAGACGAGCTTCAACTTCGCCGGCAACCTCACCCTCGACGCCGTGCTGAACCGCACCTGCCGGGCGCGGGGATGACCTGCCTCAGGCTATTTGTAAAGGTTTGCTCATAATCCGCTAGTCTGTCGCTTACCCGACCTGGGCGCTTAATTGCGCGGCCGGCGGGGCGCAGGAGTCACTCTGTATTCGCAGAAGGGTCCGCGGGTATGGCCAGACCGAGAAAGCGAAAGACGGGCGGCTCCGAGCCGCAGACACGGCGGCCGGGAGGCAAGCCGATCATCGAGCTGCGCGATGTGACCAAGGTCTACCCGGGGGGCCACATGGCGCTCGACCGGGTCTCGTTGGCCGTCGACCGCGGTGAGTTCGTCTTCCTCGTCGGCCCGACTGGCTGCGGCAAGTCGACCCTGATCAAGACGCTGATCCGCGATGAGGCGGCGACGGACGGCTCGGTTCGCATCGCCGGCCGCGACATCGGCGCGCTGCCCCAGAAGAAAATCCCGCAGCTGCGGCGCAACATCGGCACCGTCTTCCAAGATTTCAAGTTGCTGCCCGATCGCACCGTCTACGACAACGTCGCCTACGCGCTGCAGGTGATCGGCGCCAGCCGCGCTCAGATCCGCACTCAGGTGCCGGAGACGCTGCGCCTCGTCGGCCTCTCGACCAAGCTGCGCAGTTATCCCGACCAGCTTTCCGGCGGCGAGCAGCAGCGCGTATCAATTGCCCGTGCCTTCGTCAATCACCCGCCGCTGCTGCTCGCCGACGAGCCCAGCGGCAACCTCGACCCGGTCACCTCGATTGGCGTGATGCAGCTGCTGTATCGGATCAACAAGACCGGCACGACGGTCCTCGTCGTTACCCACGATCGCGAGATGGTCGACAACATGCGCCGTCGGGTGATCGAGCTCTATGAGGGCCGCGTCGTCCGCGACGAGGTCAGCGGCGGCTACACCGAGGAGTCGACGACCGAGTTCGGCGTGCGCATGCGGGCCGAGATGGGCGTCGCCCCCGAGGGCCAGACCAACGGACACGACGCGCTGATCTAGATGTCGCGATTCTTCTTCTTCACTCAGGAGGCGTTCCGAGCCCTGCGCCGCAACGGCGCCCCGAGCATGGCCGCGATCGTCACCACGGTCACCACGGTGATCCTGCTCGGCGTGCTGATCCCGGTCTTTCAGACCACGCAGGCGAAGAGCGAATCGGTGCGCGAAAGCCTCGAGTTCCGGGTGGCGCTCTACGACGATGCCACGCAGGGCGAAATCACTGCCCTCGAAAACAAGCTCGAGGCGATCCCGCACGTCGCCTCGGTCACCTTCATCAGCAAGGGCAAAGCCTTGGTCGAACTAGAAAAGGACCTCGGTAAGAGCAAGAGCGAAGACCTGCTCGCCCAGCTGCACGACAACCCGCTGCCGGCCAACTTCCAAATCAAGGCCGATGACGCGAGCAACCTCGACGCGGTCCGCGCTGCGGTCACGCCGCCGGGCCCGAACGGCAAGCCGCAGCCGATCTCGCCGATCATCCAGGACGTCTTCGACCGCCAGCAGGAGTCCCAGCAGATCGAGCAGGTGACCAGCGCGCTGAAGATCGTCCTGACCGTGATCACGGCGCTGCTGATCCTCGCCTCGCTGATGCTGGTTGGCAACACGATCCGGCTCTCGATCTACACCCGCCGCCGCGAGGTCGAGGTGATGCGGCTGGTCGGCGCGACCCGCTGGTTCATCCGCTGGCCCTTCATGATCGAGGGCGTCGTCGTCGGCTTCGCGGGCGGCCTGATCGCCATACTGATCCTGTGGCTGGGCAAGATCACGATCGTCGACCCACTGAGCGACACCTTCTCCTTCCTTGCGGCGCAGAACAACAGCACCCTTTCCTTTCCCGCCCTGGTGGCGATCCTCTTCGGCGCCTCGGTGCTGGTCTCCGCGGTTGGCTCCGGCGTCACCCTGCGCCGCTTCCTGAAGGTGTAGACGAGTTGAGCGCCGCGTGAGCGCGGCGAAGCTCGCGGCCCTGGTGGCCGCCCTGATCGTCGTTCTCTGCGCCGGCATCTGGCTCGGCGGTCACCCCGGCAAGTTGCCCGAATTCGTCCGTGACCGCTTCGTCGATGATTCCGCCGGGCTCAACCTGGAAGCGACCGAATTGATTGAGGACAACTACTTCCGCCCGGTCGGCTCGGGTGAGTTGACCAACGCCTCGTTGCAGGGCATGGTCCGCGAGCTGCGCCGCCGCCACCGCGACCGCTTCTCCGACTACTTCTCCCCGGAAGCGTTGGACCGCTTCAACGAGGAGATCTCCGGGCACTTCTCCGGCATCGGCCTGACCGTCTCCGAAGTTAAAGCCGGCCTGCGCGTCGACAGCGTCTTCCCCAAATCGCCCGCCAAGGAAGCTGGGATCGAGCCCGGCGACCTGATCGTCTCGGTCAACGGCGACTCGATCGCCGGCGAGAACAGCCAACTTTCGACCGGAAAGATCAAGGGTCCGGAAGGCTCCGAGGTGACGATCGGCGTCAAGGCAAAGAAGAGCGGCAAGGTCGACCAGCTTGAGGTCACCCGCGCCCAGATCGCGCTGCCGGTGGTGACCAGCAAGATCAAGGAAGTCAACGGGCGCAAGATCGGCTACGTCGGAATGGTCTCCTTCAGCGAAGGCGTGCACGCGCTGCTGCGCGAAGCCGTGGACAAAGTGCAGAAGGAAGGGGCCGAAGGCATCGTGCTGGACCTGCGTGGCAACGGCGGCGGCCTGCTCGAGGAGGCGGTGCTCAGCGCCAGCGTCTTCCTACCCGATGACGAAATCGTCGTCACCACCGATTCACGCACCCAAGGGCACGTCGTCTACAAGACTGTCGGCGACAACCTGCCGAAGCTGCCGATGGTGGTCCTGATCGACCGCAACACCGCCTCCGCCGCCGAGATCCTCACTGCGGCACTGGCCGACGATGCCGGCGCCAAAGTGGTCGGCACGCGCTCCTATGGCAAGGGCGTCTTTCAGCAGGAGATCGGACTCTCCAACGGCGGCGCCCTGAAGCTGACGATCGGGGAGTACTTCACCCCCGACGGCGTCAACCTGGCCAAGAGCCACGGCATCCACCCCGATGTGAAGGCACGCGACAATCTGCGCACTCCCGGCCGAGACGAGGCGCTGGAAAGCGCCCTGGGCGTCCTAGCTTCGGGGCGATGAGCTTCCGGTGCGCCTTTTGCGGTCCATGGCCATATAAAGCGCACCGGAAGGGGGTTCGGTGAGCAAGCGGGACTGGCGCTACTACCGCGAACGGCAGCGGGCGCGTGGGCGCGGGCGGCGCAGGGAGCCGAGTAACGCGCGCGAGGCGGTCGAGGCGCTGCTGGAAGAGCGGCTGGAGTACCGCGGCTTCCCGGCGGCTCTCGAGGTCGAAGCGGGGCGGGCAGCTGATGCGGCCGCGGAGAGTGAGATCCGCCGCCGCGACCTCACTGAGTTGCCTACCTTTACGATCGACCCGGCGACGGCGCGTGACTTCGACGACGCGATCTCGGCCCGGCGCGAGGAGGACGGCGTGCGCGTATGGGTCCACATCGCCGACGTCGCCGCCCACGTGCGTCCGGGGACCCCGCTCGACCTCGAGGCGCGCCAGCGGGCCAACAGCACCTACGCCCCCGGCGTGGTCGAGCCGATGCTGCCGCGGGCGCTGAGCGAGGACGCCTGCAGCCTCGCTCCCGACGTCGAGCGCCTGGCGGTGAGCGCCGAGATCGAGCTCAGTCCCAGCGGCAAGCCCCGTGCGGCCAGCTTCTATCGCAGTCGCATCCGCTCACGGGCGCGCCTCGATTACGACCAGCTCGACCGCGTCTTCGCCGGCCGCGAGAGCCCGCCCGAGATCGTTGTCGAGCCGCTGGCGGTGGCGCGCCAGGCGGCGGCATCGCTGGCGGAGCGGCGGGGCACGACCAGCCTCGACGTCGAGTCGAGTGAGCCCGAGTTCCGCTTCGACGCGGCCGGCGACGTCGTCTCCGCCCGCTCAGTCGAGCAGACCGAGTCGCACCGCTTGATCGAGCGCTTGATGATCCTCACCAACGAAGAGGTCGCCCAGCTGCTCGAGCGCAAGCGCGTGCCGGCGGTCTACCGGGTGCACGCCCAACCCGATCCGCTGCGGATCGAGCGCCTGATCGAGCAGCTGCACGCGCTCGGCGTGCCGACGCCGCCGCTGGGCCAGGGGCTCGCACCCGCCCAGGCCGGTCAGGTGGCGGCGGAGGCGAGCCGGCTCGTGGTCGAGGAGGCGGCGCGGCGCGGGCACGGCCGGGAGGCGTATACATCGCTCGTGCTCCGTTCCCTGATGCAGGCTTCCTACAGCGACCGCAACAGCGGCCACGCCGGCCTCGGCAGCCCGGCCTACTGCCATTTCACCTCGCCGATCCGGCGCTACCCCGACCTGCTCGTCCACCGGGCGCTGCTGGCGACGCTGGGCGAGGGGGAGGAGGCGCCGCGGGCAGCCGAGGCGCGCGAGGTGGCCTGGCACAGCAGCGAGTGCGAGCGCGAGTCCGCCCGGGTCGAGCGCGACGCCGACGACATCTGCGCCGCCTACCTGTTGCAGCGGGAGCTCGCCCAGCGAGGTGAGGAGACCGAGTTCGAAGGGGAGGTCTCGGGGGTGATCAGGGCCGGCGCCTTCGTCCGTTTCGGCGGCGAGCTGGGCGACGTCTACCAGGGCTTCCTGCCGGCACGGACGATGGGCGACGAGCGCTTCGAGCTGAACGAGACCGAGACCGCCCTGGCCGGGCGCGAGTCGGGGGAGACGCTGCGCCTCGGCGATCCGATATCCGTCCGGGTGGGCGAGGTCTCCCCGGCGCGGGGGCGCGTCGACCTGGAGCGCCTCGATGGCTAAGAAGGGCAAGAAACGTGAGCCGGCCTCGGGTGACGTCGCCACCAACCGCCGCGCCCGGCACAAGTTCGAGCCGGTGGAAAAAATGGAGGCGGGGATCGTCCTGCTGGGCTCAGAGGTGAAGTCCCTGCGCAACGGCAAGGCCCAGATGACCGACTCCTATGCCGTGGTCGAGAAGGGCGAGGTCTGGCTGCGCAAGCTGCATATCCCGCCTTACGAACCGGCCAGCCGCGAGAACCACGAGCCGGAACGGCCGCGCAAACTGCTGCTGCACAAGGGCGAGATCGAACGGCTGATCGGCAAGACGGCGGAGAAAGGCCTGACCCTGATCCCCCTGCGCATCTACTTCAAAGGCCCGCGGGCAAAGGTCGAGCTGGCGTTGGCGCGGGGCAAGGAGGGCCGCGATCGGCGCCGCGACATCGCGGACCGGGACGTGCGCCGCGAAGTCGAGCGAGAATTCAAGGGCCGGATGAGGTAGCTTCGGGTCCGATGCGCTTCAGGATTTCCCTGCTCTGGTCCGCGTTGACCCTCGTTGCGCTCGCCCTGGCCGTTCCGGCTCAGGCGCAGGCCGATTCCTTCCCGAGCGAAGCCGGCAACTTCATCAGCGACAATATTCAGTACTTCGTCGGCGGTCTCGTCGCGGCGATCCTGCTCTTGCTGCTGGTTGTCAGCGTGACTCAGCGACGCGCCAAGGAGAAAGCCGCCAAGCAGGCGGGCTCTTCCTCAGCGCCGCCACCCTCGCCGGGGAAGAACACGCCGCCGCCTGTCAGCGCCCAGGCGCAGACGACTGAACTGCCTCGTACGCCGCCGCCTCCGGGAGCACCGCCAGTCGCCCCCGCCGCGCCGGGGGCACCGTCGGCCCCCGCCGCACCAGGTGCACCGCCCACCGCGCCAGCCGCGGCCCAGCAGCCGCTGAGTTCGAAGGACAAGCGCAAGCAGGCTCGTGAGCAGCAGCGACTGGCTCGCATCGAGCACCGCAAAAAGCGCCAGGAAGAGGCCAAACGGCGCCAGGAGGAGCGCCTCGCGAAGCGGGCCGAACGTCGCGGCAAGCCGGTTGGCGGTGGCGGTCGCGCCGATAGTCGCCGAGCTCGCAAGGAAGCGGCGAAGGCCGAGCGCCAGCTGGCCGAGGCGCGCGCCGCGCAGGAGCGCGAACAACTCCAGCAGGGTGGCCAGGCCGCACCGCTGCCTCCGGTCGGCCAGCCGGTAGCGCCTCAGGCCGCCGCCCAGGCGCCTGTCGCAGCACCCACTACGCAGCTGCCATCCCAGCCACTTCCTCCCGCAGCTGTCCCCCCGTTTGCACCGACGCCGGCATCGGCAACACCCCCTGTCGGCTACGAGGACCCCGCGGTGGTCGAAGCCCGCGTGCAGGACAAGGTTGCCGAGATCCAGCATGAGGAGCAGCGGATCCGGGCCGAGGCCGATCGCCGCATCCAGGAGGCCGAGCGCTTGCAGCGCGAGGCCGAAGGACGCGCGGCCCAGGCCCAGGCGGGTCAGGTGACCCAGAGCATGGCGGCGGTGCCGCCGGTTGCCCCGGCCCCTGCTCCCGGAGCCGGACTGCAGACTGCGGAGCAGCGCCTGCAGCAGGAGCGTGAGGCGCAGGAGCAGGCGATGGCGGAGGCCCAGGAGCGGCTGCGCCAGATCGAAGAGCGCACCAAGGAGGCCGAGCGCCGCGCCGCCGAGGCGGAACGCCTGGCCAAGCTCAAGTCAGAAGAGGATGAGCGCGAGCGGCGCCTGCAGGAGATTCGCGACAGCGTCGCCCAGGCCGAGGAGCGCGCTCGCGAAGCCGAGCGCCGCGCCGCCGAGGCCGAGCAGGCCGTGCTCCAGTCGGTCGGAGGGCAGGCCGGGGCCCAACCGTCACCCCCCACCGCGTTCGCGACACCACCCGAGCCCGCGCCGCCGGCACCATACGCCGCACCACAGCCTCCCCAGCCCGGCCCGCCTCCGGCACCCGAGCCCAGCCCGCCCGCGCCGGATCCCGGCCCACCCGCACCACCGACGCCGGATCCCGTACCGCCTACCCCGAGCCCACCTGCTCCCGCACCGACCCCGGAACCGGTCCCACCACCGCCGACGCCGGCTCCGCCAACCCCCCCGCCGGTCCCGGAGCCGCCGGCTCCCGCCGCCGCGTCGTCGAGAGGGACGATCGATCTCAACTCGGTCAGCTTCGAGCAGCTTCGCGCCGAAAACCTTTCGGTCACCCAGGCGACCCGCTTGCTCGCCCACCGCGAGCGACTCGGCCGCTTCGGCTCGGTCGACGACCTCGACGAGGTGCCCGGGTTTCCGCAGGACGTGCTCGAAGACTTGAAGCGGCGTTCCAGCGTCTAATCCGCTCTAGAGGCCGGCTGCCTCTACGAGCTTCAGCCAGATCTCGCTGCGGCTTGGGTAGGCAGCTACTGCGTGACGAAGCCGCTGCAGCGGAACCTCGCCGACGATGGCAATCGTGGCGGCGTGGAGGAAGTCGGCGGTCTCGAAGCCGGTGAAGGTAGCGCCGACGATTACCCCGCGTTGCTCGTCGACGACGATCCGCGAGGTGCCACCGGTTTCCTTGCCCTGGAAGCTTGCCCCTGCGGTGCCGTCCGTGGGGACGTCGATCGCTTTCGCCTCGATGCCGGCCTCCTGCGCCTGTTCGAGTGTCTTGCCTACCGCAGCGACCTGGGGATCGGTGAAGGTGACCCGGGGTGAGCCGATGTCTTCTGCCATCAGGGTGACCTCGCGACCGAGGATGTTCTCCGCGGCTACCCAGGCCTGGTACTTGCCCATGTGGGTGAAGAGGGCGCGGCCGCTGACGTCGCCGACTGCGTAGAGCCACTCGCGCCCGCCGACCCGAAGCCGGTCTTCTGTATCGAGGAAGCCGCCTTTGCCGGGTTGGACATCGACGCTGTCGAGCCCGATCTCGCCCGTGCGTGGCTTGCGGCCAACGGCGACGAGGATCTCGGCGGCAGCGAGCTCACCGCCGTCCTCGAGTGCCACCGCGACGATGTCGCCCTCGCGGCTGATCCGGACCACTTTCACGCCGGTGCGGACGTCGACACCGTGCTTCTCGCCCAGCGCCTCCCCGACTTCCTCGCCGGCAAACGGCTCCTCGCGTGAGAGCACGTGAGGTCCGCCCTCGACCAGCGTCACCCGGCAGCCGAGCGAGGACCAGGCCTGCGAGAGCTCGCAGCCGACCGGTCCGGCGCCGAGCACGATCATGCTCTCGGGCACGTGCTTGGACGTGGTTCCCTCGCGGTTGTTCCAGGGCCGGGCTGAGTCGAGGCCGTCGATCGGCGGCATCGCCGCGCCGCTGCCGGTGGCGAGGACAATCGCCTGGCGGGCGTTGAGCAGGTCGTCGCCGACCCGAACCCGCCGCTCGCCGTCGAGCACTCCACTGCCGCGGAAGAGCTCGATCCCGTGTTCTTCCAGCCAGGGCAGCTGACCGGAGTCGTCGCCGTCGTGGATCACCTCGTCGCGGCGCTCGAGCACCGCTCGTGGGTCGAGTCGCTCGCCGACGGTGATGCCGGGTACCCGCTGCGCCTCGGCCAGCAGGTCCGAAGGCCGCAGCAGCGCCTTCGAGGGCATGCAGGCGTAGTAGGAGCACTCGCCGCCGACCAGGTGCTGCTCGACGATCGCCACCGAGAGCCCGCCGTCGGCCAGCCGCCCGGCACAGACCTCGCCTGGCGCCCCGGCCCCGAGCACGATCGCGTCGAATGTCTTCTCTGCCACGGGGTATTCCTACCCGACTCCGTACAATCGGTCCACATAGCACGGGGGCGACAGGCTTCGATCCGGTCGGTCCGTGCGAAAGGTTGCAGGTCGAGGTTGCCGGAGGCCTCGTTAAACCCCGGCACCAACCAATACGTGCGGACCATGAGTTCGCCCTCGCTGCCTAGCTAGAAC
>DATMIH010000026.1:0-3319 GCA_035554595.1 Solirubrobacterales bacterium
GACAAGCGCTACACGCTGGTCCAGCTGCGCGAGCGGGTCGAGGCGCTGCTGCCCAAGTCCGAGCAGGTCTACAACGAGCGCTACGACCACGGCATGCGGGTCAAGGCCGTGATCACCGACGTCTCCGACTCGACCAAAGGCCCGGCGATCGTCGTCTCGCGGCGCAGCTCCGAGCTGATCAAGAAGCTCTTTGAAATGGAGGTGCCGGAGATCGCCGACAAACTGGTCGAGATCGTCGGTGTCGCCCGCGAGCCCGGTTACCGCTCGAAGATCGCTGTGATCTCCCACGCCGACGGCGTCGACCCGGTTGGCGCCTGCGTCGGCCCGCGCGGCTCGCGGGTGCGCATGGTCGTTTCCGAGTTGCGCGGCGAGAAGATCGACATCATTCCCCACAACGACGAGCCCGCCCGCTTTGTCGCCAAGGCGCTCTCGCCGGCTCGCGTGCGCGAGGTGATCGTCGACGACGACGAGCGCCAGGCGACTGTAATCGTGCCTGACGACCAGCTCTCGCTGGCGATCGGCCGCGATGGCCAGAACGCCCGCCTCGCCGCCCGTCTGACCGGCTGGCGGGTCGACATCAAGTCCGAGACCGAGTTCTCCCAGGAGGACCAGGACGTCGAGTACGAGGGCGAAGAAACCTTCGACGGGCGCTGCATGGCGGTGCTCTCCAACGGGCGCCGCTGCCCCAACGCGGCGATTGAGGGCTCGACCTACTGTGGTCTGCCCTCACACCAGGCCCTGAGCCGCTTCGATACCAACCAGATCGCGGTCCTCGCTTCGGTTCCCGAGGCGGAAATCGAAATCCTCGCCGATCCCGATGCTGATCAAGGACAGGTCGATGAGATCGTCGCCAAGGCCGAGTCCGAATTTGTTGAGGAGACTCCCGATGAGGGTTCAGAGGCCGAGGCCGCGGGTCCTGTCGTGACAGAGGAGAACGCTGACGGCTCGACCGCGGGTCCTGCCGTGGAGGATGACCCGTCGTCCTCGCAAGCTGCGGGCGACGTCCCATCCTCCACGCCACCCGCGGAAGAGTCGTCTGAGGTTGAGCAATCCCAGGACGGAACCGTTACGGCAGAGACCGATGCCGCTGCTGAAGAAGTCGAGCAGGTTGAACCAGTCGCCGAGGAGGCAGAGCAAGCGTAGTGGCAAAAAAGCGGGTACATGAGATCGCGAAAGCGCAGGGGCTGGAGAGCAAAGAGGTTCTGGCCGCGCTGAAGAATGCTGGGATTGAGGCCAAAGCTGCTGCCTCCAGCGTTGACGAGGCGGATGCGCTGAAGGCGATCCAGGCTGCCAAAGGGAATGGTGGCGCTGCCGCGGCTCCCGCGGAGGCCAAAAAACCCGCACCCCCCGCGGCCGCGAAAGAGTCGCCCGCAAAGCCCGCGCCAGCCCAGCAGGCCGCAGCCAAACCAGCCCCAAAGCCCGCCGGCGCCTCCAAAGGCCCGGTTCGCCCCGCGGGTAAAACCGCCGCAAGCGGTGGCGGCGCAAGCGGTAAAAAGCGTCGCGTCGTGATCGATTCCCAGGCTGCCCGCAGGGATCAGATGGGCGGCCCGCCGCCGCAGCGACCGCCACGCCGCCGCGGCGGTCGCCGCCGTCGCCCGCTGCTCGAGGAGCCGCCGCCCAAAGTCGAGGCGGCGGAGCCCGAGGCGACCAAGGTCCCGGCCGGCGCCACCGTGCGCGAGGTCGCAGAGTTGCTCGGCCTGGGCAGCTCTGAGGTGATCAAGAAGCTGATGATGATGGGGGAGATGGCGACGCTGACCCAGACCCTCACCGACGAGTCGATCGCCGCGATCGCCGACGAGTACGACCGCAAGATCGAGATCGTCACCGCCGCCGACGAGGAGCCAGAGGAACCAGCCTTCGAGGACTCCGATGAGGAGCTCGCCGACCGGCCGCCGGTGGTCACGATCATGGGCCACGTCGACCACGGCAAGACATCACTGCTCGACGCGATCCGCGAGACCGAGGTTGCGGCGGGAGAGGCCGGTGGCATCACCCAGCACATCGGCGCCTACCAGGTCCACCACAACGAAAAGACGATCACCTTCCTCGATACACCCGGCCACGCCGCTTTCACGGCGATGCGCGCCCGCGGCGCCAAGGTCACCGACATCGCCGTGGTCGTGGTCGCTGCCGACGACGGCGTGATGCCGCAGACCAAAGAGGCGATCGACCACGCTCGCGCCGCCGACGTGCCGATCCTGATCGCGGTCAACAAGATCGACAAGGAGGGCGCCCAGCCCGACCGCGTCCGCAACGAGCTCGCCGCCGACGGGCTCACCCCCGAGGACTGGGGTGGCGAAACGGTCTACGTCGACGTCTCGGCCAAGACCCACGAAGGCCTCGACAAGCTGCTCGAGATGATTTTGCTCGTCACTGAGCTGGAGGAACTGGGGGCCAATCCCGATGCGCCCGCCTCGGGCACGGTGGTCGAGTCCCAGCTCGATCCGGGCCGCGGCCCAGTGGTCACGATCCTGGTCCAGCGCGGCACGCTCGAGGTCGGCGACTCGCTCGTCGCCGGGCCGCAGTGGGGCCGGGTGCGGGCGATGCACGACTTCACCGGCACGCGGGTGCAGAGCGCCGGACCGGGGATGCCGGTCGAGGTGCTCGGCTTCGACGGGGTCGCCGACGCGGGCGAGTTCGTCCACGCGGTCGAGAACGATCGCCGCGCCCGCCAGGAGGCCCAGGAGCGGGCCAACCGGCTCAAGACCGAGCAGCTGGCCCGCCGCCAGGCCCGCAAGGTCAGCCTCGAGGAGGTCTTCTCACGGGTCCAGGAGGGCGAGATCAAGGAGCTCAACATCGTGCTCAAGGCCGATGTCGCCGGCTCGCTCGAGGCGCTCCAGGACGAGATCGCCAAGGTCCCCCAGGAGCAGGTCGGGATCAACATCATCCATTCCCAGACCGGTGGCATCAACGAGTCCGACGTGATGCTGGCCTCCGCCTCGGAAGCGATCATCATCGGCTTCAACGTGCGCCCGCTGGCCGACGCCCGCCGCGCCGCCGAGCGCGAGGGCGTCGACGTCCGCACCTACTCGGTGATCTACAAAATCACCGAAGATCTGCGCAACGCGATGGAGGGCATGCTGGAGGCGATCGAGGTCGAGGAGACGCTCGGCGAGGCCGAGGTCAAACAGACCTTCAAGGCCTCCAAGGTCGGCCGCATCGCCGGCTGCATCGTCACCGAGGGCAAGGTCACGCGCACCGCCAGCGTCCGCCTGATCCGCGAAGGCACCGTGATCTGGGACGGCAAACTCGGCTCCCTGCGCCGCTTCAAAGACAACGTGCAGGAAGTCGAGGAGGGCCAGGAGTGCGGCATCGTCCT
>DATMIH010000027.1:0-3002 GCA_035554595.1 Solirubrobacterales bacterium
GGCCTGCCTCGAGCTCGGCAAGGACCCCGGCGAGACGATCGCGATCTTCCGCATCCCCGGCGCCTGGGAGGAGGAGGGCTTCAAGATCCTCGAGCGCTACGGGGTCGAGACCTGCGACCGCTCGGTCTCCCTCTGGGAAGCCGCCGGCCGCGCCGTCGCCAAGATCCAGGGGGCCCCGGCATGAGCATCCTGCTCAACAAGGACACCACCTTCATCGTCCAGGGGATCACCGGCCGCGAGGCGGTCAACCTGACCCGCGAGTGCCTCGACTACGGCTCCAAGGTCGTCGGCGGCGTCACTCCCGGCCGCAAGGGCCGCGAGGTGCACGGCGTGCCGGTCTTCGACACCGTCGCCCAGGCGGTCGAGAACCACGGCGGCCCCATACATGGCTCGGTGGTTACGGTCCCCCCCGCCTTCACCAAGGACGCGGTCTTCGAGGCGATCCTCAACGGGATCAAGCTGATCGTGATCGTCACCGAGCGCATCCCGCGCCGCGACGTCGCCCAGATGGTCGAGCTGGCCAATATGGAGGGCGCCCGCATCATCGGCCCCAACTGCCTCGGCCTGATCGTCCCCGAGGTCTGCAAGATGGGCGGCATCGGCGGCCCGGCCAAGGACGCGGCCAAGGCCTACGCGCCCGGCCCGGTCGGCGTGATGAGCCGCTCCGGCGGCATGACCACGGAGATCTCCTCTTCGCTGACCCAGGCGGGCCTCGGCGTCTCCACCGCCGTCTCGATCGGCGGCGACGCGATCATCGGCTCCACCTACGCCGAGCTGATGCCCTACTTCGAGGCCGACGAGCAGACCCAGGCGATCGTGATCTACACCGAGCCCAGCGGCCGCATGGAGGCGCAGCTCTCCGAGTGGGTCGCCGAGCACAGCTCGCGCCTGCCGATCATCGCCTTCATGGCCGGCAAGTTCATGGACGACGAGGAGATGAAGGGAATGAGCTTCGGCCACGCCGGCACGATCGTCGAGGGCAAGGAGGACACCGCAACCGAGAAGATCGCCCGTCTCGAAGATGCGGGGATCCGTGTGGTCGAGCGGATCGACGAGATTCCCGACGCGGTCAAGCAGAAGCTGGGGGTGAGCGCCTGATGGCCGAGACGCTGAACAAGGTCTTCATCGACGTCGAGGTCGACGCCTCGATTGCCGGCGACGCCGAGCTAGCCAAGAAGCTGGAGGAAGTCTGCCCGGTCGACATCTTCAAGGCGACAGACGCCGGCGTCGAAGTGGTCGAGGAGAACCTCGACGAGTGCGTCCTCTGCCGCCTCTGCATCGAAGCTTCGCCACCCGGCACCGTCCGGGTCAAGAAGCTCTACGACGGCAGTGAGCTTTCCTAGCTTCAGCCGACCAGGGTCGGCAGTGCCGCCAGCGCTTCCTCGCGCAGGTGCTCCGGCAAGCCGACCAGTGAGCGCAGCTCCTCGAGCAGCTCGCGGTCGCCGTCTATCTCGACGCCCTCCTCGCCTGCCTCGCCGGCGACCAGGGCGGCGATGACGCCGATCGGGGTGCCGGCCAGGCTGAGGTCGGGCTTAGCGGGAACGCCACGCGAGGCCTCGATCCAGCCGCCGGCGATGCGTAGCTCATAGGACTGGCCGCCGCTGCGCAGAGCCAGCGTCGCCTGCAGGTCGGCGGGTGGGCGCAGGATCACCCGGATCGCGTTGGGCAGCGAGGACGGCGCCAGGTCGATCACGTCCTCGAGCTTCTGCAGCCCCATCCCCCAGCGGCTCAGCTCGATCATCGGCCTTTCCAGCCCGTGGCCGAGCTCGGTCAGCTCGTAGACCGTCGCCGGGCTGGGCGGATCGAGCTCGCGACGCGCGACGATGCCGTGCTGCTCGAGGTCGCGCAGGCGCTTGGTCAGGACGTCGGTGGGGGCGCCGCCGACCGAACGGGCCAGAGCCGAGAAGCGCAGCGGCCCGAGCGAGAGCTCGCGCACGATCAGCATCGTCCAGCGCTCGCCGATGCGGTCGAGGGCACAGGCCAAACTGCAGGATTGGCCGTATTCGCGCGGGGTCATAGGACAAGAGTAACAGCGTAATTTGAAATTCAAAGTGAGTACTTTGAATTCTGGTACAGTCCCCCGCCGTGAACCGGATCGCGGACCTCACCTGGACCCGGCCCAAGCTCGTCCTCGCCGCTGTCGGCGTCTTCTTCCTGATCGCGGCTGCCTTCGGCCACGACGTCGAGCATCACCTCAAGGCGGCCGGCTTCACTGACCCCTCCTCGGAGAGCGAGCAGGGCAGCGGCCTGCTCAGCAAGGCGCTCGGCTATGACCCCAACCCCGGGGTCGTTCTCGTCGTCCGCGCCCCCAGCGGCGGACCGCTGAACTTGAAGAACCCGACCCTGCGGCGGGAAGTCGACCAGCTCAGCGGCAAGGTGGCGAAGGTCCGCTACATCGGCCGCGTCGTCAACCCTCTGCAGGATCCTCGAGCCGGGGCCCAGCTGATCGCCCGCGACGGCCGCTCGCTGGTCATCCTCGGCGACCTCGCCAACGGCGACGAGGAGAACGACGGCGGGATCGCCGCCGAAGGGGTCGAACCGCTGGTCGCGGCGAGCAAGCTCAATGTCTCGATGGGTGGCTTCGCGCCCAGCTTCAACGAGGTCAACGACCAGACCAAGACCGACCTGACCAAGGCCGAGCTGATCGCCTTCCCCCTTCTCGCGCTACTCCTGTTGGTGGTGTTCCGAGGTGTCGTCGCGGCCGCGATCCCACTGCTGATCGGCGTCGTCTCGATCGTCGGCACGCTCTTCGTGCTGCGAATCATGTCCGAGCTCGTCGACACCTCGGTCTTCGCGCTCAACATCGCCACCGGGCTCAGCCTCGGGCTCGCGGTCGACTACGCCCTCTTGATGGTCTCGCGATATCGCGAGGAGATCGCCGTGGGCGGCGCCACCCGTGAGGCGCACCGCAAAACCGTGCTCACCGCCGGCCGCACGGCGCTCTTCTCCGGCTTCACCGTCGGCGCCGCGATGGCGGCGCTGGTGATCCTGCCGCAGCGCTT
>DATMIH010000028.1:0-2991 GCA_035554595.1 Solirubrobacterales bacterium
CCGCCGCCGGGCGCTCGGCGGCGAGGACCGCGGCGACGTCGACGGTCGGGCGGCGGGCGATCGCGACAACCCCGGTGCGGAGAGCGTGGGGCACGAGCTGGGCCAGCAGCTCGGGGCTCACCGGCACGGTTCGCTCGGCCAGTGAGCCGGCCAGGTCGGGGGCGAGCTCCGCCGCCAGCCGATCCAGCTCGGCGGGGTCCGAGGCCACCGCCTCGGTCACCTCGGCGCCGAAGCGCAGCGCGTGCTTGAGCGCGTGAAAGCCCTCGAGCAGGGCGAGCTCGGGGTCACGGCGGGCGGCGCGGAAGCGCTGGACGACGGGGTCGCTCACCGCCCCATCATGCCGGGATTCAGGCGCGCTGAGGCGCCTCGGCCATACCGTCCTCGGCCGAATCGGAGCCGATGCTCGCGGTCAACGAGTCGACCAGGGGCGACAGGTATCGGGCCGTCAGCCTGCCGTTGTGAAGGGGTTCCAGGTGTCGCTGGCTGGGGGTGGCAGCCCTGCCGTTCGACTTCCCGTTCTCGGCGGAGAGGTAATGGGGGCCCTGCCCGGTCCAGAGAACGGCCCGCATTCGCGGAACCGCGCCGCGGGGCTCGATCCCGACCCCGACCGTGGCGGCGATCGCTTCCGCCACCGAGTCGGCCTGCTGGGTGGCGAAGGCCCCCTGCTTGAAGGGCAGGAAGGTGACGTCCCCGGCCGCGTAGATCCGCTCCAGGCCGATTACTGCTCCGTGCTCGTCGACGGCGACGAAGCCATCGCCGTCGTGCGGGATGCCGCTGACCTCCCTCCCCTCCAGGCGGGGCAGGGTGATCACCGCGTCGGCCTCGACGTCCTTACCGCGGTCGATCCGCAGGCGTCCCGCCGCGAACTCGAGCGGCCGAGCGTCGGTGACGATGTCGACGCGCCGTTCGGCGAGCAGCGCCCTCGTCTGTTCGGCGGCCCGGGCGCCGAAGATCCCGAGCGGAGCGGCCTCGGGCGTCACCACGGTGATCCGCGCACGATGGTTGGCTGCCGTGCCGACAACGCGTGCGACTAAGACGGCCAGCTCGTAGAGCGGCGTGTACCAACCCTGCTCGGTGGGCATGGTGAGGACGAGCCGCTGCAGGCGACCTGACCGCAGCTGCGCGATCAGGTCGCCAACCTGCCCTTCGTCGGCGACCCCCCAAAACGTGACAGCCCCCGGCACCGCCCAGAGCGCGCGTGCCCCCGTTGCGAGGATCAGATAGTCATACGGGAACCGCTCACCCTCGCGGCTGACCGCGATCCTCCGCTCGGGCTCTACCGCGGCGATCGCGCCAGTATGGAGCGAAGCGCCGCAGAGCTCGCTCAGCCGCCGCAGGTCGTAGCGAAAGGCGCGCGTGGTCCCGTAGGGCTCGCCGATGCCAAAGGGCCGGTAGGCAAACTCGCTGCCCGGATGATGCAGGCTGACCTCGACCCGGTCGCCGGTGAGGTCGCGCAGGGCGAGGGCGGCCTCGAGGCCAGCAACCCCGGCGCCCGCGATCAGAATTTTCTGCCTGTCACCACGCCAGTCATTTCCTGTCATACCTGGACCCTATGGCCGCAGCGGCGGTGCTCCATCCGCAGGAATCCGCCAACCGACTGCGGCTTTTCCGCGACGGGCTACTCAAGCGGCGGCCCACCGGGACCTGGCTCGCCCCAGGGCCGCTACCACCTGGTCGTCGGAGACCTGAGCAAAGTCCGCGTACCACTCACCCACCCCGCGCAGTTGCGGCGGCGCGACCAAGCAGACGACCTCGTCGGCCTCCCGCCGCAGGCGAGCGAGCGAGTCCGGGGCGCAAACCGGAACGGCGAGGACCAGCCGCCGGGGGCCCTCGCGGCGAGCCGCACGCAGGGCGGCGGTGTCGGTGACGCCGGTCGCGACGCCGTCGTCGACGACGATCACGGTGCGGTCCCGTAGAGAAGGCCGTGGCCGGTTGCCTCGGTAGGCCTCGACCCGACGCTCCAACTCGGCGCTCTCGCGCTCGACAATGTGGCGCAGGGTGCCGTTGTTGATCCCCAGCAGCGCCAGCACCTCTTGGTCGAGGACCTTGGTGCGGCCCTCGGCGATCGCGCCGATCCCATACTCGGGGTTGTGGGGAGCACCGAGCTTGCGCACGGCGAGGATCTCCAGCGGGGCCCCCAGCAGAGTCGCCACCTCCTCGGCGATGGGGACGCCGCCGCGGGGCAGGCCGAGGACCAGCGGATTCTCTCCCGCAAGCGGCAGCAGGCGCGCGGCAAGCTGTCGACCCGCGTCCGAGCGGTCGGCGAAACGACCCGGCTGCGCTCCTTCCTTGATGAACACCGACTCCTCGATTGTCATCACTGCCCGCCTTGACTTCATCGGGGTATTCCCCGGACTCCCTTCGGCTTTACCCTGACGGCGGGATTGGAATGCGACTACTTGTCGGCTTCGACGGCAACGACACCGGGGCCGGTCCTGCGGGTGCTGCTGGGCTCGGTCTCGACCCAGCTGATCCAGATCGCGCCCTGCCCGGTACTCGTCATCCCCCGGCCCGACCCCGCTGCGGGCTAGTAGGGATTGGCGAAACCCGCGTGTGCGGCTGGCGAGCGCCGGACCAAGCGGTACAAGGACGCAGGGAGGCCGAATAGCAGCGCTATTTGGCCGACCGAGGACGCCGTACCGCGCCGCGTCCGCCGCCGCCAGACGTGCGCGGGGGTTTCGCCAATCCCTACTAGGCGCGTTTGGACTCGTCGCGCCGGTGGCGGCGGACGAGCGGCGTGACGTACCCGATCAGGGCGCCGATCGCGACCGCGGCGAGCAGGGTGATGATCAGCGGCGCGTCGACCGTGATGAAGAGCACGTCGACGCGCACCTGCTGGGAGTTCTGCAGGGCGACAATGACGACAATCGCAACCAGGACACCGACGATCCAGGCGCGCCAGTTGACCGGCTTCTTCTGCTCGGGCACGCGACTCATCCTAGAGCCACGTTCGGCCCACCCCCGACCCTTAGTCGCCCCCGTTTTCGTCTA
>DATMIH010000029.1:0-7882 GCA_035554595.1 Solirubrobacterales bacterium
CCGGCGTCCTCCAGCCAAACCTCCGCCGTATAGGCGCCGGGCGCGGCGGGGACGCTGAGATGGTCGATCGCGCTCGCTGCCCAGGGCAACCTCGTATCGCCGATCAGAACCTCGCCACCGGAACCGAGCAGCCGGTAGTGGGCCGCGGCGACCCCGGGCGGGTTGCTCCAGCTGAGCGCGAACATGCGGCCGGGGTGCCAGTTTTCCTCGCCACCGTTGACTTTCAGGTCGATCGGTTGCAGCGAAGCCGTCGCTGCAACAGGGCAGATCAGCGCGAGAGATAAGACCAGCGCGATCGCCAAGGTGCAACGTTTTACGGTCCTCCTGGACCCACAGCGCGTTGCAGAGGATCGCTCGCTCACGGCCCAAACTCCCCGGCCGCGGAGCCACTCGAACTCGAGGAGGAGGAGGCGGCTTCGTTGTTGCCCGCCGGTTCGGGAGTGGGGGCGGGCGCTTCGTATTCCACGGCTCCCGCCGCAGCAGCGCTCGGTTCGGCGCTGACCGGGTCGGCTTCGGCCTTCTCTGCCGCGGGCTTTGGCGTCGACTTGCTCGCCGGGGTTTCGGCCGGTTCCGGCGCAGGCTGGTAGTCGACCGCCTCGTCTTCTCTCGCAGCGCTCGCGCTGGTTGTCGGGCGTTCGATCGCTGGCTTTGGCGCAGGATCTGGCACCAACTCGGGCGCCGGCAGCACGCCAGTGGCGACGCAGGCAGCAGCCCCACCGGCGGCCCCGGCGCAGACCGTAAGCAGCTTGGCGAGTGCCGCCATGCCGGCGCCCCGCGTGCCTCCGGCGGCGGCGACCTGCGTGGCGACCGATTCACTGCCGCCGAACCCCGGCAGGCGCGAAGAGAGGTTGGTGGCTAGGTCCTGCGCCCTTTCCAGCAGCGAGCGAGAGGGGGCCATCGCCGGCAGCAGCGCCACAGCGATCCGCGGGGCGGCCCTGTAGGTGCGCATCGTCGCCCGGCACTGGGTGCAGGCCCGCAGGTGCTCCCGCACTTCCAGCGCCTCGCGAGGATTGGTCTCGCCGTCGCAGAAGGCCGAGAGCAACGGCCCCAGTTGGCGACAGCGACTGCCGTCCTCGCTGCTGGAGACGAGAGTGCGGAAGTGAGCCCGCCCCTCGGCCAGCAGGCGATTGATTTTCGTCCGGCTCCAGCCGGTCCGCTCGCCGATCTCGACATAGGAGTAGCCCTCCGCAAGCAGGCCGAGGGCCCGCAGCTCGGCTGGCTTCAATGCCTGCAGGGCCTCGCGGCTGCGGGCTATGTCCTCGCGGCGCTCGACCTGCTCGTCGGGACCGTCGCTGGCGGCGGGGATCAGTGCCATCGGGTCCTCCGCCCCCTCTCTGGCGCGCTGGTAGCCGAGCAGCTTCTCGCGCGCTTGTCGCACCGCCAGCGCCTCGTGCTTGGTCACTGTCTGGGTCCAGCGGATCAGTTCGCGTAAGTCGGTGGTCGGCGCCTTCGTCAGGACGATCTCCAGCGCCCGCTGGTAAGCGTCGTCCGCGTCTTCGGCGTCGAACGAGTAGCGCCTCGCCGTGCGCCGAAGGGCGCCCTCGTAGCGGGCGATCATTTCGACCGCGGCACGCTTGCGTGCAGCAGCGTTGGTCTTGTTTGCTGCTCCCTGACTCAATTCTCGCTTAGCTCCCCTGCACCGGTCAGATCGGTCTTCCAAAACATGGCAAGCCAACCGCTCGAGCAGGCAAAACTCGCCCCCCTCCTGGACGAGTGACCGGGAGATATCAGCGCAAATTGCAGAGATCTCTGCCGGCAGCCCTCCTCCTCTGCCGGCCGATAGCATCCGCGCAATGAGCACTTGCGTAGTCACCGGCGGCGCCGGTTTCCTTGGTTCGCACCTCTGCGAGCACCTGCTTGGCGAGGGCCATCGGGTCATCTGCATCGACAACCTTGAGACCGGCTCGCTGCAGAACATTGAGCACATCCGGGATCCGGCCTTTGATTTCCGTCACATCGACATCATCGAACACGTCGATGTCCCCGAGGACGTTGATTTCGTTTACCACCTCGCTTCGCCGGCCAGCCCGATCGATTACCTGCGGCTGCCGCTGCACACGCTCAAGGTCGGCTCGCACGGCACCCATCACATGCTCGGCGTCGCCAAGTTCAAGCGCGCCCGCTTCTTGATCGCCTCGACCAGCGAGGTCTACGGCGACCCCAAAGTCCATCCGCAGACCGAGGACTACTGGGGCCACGTCAACCCGATCGGCCCGCGTGGCGTCTACGACGAGGCCAAGCGCTACGCCGAGGCGATGACGATGGCCTACCACCGCCAGCAGGGCGTCGACACCTCAATCGTGCGCATCTTCAACACCTACGGTCCGCGCATGCGCGCCCACGACGGGCGCGCGATCCCGACCTTCTTCCGCCAGGCGCTCGAGGACCGGCCGTTGACGGTCTTTGGTGAGGGCGATCAGACCCGCAGCTTCTGCTACGTCGATGACCTGATTCGGGGCATCGTCGCCCTGGCCGAATCCGACGTGCACATGCCGGTCAACATCGGCAATCCCAATGAGTTCACCTTGCTGGAACTGGCCAAGACCGTGATCGAGGTGACCGAGTCCAGCTCCGAGATCATCTTCGAGCCGCTGCCGACCGATGATCCCCAGCAGCGCCGCCCCGACATCACCCGGGCGCGTGAGTTGCTCGGCTGGGAACCGTCAATTGAGCTGCGGGACGGGTTGCGGATGACCATTGAAAAGTCGGGGGTCGAGCGGTTGGCCGGGGCTTCGGACTGAGAAGCGGGGGGCGTCGGGCGGCAGTCCGCCGGACGCGCTTCGCGCTGAGTGTCCGGCGGACTGCCGCCCGACGCCTCTCTCATCCTCAGACGCGAAGACCCCGCCAAAAGCTGGAGCCTCGTCTGCTCAAAAGGCGCGCCCCATCGCGCCCCACCGCTTTGTCTAAAGCTGGCTACGCCGGGACGGGTACTTCGTTCGCCGCTGTCACGTCGCTGGTCCTGTAGAAGGCGAGGGACGTGGGGACGTTGGTCAACCTCTCGCCCATCGCGTTGAAGGTGCGCATCGCGGCGGTCTCGGTGGGCCAGCCGTAGCGGGCGAGGAAGGCCTCGGAGCCGGTCTCGTCGGGGGCGCCGACCGTCGACTCGGTAAGGGCGCTCGCCAGGGCGGCCATGCCGCGGCAGAAGTCCTCCTCGTTCCACGTCACCCGGCCGGCGTCGTCGATCTCGACAAAGCCGTTCTCAGCGAGGAAGCTGAGTTCGACGTAGGCGGCGCCTGGGTCGCCGTAGTACTTCGGCCCGCGGCGCAGGTAGTGGAGCAGCTCGGCCATATGCGTTGCGCACATGTCGAGGCGGCTTACGCTGGTGATGCCAAGCCAGGCATCGGAGATCGTCATCAGGAAGCCGTAGACGTCCGCGATCGCCTCCTGCAGGGCCATGAAAGGCTCGATCCCGAGCGTCTCCATCCACTCGTCGTAGCAAGTCGATGGCACGACGACGTTGTGGCCGTGGTCGTGCCCGCGGATCCAGGGCATCAAGGTATCTGAGATCGGCACGTCAGCGGCCCGCATCGGCCCGCTCAACAGATCTTCGGCCAGCGGGATCGTGATCACCGAGTAGCGGGCGAGGTGAACGTTGCGCATGTAGAGGGTGCGCTGTTCCTCGATCGGCAACCCGTCCACCCATTCGTCCTCTGGCATGAAGTAGGCGAAGTGCTTCGGGTGACCCGCTGCCTCGCCGGCGGAGATCAGCAGGTTGGTTACGTTCATCGGCAGCTTGAAGGGGACATGCATCCCGCTGGCACCGATTTCGGCTTCAACTGAGGCCAATGCTTGCTCGAGGGAGTCATCAAGTTCGTTCAGCAGTGCCTGCTGGTGCTCGTCGCGCGTCGCGGCGAGGAACGAGTGCAGGCCGATGCGCGTCTTCATCCGCCAGGTGCAGAGGGGGCCGCAGACGATCTCGAGCGCCGGCGGCGGGCCGCTGCGGGCAATCTCGAGCGTCATCTCGCGATGCTCAATGCCGCCGGCGAGCCCCTTGGCGCGGAGGCGGACCGCTGCGGCGCTCTCCTGGTCGAGCAGCTCGGCCAGCTCGCGCATGCGCTCGGCCATCTCGCCTCGTAGCACCGAGGCGGCGTTCTCGGAGAGGGTCTCGCCCTCGGCGCTCTGCAGGCTGCGCATCGCGTCACTCTGGGCAGCCAACTGCAGCAGCAGCGCCATTACCTCGGCGGCGTTGGCCGGCGGCTCACCGTCGAGCCGCACGTGACCGACTCCGTGCTGGTCATCGATCGGCCAGAACGGCGGCAGAAGTTGCGGGGCACTGCGACTTGCCAACTGCGACATCTCCCTCTCCCTTTTCCCCGCATAGCTCGGCGCCATGCGCGCTTGAGTCCACAAATTTCGGTTCCTGCTGGATACCTCTCCGGTACGAGCGAAGGTACAGAAGGGAACATGCAGATGCAAATAAATCGCTCTAATGAATTAGAGCATCATTGGGAGGCCTGGTAAAGGGCCGCCCGGCGCGCTCCGCATATCCTGTCGCCATGGCTACCGAAGAGACCCACCGCACGATCGCTCCCCTAGTGGGACCGGATGACGAGCGCGTCTTCACCGACTCCGGCATCGAAATTGAGCGCGTCTATGACGCCGACGATGTGGCGCCGGGGCTGGAGGAGCGCCTTGGCGAGCCGGGCGCCCCGCCCTTCACGCGCGGCATCCACGAGGGGATGTACCGCGATCGGCTCTGGACGATGCGCCAGTACGCCGGCTTCGCCACGCCCGAGGACACCAACGAGCGCTACCGCTACCTGATCGAGCACGGCTCGACCGGGCTCTCGATGGCCTTTGACCTACCGACGCAGCTCGGCCGCGACTCCGACGACCCGCTCTGCCACGGCGAGGTCGGTCGCACCGGCGTCCCGATCGACACGATCGAGGACATGCGGATCTGTTTCGATCAGATCCCACTCGACAGCGTCTCGACCTCGATGACGATCAACGCGCCGGCGGCGGTATTGCTGCTGCTCTACGAGCTGGTCGGCGAGGAACAGGGCGTCCCGTCAGAGAAGCTGCGCGGCACGGTCCAAAACGATGTGCTCAAGGAGTACATGGCGCGCGGCAACTACATCTATCCGCCGGTGCCGACGATGCGCCTGACTACGGACATCTTCGAGTACTGCCACCGCAACGTGCCGAAGTGGAACACGATCTCGATCTCCGGCTACCACATCCGCGAGAAGGGCTGCTCGGCCGTGCAGGAGGTGGCGTTCACGCTCTCCAACGCGATCGCCTACGTCGAAGCGGCGCTTGAGCGCGGTCTCAAGATTGACGAGTTCGCGCCTCGCCTCGCCTTCTTCTTCAACGGCCACAACCAGGTCTTCCAGGAGATCGCCAAGTTCCGCGCGGTGCGGCGAATGTGGGCGAAAATCGTCGGCGAGCGTTTCGGGGCGCAGGACCCGAACTCGATGAAGATCCGCTTCCACACCCAGACCGGGGGCGTGACGCTGCAGGCGCAGCAGCCCGAGGTCAACATCATCCGCGTCGCCCTGCAGGGCTTCGCTGCCGTCTGCGGCGGCACCCAGAGCCTGCACACCAACGGCTTCGACGAGGCGCTGGCGCTGCCGACCGAGCGCTCGGCCCGGATCGCCCTGCGCACCCAGCAAGTGCTCGCGCACGAGTCCGGCGCCGCCGACACGGTTGATCCGTTCGCCGGCTCCTACTTCGTCGAGTCGCTGACCGACGAGGTCGAGGCTCGCTCCTGGGAGCTGATGGAGAAGGTCGAAGAGCTGGGCGGCTCGGTCGAGGCGCTGGAGTTCATGCAGCGTGAGATCGAGGAGTCCGCGCACAGCTACCACGAGCGCTACCGCAGCGGCCAGGACATCATCGTCGGCGTCAATAAGTACGTCACCGACCAGGTTGACGACGTCGACATCCTTCGCGTCGATCCCGAGGCCGAGCAGAGCCAGCTGGCCCGGCTGAAGGCCTTCAAGGAGCGCCGCGATCAGGCGGGCGTCGAGGCCAAGCTCGAGTCGCTGCGCGACGTCGCCCGCGGCGAGGGCAACCTCCTGCACCCGATCCGATCCGCGCTCGCCGCCGACGCCTCGATCGGCGAGGTCTGCGGCGCGATGCGCGACGTCTTCGGCGAATACAAGGGCGGCGCGTTCTTCTAGGCGTCCGCGCGGAGCCCCGGCGCGTAGCTCAAGAACATTCAAGCGAGAGTTGACCCACCCAGGAATGGGCCAACTCTCGCTTGACGTTTCTTGAGCAATTTGACGGCGCGCTTCAGTGATCGTGTGACCTTGGAGGCTTCGTATTTGACCTCGTAGTGGGTGAAGCGGAGCGGAGTCATTCCAGCGAGGGTGTGGGTCCGATCCCGGCGAGCGTCTCGGGTCTGAGCGGCGGGTGTTCGGTGGTAGCGCAGGCCGTCGGTCTCGACGACCAGGCCGAGCTCGGGCCAGTAGAAGTCGACTTCGAAGCCGTTGACCATCTGTTTGGTGAGGGGGGTAGGAAGGCCTGCCTCCTGCGCGATCGGTCGGAAATTGATCTCAAGGTCCGAGTCGGAGAGGCGGAAGGTGCGTGCGTCGAGGATTGTCCGAAGAGGTCGAACTCCCGGCTCCCCTTCGTATTCCCCGAGTGCTGAGCGGAGAGCTTCCGGGTCGATCAGTTCCAGCTTGTCCGCTTCGTTCACTGCTCGCTCCACGGCGATCGGACCGAGTTCGGCCGCGATGTCAACCAGCGTTCGGACAATCCCCGTCACCGGAATCCCGTCGCGCCGCACGACGTCGCTCTCCCCCAGCTCGAGCCGCGAGCGGACCCGAATCCCGGGTCGGCGAAGCCTGGTGCGCCGGCACACGCTCACGTCGATCGTGGCGCTCGTCTCCGCCCCGATCCCCCAGAGCGTAGCCGCGCTCCGATGGCTCAGCGCGGCCTCATTGCCGCAGGCCAGAACGGCCGCCATCCAACGACGCTCTCGCGTCAGCTTCGGCCATCCCACCGCATAGACCCCTCGCATCACCGGATGCAGTCGCCCCCGGGCCACCCGGTGCTCGATTTCCCGCGCGTTGAACCCAAGCGCCAGCAACTGCTGCCGCGCCACGACCCCATGCTGTCGTCCCGCCAGTTCCCAGGCCCGCCTACTTCGCTTGTCCTTACGCCCATCCGACATTGACCACACCTGAAGTGAGTCAATGTCGGATGGGCGCCCAGTCTCCCCCTGAACGGACTCGCCCAAGCGTCCAGGGTGGGGAGGAACGGGAGGCTGAGGGTGGAAGCGGCCCCAATGATCGAGGCCGCACGCACACTGATGAAGTCCGAGCCGGAGCTAGCCGAGCTGATCGCCGAGGTCGAAGGCGTCGAGGTGACGATGGCCGAGAAGGGTTTTGGCACGCGAGTCGAGCTCCGCGCCAAGGATGGCTCCGGTCTGGCGGAGGCCGATCTGGAGCTGCTCCTCGACCGACTTGCCGAACCGCAGAAGCAGCCCTTCGGCAGCGCCTAAGACATCGTGGCTTTCAGCGGCGCGGGTAAATAGACTTCCGCGCCCCATGCGCGAGAAGAATCCGGTTACCCACGAGGAGAAGATCTCCTACCTGCGCGAGCTGCGCGACGCCGCGGTTAACTCCGCCTCCGAGGAGGCGGTGGAGAAGCAGCACGCAAGGGGCAAGTTAACCGCCCGCGAGCGGATTGAGAAACTGCTTGACCCCGGCACCTTCGAGGAGCTCGACACCTTCGTTCGCCACCGCACCTACGACTTCGAGATGCAGAAGAAACGGCCCTGGGGCGACGCCGTCGTCACCGGTCACGGCACGGTCGACGGCCGCACCGTCTTCGTCTTCTCGCAGGACTTCACCGTCTTCGGCGGCAGCCTCGGCGAGGTGATGGCGGAGAAGATGTGCAAGGTGATGGACCTCGCCGCCTCGGTCGGGGCGCCGGT
>DATMIH010000030.1:0-6855 GCA_035554595.1 Solirubrobacterales bacterium
CGACGCGCTGCTCGAGCGCCGGGCGCGACTGCGCACGCGCCGCCTTGTCGGTGCGTTGCCCGATGCCTGCGATCTGCTCGCGGTCGCCGCCGCGGCCGGTCGCGGCCCGGCCTCGGGCTTCGCCGAGCTCGCCCGGGGCAGCGACGGGCCGCTGGCCGACGAGTTGCGGATGACAGTCGCCGAGCTCTCCTGCGGTCGCCCACTGCCGGCGGCGCTGCGTTCGCTGCGCGACCGTGTCCCCGGCAGCGAGCTAGCCACCCTCTGCGCGGCGATCGAGCGCTCACGGCGCTACGGCTCGCCGCTGGCCGAGCAACTGCGCCGCCAGTCAAGCGCCCTGCGCAGCGATCAACGCCGCGCGGTCGAGGAGCGCGCCGCCCGCGCCGCCCCGAAGATTCAGCTCGTCGTCGCCCTGATCCTCGTCCCCTCGGTCCTGCTGATGATCACCGCCGCCCTGATCGCCAACGCCGACGTGCTCCTTAGCGGCTTCTGACCTTCCGGTGCGCCTTATGCGGTCCCAGGCCACATAAAGCGCACCGGAACCCGACTTGACGACTCAGTTCGTGCTGGTTTCGAGGCTCTCCTCGCGGAGGCGACGGGCGACGGTTGCCGAGGCGGCGCGGATCGCATCGAGCTCGGCGGCCGACTTCTTGTGGTCGCCGACGAAGCAGCAGAGGACGCCGTCGACCAGCTCGAAGGCAAACTTCTTCGGCGCTTCCTCGCCGAGCCAGACGATGAAGGTGGGGGAGAAGAAGCGGCGTAGCCAGACCTGGTCCTGCTCCTTCCCTGAGAAGATCTCGTAGCGCTCATCGAGCGCCTCGCTCTCCAGCTTCACCCGCTCGGTCGAGCGGAAGGCGTCCTCGAGCTTCTCCAGCGAGCGCAGGCCCGACTTGCGCCGGCAGTAGAGCTGGGGCACGTGGGCGGCACACTCGGGCACCGAGATCAGGCCGACCGTGTAGTGGTAGTAGTTGGTCTGCCGGTCACCGTCGGCGTCAGTGCTCTCGTCCTCGTAGGTGTAGAGGGCGAGGATGCCCTCGGCGTCCTCTGCGAACCGACCGGAGAGCGTGCGCTCGGCGTAGCGGTCGTTGCCTTTGCGCAGCAGCGGGGTCGCTTCGGGCAGCGGGCTGCGGCCTCCCAGTTCCAGTCCGCTCTGGGCGGCGTAGGTCTCGAAGAAGCCCTGCTCGGCGCGCGAGTCGGCGATCGCGAAGACGGCCAGCAGGCCGAGCAGGAAGGCGGCGAGCGCGGCTGCTCCGCCGATCGCCGGGCCGACGTAGACGGCGAGGACGACGCCGATCACGACGACCTCGAGCCCGATCAGAACCCAGGTCAGCGGCTTGCCGAGCAGCCGCCGGAAGTGGAAGCCGCGCAGGTCGTTGGCGTCGTCCGGGGCCGCCTGAGTCGGCGGTGCGGTCTGCTCCTCGCTCACGCGGGCAACCTAACGCAGGGTTGCAAATGGGCTTGCATTGTGGGGTTGTGTTGCAAAGTGGGGGAAAGTGGGTTACTGTGCCGATCGAGTTGAAGCCCAGGACCGGGGTGGTGAGGCTCCTCCCACCTCATCACCTCGGTCCTAACTCTTTTCCTGGTCCACGCGCAGCGCTCGCACAGAAAGGAACCGGCGGTGGCATTTCGGGGCCTCTACGAGCACAGTCTCGATTCAAAGGATCGCCTCACGGTTCCGTCCCGGTTCAGGGCCGCCCTCTCCGATGGCATCGTTCTCTCCAAGGGCTTTGACCCCTGCGTCTGGATGCACACGACCGCTGAGTTCGAGCAGCTCTCCGACCGCTTCCTCTCGCCGCACAGCCCCTTCGGCCGCGACGCGCGCCAGCTGCGCCGCCGCTTCCACGGCGGCTCCTTCGACGAGAAGCTCGACTCCGCCGGCCGCATCCGCGTGCCTAAGCCGCTGATCGAGCACGCCGGCCTGGGCGGGCCCTGCGTCGTCGTCGGCACGGGGGAGTACCTGGAGATCTGGAACGCCGAGGCCTGGGCCAAACAGGAGGCCGAGCTTGACGCTTCGGCGCCGGAGATCGCCGAGGGCCTGGCCGCGACCGGAGCGCCTGAGTGAGATGGCGATTCGTGCCTACTCAACCCCGACCCCGCGCAGCCGAGAGTTAACTCGCGCAAACCTTGTCTATATGCCGACCGAACACGAACCCGTCCTCGCCGCCGAGCTAGTCGACCTGCTGGCGCCCCAGCCGGGTGAGACTGCGATCGATTGCACCTTCGGCGCCGGCGGTCATGCCCGCCTCGTCGCCGAGGCTCTGGGGCCCGACGGGACGCTGATCTGCATCGACCGCGATCCCGGCGCGCTGGCCCGCTACGAAGCCTTTGCCGCCGAGGCTCCCTGCTCGACTCGCTTCATTTCCAGCGACTTTGCGGCAGGTCTTCGTGCCATGTACGGCGAAGGCATGCGTCCAGAGATGGTCTACATGGACCTCGGAATGTCCTCGATGCAGGTCGATGCCTGGGAGCGGGGCTTCTCCTACTCCTACGACGCACCCCTCGACATGCGCATGGACACCCGCCAGCAGCTGAGCGCCGCCGACATCGTCAACGAGTGGCCGGAGCAACGCTTGGCGCAGGCGCTGCGCCGCTTCGGTGAGGAGCGCTACGCCGGTGGGATCGCCCGTGAGATCAGCCGCCGCCGGACGCTCTCGACAACTTCTGAGCTGGTCGACGCGATCAAAGCCGGCATGCCCGCCTCGGCCCGCTTCGGCGGCGGCCACCCCGCCAAGCGCAGCTTCCAGGCGATCCGGATCGCCGTCAACGGCGAGCTCGACTCGCTCGAGGACGCGCTGCCGACTGCCTGGGGCATGCTGCCGATCGGTGGTCGCCTCGCCGCGATCTCCTTCCACTCGCTCGAGGACCGCCGCGTCAAGCAGTTCCTCGCCGAGCGCGCCAAGGGCTGCGTTTGTCCCCCGGAGCTGCCGGTCTGCGTCTGCGGACGCGAGCCTGAAGCCGAGCCACTGACCCGCCGCGCCGTCGCGCCTGGCCCGGAGGAGGTCGCGAGCAACCCGCGCTCGCGCTCCGCCCACCTGCGCGTCTCGATGAAGGTCGCCGAGCCGGCCGAGGCCGGGGCCTAATGGAGGCGGCGACCGTACGTCAGGGGGCCGTTGCCGCTCCTCCGCGCCGTAAACCGCGGCCGGTCAAGGCCGCCGCCCCGGCGGCACCGGCGCGCAAAGCTCCCGCCCGCAAGGCGCCGGCCCGCCGCAAAGCGCCCAGCCGCCGTCCCGGCGGCCAGCTGATCCCGATTGCGGCCGGGGCCGCCACCGCGGTCCGCCAGCTGCCCGACTCGAGCTTGATGGTGCGGATGACCCGCGGCCGCGCCTGGATCGCCGTGCTCGGCGTGCTGCTGGCCGGGATCGTCGGGGTCAACGTGATCACCCTCGGCCTCTCCGCTGCCGCCGGGCACATCGAGACCAACATCACGGCACTGGAAGAGGAGAACTCGCTGCTGAGCGGCCGGGACGCGCGCCTCTACGGCTCTGCCCGCGTGCGACACGAAGCCGCCGGGTTTGGCCTCGTCGCCGCCTCCTCCAACGGGACCAGCTACCTGCAAGCGTCCAAGCAGGACGTGGCGATCGCCGCCCAGCGGCTTTCCGCCGCGGCTTCGGGTTACTAGGGCCGCTGCGGTGAAGGTGATCGAGCGAAGGATCGGCCTCCTCTTCGCCGGTTTCCTCTTCTGCTTCGTCGTGATCGGCGCTCGCGCCTTCTGGCTGCAGGGGGTGCAGGGGTCGAAGCTCGCCTCCGAGGCGGTCAACCAGCAAACGGAAGCGATCCGCCTGCCCAGCCTGCGCGGCAGCGTGCTCGACCGCCGCGGCAACGCCCTCGCCGCCTCCGAAGACACGGCGACGGTCTTCGCCGTGCCGCCGGAAGTCAGCAAGCCCGCCCTGGCGGCGGAAAAGCTGGCGCCGATCCTTGGCCTCAGCGAGAGCAAGGTGCTCGGCGCGATCACCGCCGAAACGACCTACTCGGTATTGGCCAAACAGGTCGAGCTGCCGACCGCGAAGCGGATCGAAAGGCTCGGGCTGCAGGGCATCGGCCAAGACCCCGACAGCCGTCGCATCTACCCCCAGGGCGAGCTGGCGGCGCAGGTGATCGGCGCGGTCGGCACCGAAGGCGAAGGCCTAACCGGGCTCGAACGGGGCGAGGAAGACGTGCTGCGCGGCAGCGACGGCGAACGGCGCATTGTCACCGACGCGAGCGGCGAACCGATCCGGCTGGAAACCGCGCAGGAAGCCGAAGACGGCGAAAACATCCAGCTCACGCTCGATCCCGCGATCGAGCAGAAGACCGAGGAAGTGCTGGCCGAAGTCGGCGAAGCCTACGCGCCGAAAGGCGCCACCGCGATCGTGATGAACCCGCGCAACTCGCAGGTCCTGGCGATGGCCAACTGGCCGCCGGTCGACCTCGCCGACCTCTCCAGCGCCAGCCCCGAAGACCTCCTCAACCGCGCCACCGGCTTCACCTACGAGCCAGGTTCGACCTTCAAGGCGTTCACCGTCGCGGCGGCGCTGGAGGAAAAAGAAGTGACGCCGGAAACGTCCTTCTACCTGCCCTCGCAGCTGCACGTGGCCGATCGGATCATCGAAGACGCCGAGGCACGGCCGCCGGTGTCGCTCACGGTGGCGCAGATCCTCGCCCAGTCCTCCAACGTCGGCGCCGTCACGATCGGCCTCAAGCTGGGGGCGAAGCGCTTCAGCAGGTGGATCGACCGCTTCGGCTTCGGCGAGCCGACCGGGGTGCAGTACCCCGACGAGGAACAGGGCCTGGTGCCGAAGCTGGACGAGTACTCCGGCTCGACCATGGGCAACCTGCCGATGGGCCAGGGCCTCGGGGTGACGCCGATGCAGATGATGGCTGGCTACCAGGCGATCGCCAACGGCGGAATCCTGCGCCGGCCGCAGCTGGTCGAGAAGGTCGGCGACGAAACCGTGCACGAGCCGAAGGGGCACCGCGTGATCGACTCTGGCGTGGCGGCGCAGGTGAGGGAAATGCTCGAGGGAGTGCTGGAAGCCGGCGGCACGGCCTCCGCGGTGAGCGTGCCGGGCTACAAGCTGGCGGGTAAGACCGGCACGGCGCAGGTGGCCGAAAACGGGACCTACTCCGAGACCAAGTACATCGCTTCGTTCATCGGCTTCGCGCCGGCACAGGATCCGCAGCTGCTGGTTTCGGTGATCGTGGATGAGCCGCAGGGGGAAATTTACGGCGGGTCGGTTGCTGCTCCGGCGTTTGGCAAGATCGCGGCGTTTGCTCTTCCGTATCTCGGGGTGCCGGCGGAATAACGAGAGGCCGTCGGGTGCCCCTCCCCAAAACGCTCGGCGGGAGCCTCGCTTGAGTGTTTTGGGGAGGGGCACCCGACGGCCTTCCTAGAATCGACAGGCATGAGATTGGACGCGCTCGCTGCGGAGATTGCCGGGGCCCGGATTGCCGGGGACTCCGCCGTAGATGTTGAGTCTCTGGCTTACGACAGCCGAAAAGTTGGGCCCGGGACGCTGTTTTTTTGCGTGCCGGGGGAGAAGGTCGATGGGCACGAGTTTGCTGCCGGCGCTGTCGAGGCCGGGGCGGTGGCGCTAGTCGTCGAGCGGGGGCTGGAGCTTGATGTGGCGCAGGTGGTGGTTCCGGATGCGCGGGGGGCTATGGCGCCGGTGGCGGCTCGGTTTTGGGGGGATCCGACTGCGGAGCTGCGGGTGGTGGGGGTTACCGGGACCAACGGGAAGACCACGACCGCGTTCCTGCTCCGCGAGATCTTGGAGGCGGCCGGTGTCCAGACCGGGTTGCTCGGCACTGTGCGGCAGGTGGTTGGTGGGGTTGAGGAGGAGGTCGAGCGGACCACGCCGGAGGCGGTCGAGCTGCAGGGGACATTTCGGCGGATGCTGGAGGCGGGGGACAAGGCCTGTGTGATGGAGGTGTCGTCGCATGCGCTGGCGTTGCACCGGGCCGACTCGATTCATTTTGAGTTGGCGCTGTTCACGAACTTGACCCAGGATCACCTCGACTTTCATGCCGATATGGAGGACTACTTTCGGGCCAAGCGGCTGCTTTTTGAGATGGGTCCGAGAGTGGCGGTCGTCAACGTCGACGACGAGTACGGGCGACGGCTGGCGACGGAATTCGATTGCGTGACCTTCTCCGCTGAGGGGGTCAACGCGGACTTCACGGCGTCGGAGGTCTCCTTCGATACATCAGGCGCCGCCTTCACCGCAACCCCGCCGCCGACGGGACTGAAAACGGAACATATGGCGACTTTGAGTCCCGTCGGCGGGGGGATTGCGGTGCGGACTGGGTTGCCGGGGCATTTCAATGTGGCCAATGCGTTGGGGGCGTTTGCGGGGGCGACGGTGCTTGGGGTTAGGCCGGAGGACGCCGCGGCCGGTTTGGCTCGGGCGGAGCGGGTGCCGGGGCGGTTCGAGCCGATTGACGAGGGGCAGGCCTTCTCCGTCCTGGTCGACTATGCGCACACGCCCGACTCGCTGGAGAACGTGCTGCGGGCGGCGCGACGGTTGAGCGAGGGACGGGTGCTGGCGGTCTTCGGCGCCGGCGGTGACCGCGATCGCGACAAGCGGCCGAAGATGGGGCGGGCGGGTGCCGCGCTCTCTGACCTGGCGATCGTCACCTCCGACAACCCGCGCTCCGAGGACCCCGAGGCGATCATCGCCGAGGTGCTCGGCGGGGTCGAGAACGGCGCCAACGTCGAGGTCGAGCCCGACCGGCGCGCCGCGATCGCGCTGGCGCTCGAAAAGGCCCAGCCCGGCGACACGGTGGTGATCGCGGGCAAGGGGCACGAGCAGGGCCAGGAGTTCGCCGACGGCCGCAAGCTGCCCTTCGACGACCGCGAGGTCGCCCGCGCGGAGCTGCGCC
>DATMIH010000031.1:0-20979 GCA_035554595.1 Solirubrobacterales bacterium
GCGCTCCTTGTCGGCGGCCTTGTCGGCGAGGTTCTCCGGCGTGCGCATCATCTCGCCGAACTCCTTGCGGTTGATGTAGTCGACGGCGCCGAGTTGCTTGATCAGCTCGCCCTTCTCATCGGAGGAGACGACGCCGACCGCATTGGCACCGGCTGCCTTGCAGAGCTGCACGGCAAAGACGCCGAGGCCGCCGGCCGCCCCCCAGATCAGCACGTTGTGACCGGGCTGCAGCTTGCACTGATCGATCAGCATGCGGTAGGCGGTGAAGTAGGTGAGGCCGTAGGAGGAGGAGTCGGCCCAGGAGAGATTCTGGGGGCGAGGCAGCAGCTGCTGGGCCTGCACCTTGGTGAACTGGGCGAAGGAGCCCCAGGTCGTCTCGTAGCCCCAGATCTGCTGGCTCGGCGCGGCAAGCGGATCGAGCCCGTGCACCTCGACGTCCTCGTAGGAGGCCTGGTTGCAGTGGACGACGACCTCGTCGCCCGGCTTCCAGCGGGTGACGCCCTCGCCGACCTTCCAGACAATCCCCGAGGCGTCGGAGCCGCCGATGTGGTGGCCGTACTCAGGGTGATCGCCGTAGGGAAAGACCGAGACCGGCTTGCCCAGCGCCGCCCAGACGTTGTTGAAGTTGACCCCGGCGGCCATCACGCGGACGATCACCTCGAAGGCGCCCGGCTCGGGAACCTCGATCTGCTCGAGCTGGAAGGCGTCGTTGGGCTCGCCCTCGCGCTCCTGGCGGATCACCCAGGCGGCCATCGTCTCGGGCAGGGTGCCGGGCTCAACGTCCAGCTTCGCAACTGTGCTCGTGTCAACGGCCAACTGTGATCCTCCGCGGTTCGGTTTGTGGGCGGCCGAATCCTACCCAAGGCCACCTGACGCGGCGCACGCCCGCGTCCTCCCTCGCTTGTGTGCAGAAGCACACGGCGCTTGGTGTGTCCTTGGCCTGCTTGGTCAGGCGGCCTTGGACTCGTCTTCTGGGTCCTCGAGCTCATTCACTTCGGCGAGGATCGGGCGCACGGCGCGGTCGACCCGGTGCGGTTCCTCCAGCTCCTTGCCGGAGGCGGCGCCCATCTCCTCGATACGGCGCAGCTGGGGCATGATCCGGCTCTCCAGTGAGCCGACCGCGTCATCGAAGGATTTGGTTGCCGAGTTGAGCTGGCGCCCGGCCTTGGCGAAGTGTTCGAGGAAGGCACCCATGCGACTGTGCAGCTCGCGTGAGGCGGAGGCGATCTCCTGGGCCTGCTCGGCGATCTGCTCCTGGCGCCAGCCGAGCTCGACCGTGCGCAGCAGGCCGACCAGCGTGGTCGGCGTCGCGATCAGGATCTTCTGCTCGAGCGCGTAGTCATACAGCGAGGGCTCGGCCTCAAAAGCGGCGTGCAGGGCGGCCTCGGAGGGCATGAAGCAGACGACGAAGTCGGGTGTCTCGCCGCTGTCGAACTGGTCCTGGTAGCGCTTCGAGGCGAGTTTGGTGATGTGGTCGCGGACCTGGCGGGCGTGGCGGATCAGCTCGCCCTTGCGACTGGCGTCGTCCTCGGCCTCGAGCACCTCGAGGTAGGCGTCGAGCGGCACCTTGGAGTCGATCACGACGCGGCGACCGGCAGGCAGCATCACCACCGCGTCGGGGCGCAGGATCCCCTCGCCGTCGTTGAAGGTCTGTTGCAGCTCGAAGTCGACGTGCTCGGTCATGCCGGCGATCTCGACGCAGCGCTTCAGCTGCACCTCGCCCCACTGGCCGCGGGTCTGCGGCTGGCGCAGCGCCTTGACCAGGGTCCCGGTCTGGGTGCCGAGGTCGCCGAGCCCGATCTTCATCTCGTCCAGCAGCGTGCGCACCGCACCGTCGGCGCTGCGGCGGTCGCGGCTCATCGTCGAGACCTCTTTTTCGATCCGCTCGAGGTTTTTGCCGATCGGCTCGGTCAACCGCCGGAACTCGGCCTCGCGCTTCTGCAGCGCCGCCTCCGCCGCCTGCGTGTCGAGCTTGCGCGACTCCTCGTTGACCCGCAGCAGGTCGGCAACCGCCTTCGCGGTCGCCTCCTGTATTGCCGGCCCGTGATCGAGCGGCGCCTGCTCCTCGGGCTGGCGGGTGATGACGTAGACAAGTGCCGCGGCGAGCGCGAGCACGGCAATTGCGAGAACGATGGTCACGCCACCGATCTTGACGATCGGGGCAGACGTAGCGGCGCCGCCGCAAGGCCGCTATTTACGGCAGCAGCAGATCGTTCTCGGAGGAGCTGCGATACGGGCCGACGGTGAAGCGGACCGGTTTGGCGCTGGGGATGTCGGCGGCGCTGACCTCGTAGACGCCGGTCGGCAAGGCGGTGAGCAGGGAGTTGTTGCCGTTGGCGACTAGCGCTCCCGATTTAGCGTTTTTCGGCCCGCGGACTTCGAGTTTGGAGTTGAAGTCGGTCAGGTTGGCGGTGACGAAGACGACGTTGACGGGGGCTTTGGACTTCACCTGGGGCTGGGGGGCGTGCTGGTTTTGCGGGATCTGCTGGCTAGGTTCAGGGCCGATCGCGATCCGCGGCGGCTGCACGGTGATCGCCTTCGGCGTCACCGTGACGCTGACCCGGGTCGGCGGCTGCGGCCGTGGTTCGTTGGGATGGGACTCCGAGCCGCAACCGGCCGCGAGTAGTCCCAGCGCGACGACGACGCAGCCCGCGGCGAAGGCTCTGCCTCTCCCACTTCCCATCGGGGCGGAATCTAGCCGAAGGGCAAGTCGACTACGCGAGCCGTAACGCCATCTTCACCTACGAGCAGCTCGGCGCCGGGCTCGGCCTCGCGCCGCACGATCGCCAGGCCGATCGCTCCGTGGGCGGGGGAGACGCAGCTGCCGCCGAGCTTGCCGACCTCCTTCTCGCCGAGTGAGAGGGTCGCGCCGGGGGCGACGGGAGCGCTGAGCCGCAGCCCGCGCAGGTGGCGATTTGGCTTGCCCTTGTAGTGAAGGCGGGCAACCGTCTCCTGGCCGATGTAGCAGCCCTTCTCGAAGTTGACCGCGGCGGAGACGATGCCGGCCTCGGCGGGCATCGTCGCCGTGTCCATCTCACTGCCAAAACGCGGCACTCCGCTCTCGATGCGAAGGATCTCGGCCGCGGCCGGATCCACCTCAGGCGCTCCCGCGGCGCCCAGGGCGGCGATCAGCCGCTCTCGGTCCGCGGCATGGGGAATCAGGTCGATGCCGAGGGCGGTGCCGACCGCCGGGCACTCAATCCCATTGATCGTGATCTCTTCATGGAAGTGCTCAGGCAGAGGAGGGGAGCCCGCAAGCTCTGCGCTGCGAGGCCCGATCAACGAGAGGATCGCCCGTTCGTCCCCGGCGTCCACCACATCCGCTTCGCGCCCGATCTTGTACATCTCGAGATGCCGCCGAGCCACCGCCGTCCCCTCGGGCTCGATATCGATCCAGATCTTCTCCCCGCTGACCACCAGCACCCGCATATCGGCCTGCATATGCCCCTTGCGGTCGAGCAGGGCGGCGTAGCACCCCTCACCCGGCTTCAGCACCTCAATGTCGTTGGTGAGCTGCCCCTGCAGGTACTCAGCGGCTTCCGATCCCGTCACGAGCAGCTTGCCCCGATCCGAGCGATCGACAACTCCACACTCTTCGCGCAGCTGCCTGTACTGAGCATCGATCTCGACCGCAACGGCTTCAGCCATAGAACGATTCTAAGAAGCGGCCGACATCGGCGTTCTTTTTAGATATGTCTAAACTCTTTAGACGTGCCTAAAACATCCGAGGCAATCGAGGACTACGCCAAGGCGATCTACATGCTCTCGCAGCAACGCCGGGGCCCGGTCCTAAACGGCGAGGTCGCCCAGCGCCTCAGCGTGACCCCGGCCACGGCGACCTCGATGCTGAAGAAGCTCGGCGAGATGGGCCTGGTCGACTACCTCCCCTACAAGGGTGTGACCCTGACCCCCGCGGGGGAGAAGGTCGCGCTCGAGGTGATCCGCCACCACCGCCTGATCGAGGCCTACCTCTCCGAGGCCCTCGGCATGCCCGAGGACCGCGTGCACGAGGAGGCCGAGGTGCTCGAGCACTACATCTCCGAGGAGCTCGAGCTGCTGATCGCGGCCAAGCTCGGCGAGCCGAGCCACGATCCGCACGGCACGCCGATCCCCGGTCCCGACCTGAGCTTGCCGGTGGAGGGTGAGAAGGGATGAAGCCGCCACCAGTGAGCGCCCCCGAGGCCGTGGAGGCACACCCAAACGGAAACGGACTCGAGGATGTTCTCCCCGGCGAGGCCGCGGTCGCCCGCGCCGCCCGCCGCTCGCTCGACGGCCACGCCCGTGGCTTCTCGCGCATCTGGCCCTTCCTCGGTCCAGCCTTCATCGCCGCCGTCGCCTACATCGACCCCGGCAACTTCGCCACCAACATCGCCGGTGGGGCCAAGTTCGGCTACCTGCTGCTCTGGGTCGTCCTCGGCGCCAACCTGATCGCGATGGTCGTGCAGACTCAGTCGGCCAAGCTGGGGATCGCGACCGGCAAGAACCTTGCCGAGCTCTGCCGCGAGCGCTTCTCGCGCCGCACCTCGTTCGGCCTCTGGCTGCAGGCCGAGCTGGTGGCGATGGCCTGCGACATCGCCGAGGTCGTCGGTGCCGCGCTCGGGCTCAACCTGCTCTTCGGGATCCCGCTCTTCCCGGCTGGGGTGATCGCCGGCGCCGGCGCCTTCGCGATCCTCGCCCTGCAGCAGAAGGGCTTCCGCCGGCTCGAGGCAGGGATCACGGTCCTGGTCGGCGTCGTCGTCGCCTCCTTTGCCTTCGAGCTCTTCGACGCCAGCCCCGACGCGGGTGAAATCGGCCGCCACCTGGTCGTGCCGGGCTTCGCCGGCACCGAGAGCATCCTGCTCGCCACCGGGATCATCGGCGCGACCGTGATGCCGCACGTGATCTACCTGCACTCGGCGCTGACCCAGAGGCGGGTCGTCGGCCGCGACGACACCGAGCGGCGCAAGATCCTCGGCTTCGAGCGGGTCGACGTCATCATCGCGCTCTCGCTCGCCGGCATCGTCAACCTCTCGATGATGATCGTCGCCGCGGCGCTCTTCCACGGCAGCGGCCTGACCGGCGTCGACTCGATCGACGGCGCCTTCGAAGGCTTCAAGACGCTCGTCTCCGATCGCGCCGCCACCGTCTTCGGCATCGCCCTGCTCGCCTCCGGCTTCGCCTCCTCGTCAGTCGGGACGATGGCCGGGCAGGTCGTGATGCAGGGTTTTCTCCAGCGCCGCATCCCGATCTTCATTCGTCGCGCGGTCACCCTGGCGCCGGCCCTGATCGTGCTCGCCATCGGCATCGACCCGACCGACGCCCTGGTCGCCAGCCAGGTCGTCCTCTCCTTCGGCATCCCCTTCGCCCTGGTGCCCTTGCTGATGCTGACTTCGAGCGGGAAAGTGATGGGCGCGCTGGTCAACCCGCGCTGGCTGACAGGCATCGCGGGCGTGCTCGCCGCGATGATCATCGCCCTCAACGTCTTCCTGCTGCAGCAGGTCTTCTTCGGTTGAGGTGGAGCCGGCGGAGGCCCCTCCCCCGAGCAACAGCGGGGAGGCTCGTCGGAGGGGCCTCCGCCGGCCTACGACGCGGGAAGAAGACCTGCTGCGAGGCTCACTAGCTCCCTTGCCATCCGAGAGCGAGGAACAGCTAGGTCGACGCCGGCGGCTTCGGCGGCTTGCTTGGTCTCGGGGTTGACATGCGAGTAGTAGCCGAGGACGGGCGCGTCGTGGCCGACCAGCTCGGTGGCGTTCTCAGTGTCCAGGTCAGCGACGATCAGGTCGGCGCCTTCGAGTTGGGCCGGGTCTGGGCTGGGGGCCATCGTCACCTCGTGACCAGCCGCCCGCAGCATTGCCTCGACCTTGCTGCCGAGCAGGAGGTCGGAAGAGATCGCGAGGACGCGTGCCACTAGATCGAGCGGCGTTCGCGGAACTCCTCGCGAACACTCTCGGGGCGGCCCCACATCTGCACGACCTCGGAGCGGCCCTCGCGCACCTCGCGCAGCTGCATCTCGCCGCCGATGCCGTCCGCGTCGAGCTTGGCCAGCACGCCCTTGACGGTCTCTGCGGCGGCGGCGTGGCCGAAGCTGTGGGCGACGACCAGCCGCCAGTCCCAGTCGGCCTTCGAGTAGGGACGGGCGTTGACCTGGCTCAGCGCCACGGCGCAGTCGACGTAGCGGCTCTCGTCCTCGATCCGCAGGTCGAGTTCGAGGTCGGTCCAGTCGGGCGGCATCGCGTCGAGCACCTGCTGGAAGTCGGCTGCCAGGCTCACGGCTGCAAGCCTAGCTCGAACGCCGCGCTCACATCGAGGGGCCGTTCGAGCAAGCCGTGTTCGAGGTCCCAGTCTGCCCAGGCTTTGAGCACCTTCGGATCGAACGGCTTGGGGTCCAGGTCGGGAAGCAGGGCGCTGAGCTGGGCCTGTTGTTCGCCGCGCTCGAGGCTGGGCACTTCGGCGAGCAGGTCGTCGAGGGCGCGCCCGGGGTCGTGGACGGTCAGTTCGTAGCCCCGCGTTGTCGCCGCAAGCACCGATTCGACCAGCTTCGGATCCTGCTCGATCGTCTTCCGTGTGGCGACCAGCACCAGCTCCGGGTAGGGCGGGGCGCCGTATTCGTCGACCTTGAAGATGCGGATCGGCACGCCCTGCTGGCGCAGGGCCACCCCCTCGGCGTTCCAGAAGCCAGTCGCGGCATCGACTTTGCCGGCGGCGAGCGCCGAGATCGCGTTGAAGCCGATCGTCACCCGCTTGACCTTCGCCGGGTCGCCGCCGTCGGCGCTCACCTCGGAGTTGACCACGGCTTCGTCGGAGGGGAGCCCAGTGACACCGACGGTGCGGCCTTCGAGATCTTTCGGCCGGGTTATGCCGCGCCCGCCGCGGGCGATCACCGCGGCCAGCGGCCGCTGCACCAGCGGCATCGTGCCGACCAGGGCGATGCCGCGCTCGCGGGCGATGCCGAGGTCGTGGATGTCGAGGATCGCGAAGTCGGCGCGGCCGGCGGCGAGCAGCTTGGGGGCGTCGGTCGATTCGCCGGGCTGGCGGATCGTCAGGTCGACGCCTTCGTCGCGATAGAAGCCTTCGTGCTGGGCCGCGTAGATGCCGGAATGGACCGCGTTCGGCGTGAAGTCGAGCACCATGCTCGCGCCGCTAGGCGCGCCCGGTTCAGCGCCGCTCCCGCCGCAGCCGGCGAGGCCGGCAAGCAGAGAGGCGGCCGCCAGCAGCGCGGCAACCAACTTCATCGAGCTCGGGAACCTAATTCATTCGAGCAATATGGGTAGACTGGCGCCGCCCCAGTCGAATCAGGGATCTAGGAGGAGAGAGAGTGCAGGAACGCGGACTACCGGCATACCTTGCTGAGCTAATAGGCACCTTCTTGTTGGTGTTCTTCATCACCAGTGTCGTGGTGCTTTTCGTCTCGACCGGCGAACAGGCCCAGTTCGGGTCGGACTTCGCGGTCATCGGCCTTGTCCATGCCTTCCTGCTCTTTGGCCTGATCGTCATGTTCGGCGTGGTCAGCGGTGGGCACTTCAACCCCGCGGTGACGCTTGCTGCCTGGGCAATCAGGCGGATATCGACGCTTGACGGGATCATCTACATGCTGGCCCAGCTTTCGGGTGGTGTGCTCGGCGCGCTGCTCTGCAAGGGCCTGCTGCTCGACGAGGGTCGTGCCACTCACTACGGCGCCGCCTCGGTCAGCGAAATTCTCGGCAACAACTTCCGGGGCTCGATCGTCGAGGCGATTGGCACCTTCTGCCTCGTGCTCGTGATCCTCGCCGCGGTCTACTCGCGCAAGAGCTTCAAGGAGTGGGCGCCGCTGGCGATCGGCACCACGCTGGGCTTCATCGTCATGGTCGGCGGCCCGCTGACCGGCGGCTCGTTCAATCCCGCCCGCTGGTTCGGCCCGGCGCTCGTCGGCAACGAATGGGGCGGCGTCTGGCCTTACCTGGTCGGCCCGATCGTCGGCTCGCTGCTCGCGGCCGCGGTCTTCCGCTTCGTGATCGAGAAGGGCGGCCTGCCGCCGACCGAGCCGGCGGAGCCGGTCCGGCCCCCGGTCGAGAAGTACTCCGAGGGCGCCCGCTAAGGGCGGCGGCCCTCGGGCCCCCGATTCGACTGACTTGAGACCGGGCCGGCATTGCCGGCCCGGTCCTTTGTTGCAGTAGCTTGGGCGACGTGCGGCGCGTCACCTTCTCCCGGAACTACACGCTCTCCCTCTCGCGGACCTGCCAGTGCTATTGCAAGTACTGCGCCTTCGCCACGCACCAGGCGCACATTCGCTCGCCTGAAGAGGTCGAAGGGCTGCTCGACGAGGCGCTTAAGCGCAATGCCAAGGAGCTGCTCGTGCTCACCGGCGAGCGGCCGGAGGTCAATCCCGTCGTCGCTGCGAAGCTGGCCGAGTGGGGGCACGCGGACTTCACTTCTTACGTCGTCTGGTCCTGCGAACGGGCGCTCGAGCGGGGGATGCTGCCGCACACGAATATCGGGGTGCTCGAGCGTGACGATCTGGCGAGGCTTCGGGAGGTCACGGCTTCGCAGGGGCTGATGCTGGAGTCGGTGTCCGAGCGGCTGATGGAGACCGTTCACGCTGGGTCGCCCACGAAGCACCCGGCGCGGCGGCTGGCGACGATTGAGGCTGCGGGGGAGCTGAAGATCCCGTTTACGAGCGGGATCTTGGTTGGGATTGGCGAGACCGAGGAGGAGCAGGTTGCGTCGCTCGAGGCGCTGGCTGAGCTTCATGGGAAGTACGGGCACATTCAGGAGGTGATCCTGCAGAACTTCGTGGCGCATCCGAAGTACTACGGGGCGGAAGTGGCTGATATCGCCGATGAGGCGGCGCGCGAAAGGTGGGAGGAGGGCGGGGGTGCCCCTCCTCTTGCTGGGTTTTTCGCCAGTGACGTTGAGGGGGCGTCCGTGGGCGTTGATGGGGCGAAAAAGAGGACGCCGCTGCGAGGAGGGGCACCCCCGCCCTCCTTGCCAGCTTGGGCGAGCGCTGTTGGCGTTGATGACATCAAGCGGTTGATTTTGGAGTGCAAGCGGCTGATGCCCGATGTTGGAATCCAGGTGCCGCCCAATCTCTCGGATAGCTGGGATGAGCTCGTAGAGGCCGGAGCAACTGATCTCGGTGGACTGTCGGCCAACGGAGACCACATCTCGCCCGAGCACGCTTTTCCAAGCCCGCACGAGGTTCGTAAGAGTCTGGCACCTAAAGGATTCGCTCTGACGGAGCGGCTTTGCGTGTATCCGCAGTACATGGACCCCGAGTGGATGGAGCAGGGGGTCCTCGATGTGATCAAGCTGAAGTACTGGAGCTTCATTCCGCGGAGCGGGTCCGGACGGCGGCGGGACGAGACGATCGATGGAGGTCTGGCTCCAAAGGCAATTGCCAAGGGTCGTGAGGGTCAGGAGCTCTCTGAGGATGAGCTGACGGCGCTGTTTGCCGAGACGCGGCCTGAGGTGATCGAGGAGATGCGGGTGGCTGCGGATGAGCTGCGGGCCGAGCTGGCCGGCGACCGGGTCACTTTCGTGGTCAACCGCAACATCAACTTCACCAACATCTGCGTGGTCGGCTGTGCCTTCTGCGGGTTTGGGCAGGGGAAGCGCTCGCCCGATGCCTACGAGGTCTCGGAGGAGGACTTTGCGGAGCGGGTGCGCGAAGCGGTTGAGTTTGGCGCTACGGAGCTCTGTATGCAGGGTGGGATCCATCCGGATTTGACGCTCGAGGAGTACGGCAAGTGGCTGCGGTTGGCCAAGGACGTGGCGCCGCAGTTGCACCTGCACGCCTACTCGCCGATGGAGGTCCACTACATGTGCGAGCGCTCGGGCAAGGGGCCGGACGAGGTCTTTGAGTACCTGATCGAGTGTGGGCTCGGCTCGACGCCGGGGACCGCGGCGGAGGTGCTCGACGACGGGGTGCGGCAGCGGATCTCGCCCAACAAGCTCCCCGCTCAGCGCTGGGTCGAGATCATCGAGGCCTCCCACCGAGCCGGCCTGCGCTCGACCTCGACCGTGATGTTCGGCCACATCGAGGAGCCGCGTGAGCTGGCCCGCCACATGCAGGTAGTGCGCGCCCTGCAGGAGCGCACCGGCGGCATCACCGAGTTCGTGCCGCTCAGCTTCATCCCCTTCAACACGATGCTCGGCCGCACCCACGGGATCGAGGAGATCTCCGACGACGAGAACCTCAAGCACACCGCGGCCTTCCGCCTGGCGTTGGGTAAAACGATTCCCAACCTGCAGGCGAGCTGGGTAAAGATGGGTCTCGACGCCGCCACCGAGGCGCTGCGCTGGGGGGTCAACGACCTCGGCGGCACGCTGATGGAGGAGAACATCTCGCGCATGGCCGGCTCCCAGCACGGCGTCCGACTTGACCCGGAGCAGCTGATCGAGGCTGCCCGTGCCGGCGGCCGCGAGCCCGCCCAGCGCACCACGCTCTACGAGATAGTTGAGACCTATTAAGCAACCGCCTATCTTGGGCGTATCGCTTCGTGGTTCTCATTGGGGGGAAGGTTTCCGGCGCTTGGCGTCTTCGGGCTGCCTGCTCTGAGCGTGGCGATTGCCCTGTTCGTCCTCTGGGGTCTGCGGCCATGGGAAAGCAACTCCGCCGACCCCCACGAGGTTCCGTTGGGCATCGAGACGGCGGTGGGTGGTGGCAAGGCGCTGCCGGTGCCGTCGACTGCTCACGTGGGGGCGGGTGTTGCTGTGCCAGCGGGACCGGGGATTCAGGCGGCGCAGAAGGCCAGCGGCGATGCTGGCCCGAGCCCAAGCCCGAGCCCGGCTCCATCGCCGAGCGATGTCGCCGTAGTTCCGGCCCGGGCGGTTGCGGTCACCGAGGCGCCGTCGTCTCCGGCGGGTCCCGCGCCTGGATCGGGGGCGGGCGAAGAGGTCCCCTCTGCCGGAACAACAGCCGGGGAGGTTCCGTCAGAGGGGACCTCTTCGCCCGTCGCGGCTCCGGCTGGCACCCCTGGCGGCGGGACATCGAAAGCGCCGGTGACCGCGGGGGTTACGCCTCCTACGTTCGAAAGCTGCGAAGGGGACGAATACGTGATCACGGTTGCGTTCCTCGACGGGGAATCGACGGTGGAAGAAGCTCCAGTCGAAATCGTGCTGGCGAAGCTCAACGAAGACGGCACGACGGACGAACTCCAGCTCGAAGGCGACCTCAGCGATGTTCACGCCCTGGCTTCGACGCTCGAAGCGGAAGGGAACTGCGTCACGGTTGAGATTGCGCAGCCCGAAGGGGAAGGAGCGGAAGCGGAAGAACCGGGGGCGAGCGGAGAAGGGCCGAAGTCAGGGGAGGAAGCGCCGGAGTCGGGCGAAGGAGCAGTCGAGCCCGCTGAAGCCCTGGTCCCAAGCTCTCCCTGAGTCGCGATGCGGGCAATGGTCCTGGAGCGGGCGGGGGAGCCACTGCGGGCTGCCGAGCTGCCGGAGCCGGAGCCGGGTGCGGGACAAGTGCTGATCTCGGTCGGCGCTTGTGGGGTCTGCCGCACCGATCTGCACATCGTCGACGGCGAGCTCGATAAGCCGAAGCTGGCGCTCGTGCTCGGGCACCAGATCGTCGGCGAGGTGGTTGGGGCCGGCGAAGGAGCGGAGCGCTTCGCGGCGGGTCATCGGGTCGGCGTGCCCTGGTTGGGGTGGACCTGTGGTGAGTGTCGTTACTGCCGCTCGGGGCGCGAGAACCTCTGCGACCGGGCTCGCTTCACCGGCTACGACATCGACGGCGGCTACGCCGAGCTGGCGGTCGCTGACGAGCGGTTTTGCTTCCCGATCCCGCAGGACTATCCGGACGAGCAGGCGGCGCCGCTGCTCTGCGCCGGGCTGATCGGTTACCGGGCGCTGCGCCTGGTCGGCGACGCCGAGCGGATCGGCTTCTACGGCTTCGGCGCCGCCGCCCACATCCTCTGCCAGGTGGCGGTGCACCAGGGTCGGCGCGCCTTCGCCTTCACCCGCGAGGGCGACGCGGAGGGGCAGGCATTCGCGCGTGAGTTGGGGGCCGAGTGGGCGGGATCGTCGGCGGAAGCGCCCCCGGAGGAAATCGATGGCGCGATCGTCTTCGCCCCGATCGGCCCGCTGATGACGACCGCTCTGCGCGCCAGCGCCAAGGGCGCCCGGATCATCAGTGCCGGCATTCACATGAGCGACATCCCGAGCTTCCCCTACGAGCAACTCTGGGGCGAGCGCACCCTGGGCTCAGTCGCCAACCTCACCCGCCGGGACGGCGACGAGTTCCTAGCGATCGCGCCCGAAGTCCCGGTCCGCACCGAGGTCGAGCTGCACCTGCTCGAGGACGCCAACCAGGCCCTCGACTCGATTCGCGACGGCAGCCTGCGTGGAGCTGCCGTGCTCAAGATTTAGCGAAACAGATCCTCGTCGCGGGGGCGGCGCAGTGTGGCCGCGCCGGGGCCATCCTCGGGTGTGACGAAGCGATCAAGGCCGCGGACGATGACAACGGGGATGCCGCTGTCCTTGCCACGGACCAGATCCGCCGCCGCCGCAACCTCATCGGCCACCGAGATCAGCGTTGCCTCCAATTCCCGGCCGTGCGCATCGTGGCGACCGCGCCAGTCGTCGAGCGGCTGCATTCCCGCGCAACCAATCGCGACCTCCGCCTGACCCAATCTCCACGCCCGCCCGAAGCTGTCGCTGATTACGACACCGATGACGGGGCCAGCGATCTCGTGACGTATGCGCCGCGCCGACGCGTCGGGGTCCTCGGGCAGCAAGCAGACCATGTCGTCCTCGGGCACGTTGGAGCTGTCGATGCCGGCGTTGGCGCAGACGAAGCCGTGGTTTGTCTCGACTATCAGCACACCGCCCTCGGCGCGCAGTATCTCGCTGCTCTCTTCAAGCACCAGCTCGACCAGGGCCGGCTCCTTGCCGAGGACGGCTGCGAGCTTTCGAGCTTCTGCCCCTGGGATCACCGAGGAAAGCTTTCGCAGGCGGCCCTCCGCCTTGGAGACGACCTTTTGGGCAACAACAAGGACATCACCGGGCTCGATCTCCGTCAGTCCGGCGATCAGCTCGCCCAGGCGCGCGCCCTGCTCGATCTCCGGCAGGCCCTCGACTCGGATCGCCGTGAGGCTGCTCATATGCCAAGCGCCTTCGCGGTCCGCTTCCCCCGGCCGCGGTCTCGCTCCAGGGCCATGGTGAGGGCGACGATGTCGGCTGGGGTGTCGAGGTCGAGAGCGAGGGAGGGGAGCTCCTCGACGTTGAAGGGGACGCCGGCTTTGCGCGCCGCGGCGACGTGGCGGGCGCAGCTGCCCTCGCCGAAGGAGGGCTCGATTGCGTCGGGGGGCGAGAGCGCGAGAGCGTTGGTGCCGGTGCCGTGGCGGTCAGGGACGATCGCTACGTAGCGCTCCGGCATCCCGGTCAGCAGTCGCTCGAGCTCGCGCGGCGCCAATAGCGGGCAGTCGATCGGCAGCAGGACGACCGTCTCGGCGCCTAGTTGCTGGGCGCGGGTGATCCCGGCCAGCGCGGCGCCCGAGTGGCCGCCTTCGTCGGGGTCGGCGACCAGCTCGATGCCCCCCGCATTGGCAATCTCGACTGCGCGTGGCTCGCTGCTGACGACGATCGTGCGCTCGATCGAGCGCGCCGCGCCGATCGCTTCCAGCACGTCCTCCAGCATCGCTGCCGCCAGTTCGGCGCGGTGGGTGGCGCCCATGCCCGGGGCCAGCCGCTGCTTGGCCGCGGCGAAGCGCTTGACCGGCAGGATCGCGGTCGCCTTCAAGCTGCGGGGGAGGGGGAGTCAGGCACCTTCGACGAGGCTAGCGGCGTAGTCGAGAACGATGCGCGCCAGTCGCACCCGCCCGGCGGCACCGTCCATCAGCGTCGCCGTGGCCACGGTCGGGATCTCTGCCGGCGGCGAGTCCGGGTCGCCCTCGTCGACGACCATCGCGTCGATCAGGCCGGCGTAGAGCGAGGCGACGCCGGCTGCGGTCGAGGGGCGGCCCAGGGCTTGCATGAAGCGCTCGGTCGGCCCCTTGACCACCTGGCCGGCGACAAAGGGGCTGACCGCAATCACCGGCACGCCGAACTGGCGGATCGCCTCGCGCATCCCCGGCACTGCCAGGATCGGGCCGATGCTGATCACCGGGTTGGAGGGCCCGATCACGATCGCCTCGGCCGAGCGCAGCGCCTCCAGTACCTCCTTCGTCGGCTCGGCCTCGGCGATCCCGTCGAGCTCGACCCCGTGCACCTCGGGCCGGCCACCGTCGACGATCAGGTATTCCTGCAGGCCCCGCGTCCCGGCCGCTGTGTGGACCTTGGTCCGCACCGGCGTCTCGCACATCGGCAGCACCCGCGCCTCGACCCCGAGCGAGCGGGCGATCTGGGCCTGGGCGGCGCTGAAGCTGCCGCCTTCCTCGACGAACTGGCGCCGGTAGAGGCAGGCGGCGAGGTCGCGGTCGGAGAGGCCGAACCAGCTCGGCACGCCGAGCTTGGTCAGGCGCTCGAAGACGGTGAAGCTGTCGTCGCGCAGTCCCCAGCCGCGCTCCTCGTCGATTTCGCCGCTGAGCCAGTAGGTGACGAGATCGGGGTCGGGGGAAACGTGGACGCCGAGGGTCTCGATGTCGTCACCGGTGTTGGCGATCACGGCGAGGTCGGAGCCGATCTCCTCCTGCATCCCGGCCGCGAGCTTGGCGCCACCGGTGCCGCCGGCGAGGAGGGCGACCCGCATCGCGCTAAGCCCAGTGGTCGGCGTCGGGCAGGCCGGTCAGCTTGATCCCGGCGTGGGCCTTGTAGCGGGTGTTGATCGAGATCAGCATCGGCGTCAGCTGCTCGACGATGCGGGCCATCTCCAGGGCGCCGGCGTTGACCGGGCGCAGTCCGGGGATCAGTTCGATCAGGCGCGCCACCCGTGCCTTGTCGGCCTTGCGGTCGGCGCAGACGAGGACGTCCTCGTCGAGCTCGGCGTTGGGGTCCGCGAGGGTCGGGGCGCCGACGGTGTGCAGGGCGGCGACCACCGTGACGCCCTCGGGCACCATCTCCTGGGCCTGCTGGGCGGCGGAGCCCTGCCAGACGCCGAGCGAGCGAGTCGCCTTGCCGCTGACGGCGGCGGCGAGCGGCACCGTGCAGTCGACCAGGATCTGGCCCGGCTGCAGCGCCTCGCGCAGGTTGTTGAGGTTCTCCGACTGGGCGCGGAAGGGGACGGTGAGGAAGACGATCTCGGCCTGCTTGGCGGCCTCCTCATTGAGCATGCCCTCGATCTGGGCGCCCGGCGCCTTCTCGCGCAGCTTCGCCGCCGCCTCCTCGGCCCGCTCGGCCGAGCGGGAGCCGAGCACGATTGGGGCTCCCGCCTTGGCCCAGCGCAGCGCCAGGCCGGCACCGAGGGCTCCGGTGCCGCCGATGATCGGGATGGTGGGGAGCTCGGTCACGGGTCGGCCAGTCTATGCTGCTCGGCGCATGAGGCTGGAGGGAAGAAAGGCTCTGGTGACCGGCGGTGCCAGTGGCATCGGCGCCGCGATCGCCGCCCGGCTCGCCGCCGAGGGCGCCGAGGTCTGGGTCGGCGACATCGACACCGAGGGCGCCACCAAGGTCGCCGGCGAGGTCAACGGCCACGCGATCGAGCTCGACGTGACCGATCTCGATTCGGCCAGGGCCGCGGTCGAGGCGGTCGGCACGCTCGACATCCTCGTCAACAACGCCGGCACCGACGAGTTCGGCTTCTTCACCTACACCACGCCCGAGCAGTGGCAGAGGGTGCTCGCGATCAACCTCGGCGGCGTGCTCAACTGCACCCACGTGGCGCTGCCCGGCATGCAGCAGGCCAAGTACGGCCGCATCCTCAACATCTCCTCGGAGGCCGGCCGGGTCGGCTCCAAGGGCTCGGCGGTCTACTCGGCCGCCAAGGCCGGCATCGTCGGCTTCACCAAGGCGATCGCCCGCGAGAACGCCCGCTACGGGATCATCGCTAACGCGATCGCCCCCGGCCCGATCGAGACGCCGCTGCTGATGGGCGCCAAGGAGTTCGGCGAGATCGGCGAGAAGGTGATCGAGACGATGAAGTCCTCGACCCAGATGGGCCGCCTCGGTCAGCCCGAGGAGGTCGCCGCGGCCGCCGCCTTCCTCGTCTCCGACGACGCCACCTACGTCACCGGCGAGACGCTTGGCGTCAGCGGTGGCCTGGGAATGGTCTGATGGCCGAGCGGTTGGGGGAACTCGACCCCGGGATCGAACGCAGCGATGAGTTCACGGTGGCGCCGCCGCTGGTCACCGACGTCGGCGGCACGATCGGCAGCGGCGTGCTCTCGACCCCGGGCATGATCGGGATGATGGAGGGCAGCGCCCAGATGCTTGCCTATGAGCGCCTGCCAGAGGGCAAGGCGACGGTCGGCTTCGAGGTCTGCATCAAGCACGTGGCGGCAGCGGCCGAGGGCGCGACCTGCCGCACGCGGGCGACACTGCGCGAGGTCGTCGACGGGCGCAAGCTGCGCTTCGACGTCGAGGTGACCGAAGGCGAGCGCACGATCGGCGTCGGCACCCACGAGCGGCGCGTGGTCGGCCAGGCCGGTCCGCCGACCGCCTAGCTCTTTCGGCCCCAGGGGAGAAGCCAAGGTTCTGACGCCTTTATGACCCCATGGGGTCATCAACCGATCGAAAATGGGCGGACCGGGCTTGGACGCTGGCGACTGAGCAGCATGGGGTGATCACGCGGCGACAGTTGCTCGAGCTCGGCTTGAGTGCGCAGTCCATCCAGCACCGCCTAACGAGGGGACGACTGCACCGGATTCACCGCGGCGTCTATGCAGTCGGGCGGCCTGCTCTCGACCGGGACGGCATTTGGATGGCGGCCGTTCTCGCCTGTGGACCCGGAGCCGTCCTGAGCTACGAAAGCGCAGCCGCACTCTGGGGGATTGGGCCATCGCCCCCAGACATGGAGGTAACGATTCCCGTTGCGTCTCCTCGCAGGTGTGGCGGCGTCCGCATCCATCGGTGTCCCAACCTGCTGCCGTCCCACGTAACCGTCCGCAAGGCGATCCCGGTGACGAAGCCGGTGCGCACAGCGATCGATTTGGCCACTCGGCTCGGTCAAGCACGGTCGGAGAGGATGATCAACGAGGCAGATCGGCTCGGCTTGTTCAGTCCCGAGGGGCTGCTCGCGGCGCTGGACGACTACCCGGGAGTCCGTGGCGTGCGGCCGCTGCGTTCCATCCTGGGAGCACGAGCCTTTCGGCTCACCGATTCTGAGCTCGAGCGACGCTTCCTGCGCATCGTCGAGAAGGCGGGAATGCCGCACCCGCTTACACAGCAGAACGTTGCTGGCTTCCGCGTCGACTTCTTCTGGCCCGATCTCGGCCTGGTCGTCGAGACCGACGGGCTGACGTATCACCGCACCCCCTCGCAGCAGGCACGCGATCGCGTCCGCGATCAGGCACATCTCGCCGCCGGCCTAACCCCGCTGCGCTTCACCCATGCGCAGGTGCGCTACGAGTCCGCTTATGTGTCCGAGACCCTGGTCTCGCTCGTCTCGCGCCTCGAGCGGGGGCGAGCCGCCTAAGCTTGCCGTCCATGAGCGAGCTGCCGAAGACAGTCCGCATCCGCGAGGTCGGTCCCCGCGACGGTTTTCAGAATGAGCCGGAGACGATCCCGACCGCGGAGAAGATCCGCCTCGTCGACCTTCTCTCAGCGACCGGGCTGAAGCGGCTCGAGGTGACCTCGTTTGTGCGGCCGGAGGTAATTCCGCAGCTCTCTGACGCAGAGGAGGTCCTGGCCGGCATCGAGCGTCGCGACGGCGTCGCCTTCTCGGTCCTGATCCCCAACGAGCGCGGGCTCGAGCGGGCGCTGGAGCTGCGCGATCGCTTTGACGAGATCAACGTCTTCGTCTCCGCTTCGGAGACCCATAACCGCAAGAACGTCAACCGCTCGATCGAGGAGTCGCTGAACGGCCTGGAGCGGACGCTGGAGACGGCGCGCGAGGTGGGCCTGCGCTGCGAGGGCGTGATCTCCACCTCCTTCGGCTGCCCCTATGAGGGCGAGGTGCCGCCCGAGCGCGTCTTCGCGATCGCTAAGCGGCTTGCCGCGGCTGGTTGCGCCGAGATCGGCTTCGGCGACACCACCGGCATGGCCAACCCGCGCCAGGTCGGGGAGTTCTTCGCCGCGGCGCGCGAGCGTCTCGGCGATGTCGAGCTGACCGCTCACTTCCACAACACCCGCGGGCAGGGGCTCGCCAACGTGCTTGCCGCGCTCGAGCAGGGCGTCGACTCCTTCGAGTCGAGCTTCGGTGAGCTCGGCGGCTGCCCGGTGCCGCCGGGCGCCACGGGGAACATCGCCACGGAGGACGTCGTCTCGATGCTGCACGAGATGGGGGTCGAGACCGGGGTGGACCTGTCGGCGCTGGTCGCCGCGTCGCGAGCCGCCCAGGACGTCCTGGGCCGTCCCCTCGGCTCGCACGTTCTCACCGCCGGCCCCGTCGACTGGCACCACTGATCGAACTGCATCAAATTCTCGGCCTGGCAGGTAGAGAATTTGATGCAGTTCGATCTTGCGCCGTCCGAATAGGCTCCCTGAGGTGACGGATTTCGCACAGGCGCTCGAGGCTGCCCTCGCCGGGGGGCCGCAGCGCCACCACGAGAAGACAGAGGAACAGGGCAAGCTGCCGGTGCGCGAGCGGGTCGAGCGGCTGGTCGACGCCGACTCCTTCGCCGAGGAGGCGACCCTGGCCAACTGGAACGTGGAGGGGCTTGGCGCCGACGGCGTCGTCACCGGCCTGGCCACGATTGATGGCCGTCGCGTTGCCCTGATGGCCAACGACCCCACGGTCAAGGCCGGCTCCTGGGGGCCGAAGACGGTGGAGAAGATCCTCCGCATCCAGGAACGGGCGCTGAGCTTGCAGGTGCCGATGGTCTACCTGGTCGACTCGGCGGGGGCGCGGATTACCGACCAGGTGCAGATGTTCCCCGGCCGCCGCGGCGCCGGGCGGATCTTCCACAACGAGGTGCGGCTCTCCGGTCAGGTGCCGCAGGTCTGCCTGCTCTTCGGACCGAGCGCTGCCGGCGGCGCCTACATCCCGGCCTTCTGCGACGTCGTGATCATGCGCGACGGCAACGCCTCGATGTACCTGGGCTCGCCGCGGATGGCCGAGATGGTGATCGGCGAAACAGTGAGCCTGGAGGAGATGGGCGGGGCCAAGATGCACACCGGCGTCTCCGGCTGCGGCCACTTCTTGGTCAAGAGCGACGAGGAGGCGATCGACCTCGCCAAGCGCTACCTCTCCTTCATGCCGGGCAACTGGCGCGAGCAGCCACCACTGGCGCCGCCGGCCGAGCCGGCCTCGCAGACGTCGATCGCCGAGATCGTGCCCGCGGACGAGAATCGGCCCTTCGACATGAACCTGCTGCTCGACTCGCTGCTCGACGCTGAGAGCTTCTTGGCGGTGCACAAGCGCTGGGCCAAGGAGCTGATCGTCGGCTACGGCCGGCTCGACGGCCGTGTCGTCGGCGTCGTCGCCAGCCAGCCCCGCTACACCGGCGGCGTCCTCTTTGTCGACTCGGCCGACAAGGCGGCCCGCTTCATCCAGACCTGCAACGCCTTCAACGTGCCGCTACTCTTCCTCGCCGATGTGCCGGGCTTCATGATCGGCACATCGGTCGAGCGCCAGGGGATCATCCGCCACGGGGCGAAGATGATCAGCGCCGTCTCCGAAGCGACCGTGCCGAAGATCTCAGTGGTGGTGCGCAAGGCCTACGGCGCCGGCCTCTACGCGATGGCCGGGCCGGCCTTCGAGCCGGACTGCTGCATCGCCCTGCCCAGTGCCTCGATCGCGGTGATGGGCCCGCAGGCCGCGATCAACGCCGTCTTCTACAACCAGATCCAGGCGATCTCCGACGAGGCCGAGCGGGAGAAGTTCGTCGCCCAGAAGCGCGAGGAATACGCAGAGGACATCGACCTCCTCCACCTCGCCTCCGAGATGGTCGTCGACGCGGTGATCGACCCCGCCGAGCTGCGCAGCGACTTGATCAAGCGCTTCGCGATGACTGTCGGCAAGGATCGCTCCTTCGCCACGCGGCGCAACCCGGTCACGCCTGCGTAGGCCGGCCGATGTTCCGCGAGTTCGTCCGCCGGGCCTCGCGGTACGCGCCTCGCTACCGTTTCGGGCTTGGCGCGCAACGTCAGAGCCCCGCTCGCCGGCTGCCTTGCCTGTGCCATCGGCTTCGCGATCCTCGCCGTCTTGGTCCACAAGGGAGACGCGGTCCAGCACTTCGACGCCGTCGTGCTCAGCCATTTCGCCGAACGAGGCTCCCGCACCGGCTCGGTCGCGGCCGGGATCGTCCTGCTCGGCGACCTCGGCGCCTTGCTCCCCCTGTTGGCGATCGCCTGTGGGATCGCCTTGAAGCGCCACCGACCGCGGGCCGCCCTTGCCGCCCTCTTCGTCGTCGCCGGAGCGAACCTGACCACGCAAGTCTTCAAGGCCCTGTTGGCCCACCCGCGCTTCCAGACGCTGCTCGGCGCCGAACAGATCGGCGCCAACTCCTTCCCCAGCGGCCACACGACCGCCGTCACCTCGATCGCGATCGCCTACCTCTTCGTTGTGCCGCGCGAGTGGCGCCCGGCGGTGGCGCTGATCGGGATGGGGCTGGTCGCGGCGGTCGGCTGCTCGGTGATGGCACTCAGCTGGCACTACCCGAGCGACGTGCTCGGCGGCATCCTCGTTGCCGCGGGGTGGGCCTTCGCGGCGCTGGCGGGCCTGCGGGCGGTGCGGGGCACCTCGCGCCGGCGCTCGCTTCAGCTCGGCAGTCGCGCTGCCATCTCAGTGAAGTAGTCGAGCGCCGCCGGGTTGGCGAGTGAGTCGCGGCTGGCGGCCTTATCGGCCGGCGTGCCCATCAGGATTCGCTTAACCGGTACCTCGAGCACCTTGCCGCTGAGCGTGCGCGGCACCGCCTCGATCGCGAAGACCTCGTCGGGGACGTGGCGCGGCGAGCACTGGGCGCGCACCCGCCGGGCGATCTCCTTGCGCAGCCCCTCGTCCAGCTCGGCGTCCTCGCGCAGGACGATGAAGAGCGGCATCCAGCCGTCGGT
>DATMIH010000032.1:0-30065 GCA_035554595.1 Solirubrobacterales bacterium
GTGTGGGTCGAGGTAGTGGCCGTGGGTGCAGAGGACGCCGGCGAAGCTGTAGGTCGGGTAGGCGATCTCGATCTGCACGCCGGGCAGGCGCCGGGCGAGGAAGGAGCGGAAGAAACCGGGGCCCGGGGCAGCCGCGTCGGGGGCGGGCTCACCGCTCAGCAGCGGCGCCCGCCCCGCCGCCAGCTGCGCCTCGAGGCGGTTCTCGAAGTCGCGGTGAACAAGGTGGTGGTCATGGTTGCCAGCGAGGAAGACCAGCCGCTTGCCGGCCAGGTTGGCGGCAATCAGGTCGAGCAGGCCAGCGGCCGCGTCGACGGCGTCGCCGACCGAGCCAAAGAGGAAGTCGAAGAGGTCGCCGAGGAAGATCAGCTCGTCGATACCCTCGAGCTGGGGCGCCAGTCGCTCGAGGAAGAACTCCTCGCGCAGCAGGTCACGCCCGGTCCAGGCCCCAAAGTGGGTGTCGGAGATGACCAGCGCGCGCATCCTGCGGGCAGGCTACTGACGCGGCAGCACCCGCATCCGCAAGCCGCCCCGCGGCGAGAGGGTCGGCATCTGGCGCACGGTCACCGTGCGGCCGGGCATCGCGTCGAGGCGCAGCCGCTGCAGCAGCATCGTCGCCACCAGCTTCACCTCGGTCTGGCCGAAGCGCTTGCCGATGCAGATCCGCCGCCCGCCGCCGAAGGGAACGTAGGCGCCGCGCGGCAGCGCCGCCTTGCGCTCGCGGGTGAAGCGCTCCGGGATGAATGCCTCCGGCTCGGGAAAGACCTCGGGCAGGCGGTGGCTGGCCCAGGAGCAATAGTTGACGTAAGCGCCGCGGGCGACCCGGTGACCACCGAACTCGAAGTCACGCACCGCCCGGCGCGGGCCGATCCAGGCCGGTGGGTAGAGGCGCAGCACCTCGTCGAGCACCATGTCGAGGTAGGGCATCTCGCGCTCGAGCTCCTCGATGCTCGGCGTCCGCCCTCCGAGCACCTCATCCTGCTCCGCGCAGAGCCAGGCGACGACGTCGGGGTGGCGCGCTAGCTCGTGCATCATGAAAGCCAGGGTCGAGGTCGAGGTGTCGTGGCCGGCGAACATCAGGGTCATCACCTGATCTCGAATCTCCTTGTCGGTGAATCCCTCCCCCACCTCGTCACGCACGCCAACCAGGAGGCTGAGGATGTCCATCCTGCTCTCGTCACCTGCGGCGCGGCGCTGGGCGATCTCGGCGTAGACGATCTCGTCGAGTACCGCTCGCGAGCGCGTCATCTTCGACCAGGGCGATCCGGGGCCGCGCAGCAGCCGCAGGTGGAAGTCGGTGCCGTAGAAGCCAAGCGCCCGCTCGAAATGCTCGGCGGCTGCCGCACCCTTTCCCGCCTCGTCGGGATTGAGGCCGAGCAACGCGCGCATCGCGATCCGCATCGCCAGCCCGCGCATCCACTCGTAGAGGTCGACCACCTCGCCCTCGCGCAGCCGCTCGATCGCCGGGGTCGCCTCGGCGACCATCGCCTCGACCGAGGCCGAGACCTGCTCGCGGTGAAAGGCGGGCATCATGATCTCGCGGGCGCGGTCGTGGTAGGCGTCGTCGATCGTCAGTAGACCGTCGCCGAGCAGGGGAATCAGGTCGCCGAAGCTGGACTCGCGCCAGTGGAAGTTCTCCGGGTGGGCGACGGTGACGAAGTGGTTGGCCTCCGGCCCGAGCATGAAGATCACCGGGCTGTGCAGCAGGCGGACGCTGAAGATCGTCCCGTGCTCCTCGTAGAGGCCGAGTAGCAGCGGCAGCGGGTCGCGCGCCGCCTGCAGCGTCCTGCCGAAGCTGAAGTCCTGTGGTCCCGGGGGATAGGCGCCGTGGCGGCGCACCCGCGCCTCCGACCAGACGTCATCGAGCACGCGGATGACCGGGTTGGCGCTCAGCTGCTTCGGTGGCTCGACCCGAGCGGCTGGCTTGGCGGCAATCCCGGCGGGCACCGGCGAATCGTAACTGGCTGACCAGCCAAACCGTCGAACTGCATCAAATTTTCTACCTGCCAGACCGGAAATTTGATGCAGTTCGCTCGCTACGAGCGAGCGGCCGCCAGCTGGCCGCAAGCGGCGTCGATATCGCGGCCACGAGTGAGGCGCACGGTGGCCGTGAGGTGGTGCTCGGCGAGGATCGCGCGGAAGCGCTCGATCTGCTCGGGCGGTGAGCCGTCGTAGGCACCGGTCGGGTTGTAGGGGATCAGGTTGACCTTGTAGGCGCGGGAATCGAGCAGGGCGGCCAGTTCGCGGGCGTGATCGGGGTGGTCGTTGACGCCGTCGAGCATCACATACTCGACGAAGACCTTACGGCGGCGCCGGGCCCGGTAGCGCTCGCAGGCAGCCAGCACCTCGGCTAGCGGGTAGCGGTCGTTGACCGGCATCAGCTGCGAGCGCAGACCGTCGTTGGGGGCGTGCAGGGAGAGCGCCAGGCTGACCGGCATCTCGCACTCGGCAAGGCGGTCGATGCCCGGCACCCAGCCGACGGTCGAGATCGCCGTGCGGCGGTGGGTGACGCCGATCTGCGGCAGCGCCTCGCAGGCGGCGAGGACCGCGTCGAGGTTCATCGTCGGCTCCCCCATGCCCATGAAGACGACGTGATCGATCGCTTCGCCGCGGCGAAAGTGCAATGCCTGGTCGAGGATCTCGTCGGCGCTGAGGTTGCGACCGAACTTCATCTTGCCCGTGGCGCAAAACGAGCAGGTCAACGGGCAGCCCGACTGCGAGGAGAGGCAGACCGAGCGCCTGCCATCGCGATAGCGCATCAGCACCGCCTCGATCGCCCGCCCGTCGTCGGTGTGAAAGAGGGCCTTGACCGTGCCGTCGTCGGACTTTGCCTCGGCCCGTAGCTCAAGCGTGGACAGGGGCACCTCGGCGGCGAGCCGCTGGCGCAGCGCCGCTGGCAGATTGGTCATCTCCTCGTAGTCGCGGGCGCCGCGCGCGACCCACTCCCAGACCTGGGAGGCACGGTAGGCGGGCTCGCCCGCCCCGGCGAGCATGCTCTCGAGCAGGAGGCGGTCCATCGAACAAGACTAGGCGAGCGGAGCAGTGAGACCGTGCGAGGAGGATCATCAGCTGCGGATCTTCTCGCCGCGCTCCAGCATCGCGACGAACTTCCGCAGCCTTTTCTGCCGCGTCTCCGGTTTCTTCGCCTCCTGCAGCCGGTAGAGGATCGCGTAGCGGTTGGCGCCGTCGAGCTTGGCGAAGAACTCGGCCGCGGCCTTGTTACGATCGAGCTCGCGCTGGAGGTCTTCTGGGACTGTGGCCGTTCGCTGACCGGCGTAAGCGGCGTCCCAGCGGCCATCCGCTTTGGCCGCCTCCACCTCGGCCAGCCCAGCCGGCCGCATCACACCGGCGGCGATCAGCTCCTCGGCCTTTGCCCGGTTGATCTGCGACCACTTGCCGCGCGGCCGGCGCGGCGTGAAGCGCTGCAGGAAGAAGACCTCGTCGAAGCCGCGCTTCTGGCTGTCGATCCAGCCAAAGCAGAGCGCCAGCTCCAGCGCTTCGGCGTAGTCGACGCTCTCGACACCCGATCCCTTCTTGGCGATCTTCAGCCAGAGGCCGTCGGCGCCGCCTTGGTTCTCCTCCAACCAGGCCTCCAGCTCCTGCTTCGAGGCAAAGAGGAGGACCGGCAGATCGTCGGCCACTCTCGTCCTCCGCTGCCTAAAGCTCGGCGGCGTCGGCCAACAGGTCGACCTGAACGGGATCGCTCGAGGAGGGAAAGAAGATCAGCTCGCCGCAGCCGGCCTCCTCGAAGGCGGCGATGCGCTGCTTGACGGTCTCGGCGTCCTTGGCGGCGCCGGCAACGATGTAGCCGGCGACCTCCTCGCCGAGGAAGGCGTAGTAGTCGCCGAGATAGGCCTCGGCCTCGGCCTCGGCGTTGTCGCCAAGCGAGTAGTAGGCAAGGCCCATCAGGCGCGGCTCGCCCTCGCGGCCCGCCGCAGCCCAGGCGGCCTTCGCCTTCTCCGCCATGCCGGCGTATTCCTCGGGTGGCGAGCCACCGGCGATCCAGCCGTCGCCGAAGCGGGCGGCGCGAGCGAAGGAGGCGTCGACGCTGCCGCCGACCACCAGGCCCGGGGCTCCCTGCCGCGAAGGACCGACCTCGTCCCCCTCCCAGACCTCCCTGATCCGCTCCAGCGCCGCGTCAAGCGCTTTGCCGCGATCGCGCATCGAGACGTCGCTTGCCTCGTAATCGTCCTCCCTACCGCCGAGCCCCACCCCGAGGGTGAAGCGGCCATCGGAGAGCGCGTTGAGGCTGAGTGACTTCTTGGCCAGGTCCGTCGGATTCGTGCGCAGCGGTCCGAGCAATACAGAGGTGCAGAGGCCGATCCGCTCCGTCACCGCCGCCGCCGCGGCGAGCGCCATCAGCGGCTCGTAGTTGTCGTAGACGACACGATCGATCGTGCCCAGGCTGGAGAAGCCGCGGGCATCGGCGCGGCGCGCCCACTCGACCAGATTCGCCCCACTCGTCCCCGGCACCGCGTTTGGCAGTCCAATCCCGACGTCCATCTCGCCTCCTCGTTCGCGATCTACTCGCTGGATGACATTAGCCAACGCCGATCCCCGGCCCGGGCGCTTCCGCCGGGCACCCTGAAAGCCTGTCCGGCGATGAGATCGAGGACACGACTCGCAGCTGCTCTGACGACATTGGCCGTAGTCGCGGTGGCGCTCGCGGGCCTCGCCGGTGGCGACCTGGCCACGAGCGCTCCCGGCACACCGGAAGCCCAGCGCGACGCCATGGCCCAGACCGGGAAGGTGCAGGGAGCGCCCCAGCGCGAACTGGTCCTGAGCCGCGTGGTTGTCCCGCCCGGAGCCAAGCTTGCCCTCCACCATCACCTCGGCACCCAGGTGGCGCGGATCGAGTCCGGCGTGCTCACGTACACCGTGCGGCAAGGCTCGGTCGTCGTGCACCACGGCCAGTCCGATGCAGACCCGACGATCGTGCGCAAGATCGCGGCCGGCCAGAGCGGCCGGATCAAAGCCGGCGACTGGATCGTCGAGCAGCCATCCGACATCCACCGGGCCGCCAACAAAGGCGGACAGCCAGTCGTGATCTACCTCGCCACCCTGCTCAAAGCTGGAGCCCCGCCGGCTACCCCGGTCGCGGGCAAGTAACCGGTCTACAGTTCCCACAATGAGCGAGCGCGACGGCATCGAGGCCCTGACCGAGGCGATCGGCCGCTACAACGATGCCTGGAACGCACAGGACCTCGACGCAATCGTCGCGATGCACGCGCCGGACATGGTCTTCGCCAACCACACCGCCGGCGAGAGCGCCAGCGGCGCCGAGGTGCGGGCTCACATCGCCAAGATCTTTGAGTCTTGGCCCGACATGCAATTCGAGACGCGGCGCCTCTACGTGCGTGAGGGCGTGGTGACGCAGGAGTGGACCGCGACGGCAACCCACTCCAACATCCTGCGACGCGGCGAGCTCGAGGCGCCGCCGAGCGGTCAAAGCGTGAGCTGGGACGGAGTCGACGTGATCCCCTTCGAGGACGGGTTGATCAAGCGCAAGGACGTCTACTCGGATTCGGTCGGGATTCTGCGCCAGGTCGGCCTGCTCGACTGAGCGTGCCTAGCCCCGTTGAGCGAGGCGGCTGCGCAGGAAGGCGGGCCAGCCCCGTGGTCGCGTCAGCGCCGCGAGGATGATCGGCATCGAGTCGAAGTAACTGACCCGTTCGTTGGCGAGGCCGTCCTCCCCGATCACGAAGCGATCGACCGCGTGCCAGGAGATCGGCTTGCCGCCAGCCGTACCGCTGAGGGTGAACTCGATCAGGACGCCGTCGGTGGTTGCGCCCCAGCGATGGACCTCGCCGGTCAGGTCCGGGATCAGCTCGAACAGGCCCGCGAAGGCCCGCTTGCCCTCGGCGAGGGTCTCAGTCACCGGCGTCATCGGCGCGACAAGGCGAACCCGGTCGGCCAGCACAAGACCGAGCCGCTGCGGCGTCGGGGCCCGCCAGTAGTCGGCGAAGCGGGCGGTGAAGTCGGCCGCGGCAGACTCGTCGCCGCGCGGCTCGACGCTCACGAGGGCAACTCCGCCAGCCGGCGCTCGATCGTCTCGCGGGCGTAGCCAAAGACGGCGCGGTCGCCGCTCATCCGGAAGCGTGAGTTTGCCCCCATCACCACCGCGTAGAGCTCGAAGGCAAAGCGGTCGGGATCGGGTGAGCCGGCCAGGCGGGCCTGGCGCTCGAGCTCACCGAGCCAGGCATCGAGCGCGGCGGCGATCGCATCACGGACGGGGCCGGGGCGGTCGTCGTACTCGGCCGAGGTCGCGGCCCAGAAGCAGCCACCGGAGTAGTCGTTGCTCCCCAGGTGGTCGAGGTACGCGGCGGCCATCGCGCGCAGGCGGGGAGCGCCGTCTTGCGCCCGTAGCGCCGGCTCGATCACCGCGGCCGAGAAGCGTTCGGCAGCGGCGGCGACGGTGGCCAGCTGCAGCTCCTGCTTGGAGCCGAAGTGGGCGAAGAGGCCGCTCTTGCTCATCTTCAACTCGCCGGCCAGGCGGCCAATCGTCAGGCCCTCGAGTCCGTCGACCGAGGCGATGTCGAGGGCCCTGGCCAGGATCGCCGCCCGGGTATCGGCTCCCTTGCCGCCACCCCGCTCGCGCGCCAGGACCGCATTGCTTGCTCTAGTCACCAGCGCAGCGTACAAAAAAGCACGAACGTTCGTTTATCGCTACCCTGCGCCGGCCGACAGGCTGCACCCACAATCAGGAGGAGAAAACGATGGCGGGACACGCGGTGAAGAAGATCGACGACATGGAGGCCGTCTACCTCGGCGCCTTCAAGCGCGTCCGGGCGGAACTGGGGGTCGAGTCCTTCGGCATCCAGGTGATCGACCTTCCCCCCAACTTCGAGAACTACCCAGAGCACGACCACGCCGAGGACGGCCAGGAGGAGGTCTTCACGGCGCTGCGCGGTGGCGGCGAGATCGAGATCGGGGGCGAGCGCTTCCCGCTCGACCCGGAGCACATCGCCCGGGTCGCCTCCGGCGTCAAGCGCAAGGTCTGGCCAGGCGACGAGGGCGTCCGCGTTCTGATCATCGGTGGCGTTCCCGGTGGCACCTACGACGCACCGGAAATCTCCCAGCTCGGCGTGCCGGACCCGATGGCCAGCTGAGCGGAACCGCTCAGTCCCCGTCCCCACGCCGCTCGTAGCCGGGACAGGCCGCCACAGGAACCCGCGGATAGCGGGGGTAGCGCGGGTCGGTGCGCGAGCGCCGGCAGAGCGAGAAGACCGACCCGCGCGTGTTCGGCACCAGTTGCTGATGCGCGCAGCTGTCGCAGAGACCGTGTTTTTTCGGTCGATTGCCCATCTTCAGCGCAGGCTAGCTTTGTCGTGTGAACGGCACGGCCACGCTCTTCGATGCCGACGCGGCATCCCACTCGGCCACGGTCGAGGTGCTCGGCGTCATCTTCAGCGCCGAAGACGACGGCTACGCGGTGCTCGAGGTCCAGGATGCCGAGTCGGGCGAAGGCTTTGCCCTGGTCGGCCCGGTCGCCCACCTCGGCGTCGGCGATCGCGCCGAAGTCAGCGGCGAGTGGCAGACCCACGCCCGCTACGGGCGCCAGCTGCGGGCCCAGGGCGCATTGCCGCTCGATCCCGCCGATCGCGAGGGACAGATCGCCTACCTGACCTCGTTGCGCCACATCGGCCCGGCCAGAGCCGAACGACTTGTCGATGAGCACGGCGAGGGGGTACTGGGCGCGATCGCTGCGGATCCGCAGGGCGTATTCAGCTCGCTGCGCGGGATCAGCGCCAACCAGGCAGCGGCCGCAACCGAATCCTGGCACGCCAGCCGAGCGGTGCGTGAGCTGCACGTGCAGCTCGCTCCACACGGCCTGGCGCACCTGGCGGCGCCGATCCACGCCCGCTTCGGCGAGAGCTCGATGGCGATCTTGCACGAGGACCCCTACCGGCTGACCGAGGTCGACGGAGTCGGCTTCGTCCGCGCCGACAAGATCGCCCTCGCCGCCGACGTGCCGCCGGAGTCGAGCCGTCGCGCCCAAGCGGCGGCCGTCTACGCCCTCAGCGAGGCCGAACAGCAGGGCAACAGCTACCTGCCGCTCGGCGAGCTGACGACCCGCACCACCAAGCTGCTTGGCCTTTCCCCAGACCCGGAGGTGCTCTGCGAAGCGAGCGGCCTCCTCAGCGACGAGGGTCGGCTCTATCGCCAGCTGACCCACGCCAGCGAGCTGGCGGTCGCGCAGACCCTGGCGCTGCGCTGCGCTGCCCCGCCCCACCTCGACCACGACCCCGGAGAGGCGCCTGTCCGCGATGAGGCGGAGACCGAGCTGACCGACGAGCAATGGTCAGCGGTCCGCGCCGCCTTCGGGGCGCGCATCTCAGTGCTCACAGGAGGGCCCGGCGTCGGCAAGACGGCCTGCACGCGGGCGATCGTCGAAGAGGCTGAAGCCGCTCACCTGCGGATCGCCCTCTGCGCCCCCACCGGCCGCGCCGCCCGCCGGCTCGAGGAGGCGACCGGCCACTCCGGGCAGACGATCCACCGCCTGCTCGAGTGGAGTCCGGGCCGCGAGCCCGCCTTCAAGCCGGGCCACCCACTGCCGGTCGATCTGGTGATCGTCGATGAGTCCTCGATGCTCAACCTGCGCCTGATCGAGGTCCTGCTCGGCGGCCTGGCCGAGTCGACCCACGTCGTCTTCGTCGGCGACGCCGACCAGCTACCGCCGATCGGCGCGGGCAAGCCCTTCGAGGACCTGATCGAGTCGGGGGTCGCTCCCGTCGTCCGCCTCACCCAGATCTTCCGCCAGGCGGCGCGGTCGATGATCACCACCGCCGCCCACGAGATCAACCAGGGCCGGGAACCGCACCTTGAGCCAGGCGAGGACCAGGACCATGACTTCTTCTTCATCGAGCGGACCAACCCCGAGCGCGCCCTCGAAGCCGTCGTCGAGGTCGTTGCTGAGCGCGCGCCCAAGCGCTTCGGCGTCGACCCGATCCGCGAGGTGCAGGTGCTGGCGCCTATGTACAGGGGGGCGGTGGGGATCGATGCTCTCAACGAGCGCCTGCAGGCGGAGCTCAACCCCGATGGCAAGCGCGCCGTCAGCGACCGCTTCCGGGTAGGCGACCGGCTGATCCAGACGCGCAACTCGCACGAGCTCGGCCTGATGAACGGCTCGATCGTCTTCCTCCGCGCCGACGACCCCGACGAGGAAGAGATCCTCGTCGACACCGATGAGGGCGATTCACTGACTATTCCCTATGGCGAGACTGCCACCCTGCGGCTCGCTTACGCGATCTCGGTCCACAAGGCGCAGGGCTGCGAGGTCCCGGTCGTGGTCGGCGTCTGTCACCGCTCGCACTCGCGGATGCTGAGCCGGCCGCTGCTCTACACGGCGATCACCCGCGCCCGCAATAGCTGCGTGCTGATCGGCGACCGCGCCGTGCTGGGTGCGGCGGTGCGCCGCGGCGACGGCGGCGGCCGCCACTCCGGATTGGCCGAGCGCCTGCGTGGATAGCCGCGCTCCCCTGGCGGAGATCGGCATCACCGTGGCGGGAGTCGCCCTGCTCGCCGGCCTGGTCTTCGCCATTCCAGAGCTGCACGAAGCCGCGCTGGCGGCGATTCATGGGGAAACCGACAAGGTCCAAAGCGAGATCGCCAGCCTCGGCATCGCCGGGCCGCTGCTGATTCTCGCCCTGACGCTGATCCACGCGGTCGTCTTCTATCCAGCCGAGATCGTCGATGCCGCCGCCGGCCTCGCCTACGGCTTCCTCCCCGCCCTAGCGCTGATGATGTTCGGCTGGGTGCTCTCGGGCCTCGCCTGCTTTTTCGTCGGCCGCTCGGTGGCGCGACCGCTGCTCGATCGCTGGTTCGGCTCTGAGCGCTTCGAGCGGATCGAGGCGCGGATCGAGCGCGGCGGCGCCAAGGCCCTGATCGCCGCCAGGCTGATCCCGATCTTCCCCTTCAGCATCGTCTGTTATGCGGCCGGCGCGGCGCGGGTGCCGGTTTGGCGCTTTACCTGGACGACCGCGGTCGGCTACCTACCAATTACCGCGGTCTCGGTTTACTTCGGCACCCAGCTGGACCTGCTCAGCGGACTCTTTTGACCTTGAAGCTGTAGCTGGCGGGTGTCTTGTCGCCATTGCCCGCCGAGTCGCGCGCCGCAACCTTGATCACGTGCCAGCCGAGCGTGAAGCGGCGCGCCAGCCGCGCCGGGCAGGGCCGGAAGAAGCTGCCATCGACGCGGCAGACGAACGAGGCTTCGCTCTCGTTCGAGCCGAAGCGGAAGACCGCCTTTGCCGCGTGGTGGCGAGTGCGGATGACCTTGCTCGGCCGCTGCAAGAAGAAGGTCCGTGGGTTGGGCACGCGCGTCTCTTCTTCTTCTTCAATCACGGGGGGCGTGACCACCGGCGGGCTCGGAGGCTGCGGTGGCGCCGGCGGTACTTCGCTGCCCCAGTTCCCGGGCGCGGCCGCTTCGTCGGGTTCGACTTCTGGCCCGGGCGGTTCGCAGGCTGTCGCGCTCGCGCCCGTCTGGGCGAGCACTTCTTCAACCGCCCCCACCGCTTCAACCAGGCCGGCTCCCACCGCGCAGGAGCCGAAGCTGCCAACCGGTTCGGCGCTTCCTTCCAGGGCGCTCCGAACCGCTTCCGGGTCGGCAGCGGGTTCGGCATCGAGCATCAGCGCCGCCACGGCCGCAGCGTGAGGAGCAGCGGCGGAGGTCCCGCAGAAGCGCCAGAAGGGCGAGGCGAAGATGGCGAAGAACGTCGTCTTGCCGCAGTCGGTTGCGGTCACGTCCGGCTTGCTGATGATTTCTTCCGGCGGACCGAGAGGCGCGGCCGGCGTGTTCCCTTCGACCGGGCCGAAACCGTGGATGACGGGCCCCCGCGATGAGTAAGGCTCCGGCTGGGAGTTGGAGTTAAAGGGGACCGCGGCAACCGAGATCGCGCTGGCCGAGCCGCTGTGGCCGAAGATCGTCGGCCCGACCACGTCTTCGCCGCTGGAGCGCGGGTACTCGGTGGCTTCCACTCCGCCGCCGTTCTCCAACAGTGCCAGCTTGACCCGGGGTGCACCTTCGCCCAGGGCACGGTTGATGACGAGCTGCACGGTCTTGCTGGTGCTGCTTTCGTTGAGCCAGCTGAGCACCTCGACCGGCATCTGGCTCGTTTCGACGTTGGCTTCGGCCGATTCTTGGGCCAGGAAGCCGCTGGCGTTGAGCAGGTAGGCGTCGAGGTCGGTGGCGACGCCCTTCCAGGGTTCGTCCCACTGCAAATCGATCGTCAGTTCCGAGCCCGGTTCCACTTTGATGCCGAAGGTGCGGTCGGCTTTTTCGGGATCGGGGTTGAAGTCGAGGCAGTGGAAGCCGTTGGCGCCCGCCCTCGCTTCGACCGCCGGCGGGCAGGAGCCGGAGTCGCGATAGGCGGGGGTTTCCCAAGAGGCGATGTCGTGTTCGCCGCTTGTGTCGAGCAGGTTGTCGTTGCCCGCCGCCGAGAAGTAGGTCGCGCCGCCTTCGACGACTTCGTTGACCGCGACCGCCACCGGGCCGTCCTGGAAGAAAGGCTCTTCGAAGTAGAAGACATCGTCGGCGATGACCCTGGCGCCCGCCGCAGCCAGTTCCTTGATGCCTTTGGCGAAGGCGAATTCGCCGTTGAAGGCAGAGGCGAAGTCGATGTGGGCCGCGGGTGCCAGGTCATGGACGATCTGTGCCATCGCCCTTCCCTCGTCAGAAGCTTCAGCGGCATTTTTCTCGTTTTTGAGCACGGCCACTGGCGTGGTGTTCCCGCATTCGTTGCCGACTCCGGGGAGGTCGGCGCTTTTCACGTCGTCGGCGGCTTTGGTTGCGATCTCCTCGCCGCTGCCGTCCGCCGCTTCGGTCGCTTGGTTGAAGGAGTCGGAGAGAATGCCGACGGTGACCCCGCTGCCGTCGACGCCGTCTTCTTCGCGAGCCGTGTGGGCTTTCAACTGGGCGTCGCCCTCCGAGACGATCGCGCCGGAGGGACAGGTCGCCGCCGCCGTCATCGGCGCGAGCACGGGCGTGATCCCGGCAACGCCCTGCAGGTGTGTCACGGCGTGCAGCTGCGAAGGCAAGACCGCCGCGGTGAGCGTCTGGTAGCGGCCACTGGCATCGAGAACCTGTGCCCCGGCGGCATCCAGCTCTTCGCGCGCCGCCAGGGCACCACGGGTGAAGCGCACGTAGACGAGGACCCGGCGGCCCTGCCGCGCCAGGCTGGCCGGTCCTTCCGCGGCAAGCGAGAGCGCCTTGGCCTGCTGGGCGGGGGCGGCGGTGCGCAGCGAGGGAGAAGCGAGCTCCACGAGACGCGGCGAGAGCTTCCCAACGGCGCGGCTCGCCACCGCCGAGGCGGGCAGCGCGACGAGCGCGATCGCCAGGAGCAGGATCAAAAGACCGCCCGCCCTGCCACGGGGACTGTGCATGCGCTTCATCTGGTTCACCGTATCGACCGATCTCCTAGCTTCCTCAAACACGGCTGGACAGCGATCCGAGCGCCGCCCCTGACGCCTGATCCCTGCTACGGTCCCGGCGTTAGGTCGGATTGATATCCGGCAAAAAGTCGTGTCTAGCGCTCGCGTCGTTGCTTTACCGAAGCCTCCGCGTTCGCAGCACAACAAGTGGAGGCAATAAATGCCGACTGGAACAGTCAAGTGGTTCAGCGACGACAAGGGCTACGGGTTCATCACTCCCGATGACGGCTCTAAGGACGTCTTCGTCCATCACAGCGCCATCCTCGGCGAGGGCTTCAAGTCCCTTGCGGAGGGCTCCAAGGTGAGCTACGAGTCCGAGGAAGGCCCCAAGGGCCCGGCCGCGGCGAGTGTTCAGCAGACCGCGTAGTCGCGTTCCGAACTGAGCAGTTACGGGGCCCGCCGCAAGGCGGGCCCCGTTTTTGTCACGAGATTCAGGCAATCACGAATCGCGCGCTGCGCCTCCCCACCTCTCCCCTTTTTATGACCACTCGAAACGACCTTAGAAATATCGCCATCGTCGCCCACGTCGACCACGGCAAGACGACGCTTGTCGACGCGATGCTCTGGCAGTCCGGCGCCTTCCGCAAGGGCCAGGACGTAGCGGAGCGGGTGATGGACTCGATGGACCTCGAGCGCGAGAAGGGCATCACGATCCTGGCCAAGAACACGGCCGTCAACTACAAGGGCGTCAAGCTCAACATCGTCGACACCCCGGGCCACGCCGACTTCGGCGGCGAGGTCGAGCGCGGTCTGACCATGGTCGACGGCGTGCTGCTCTTGGTCGACGCCTCCGAGGGCCCACTTCCGCAAACCCGCTTCGTCCTGCGTAAGGCGCTGGAGGCGAAGCTGCCGGTGATCCTCGTCGTCAACAAGGTCGACCGGCCCGACGCCCGCATCGCCGAGGTCGTCGATGAGGTCTACGAGCTCTTCCTCGACCTCGACGCCGACTCCGAGCAGATCGACTTCCCGATCGTCTACACCAACGCCAAGGCGGGCTGGGCCGCGCTCGAGGAGGGCAGCGAGGGCAGCGACCTCTCGCCGCTGATGGAGCTGATGCTGGAGAAGATCCCGGCGCCCGAGTACGACCCCGACCACCCGCTGCAGGCGCACGTGACAAACCTCGACGCCTCCCCATACGTCGGCCGGCTGGCGCTCTGTCGCGTCCACAACGGCACGATCCGCTCCGGCCAGCAGGTCGCCTGGTGCCGGGCCGACGGCAGGGTCGAACGCGCCACCGTCTCCGAGCTCTACATCACCGAGGCGCTGGAGCGGGTACCCGCCGAGGAGGCCGGGCCGGGCGAGATCATCGCCGTCGCCGGGATGGAAGAGATCACGATCGGCGAGACCCTCGCCGATCCCGCCGACCCGCGCCCGCTGCCGGTGATCACCGTCGATGAGCCCTCGCTCTCGATCGTGCTCGGGATCAACACCTCCCCCCTCGCCGGTACCGAGGGCAGCAAGCTGACCGCCCGCCAGGTCCGCGACCGCCTCGACGCCGAGCTGGTCGGCAACGTCTCGATCCGCGTGCGCGACACCGAGCGCCCCGATGCTTGGGAGGTGCAGGGCCGCGGCGAGCTGCAGCTGGTCATCCTGCTGGAGCTGATGCGGCGCGAGGGCTTCGAGCTAACCGCCGGCCAGCCCCGCGTGCTGACCCGCGAGATCGACGGCAAGCTGCACGAGCCGGTCGAGCGGCTGGCGATCGACGCCCCCGAGGAGCACGTCGGCGCGATCACGCAGCTGCTAGCCGGACGCAAGGGCCGCCTCGAGCAGATGGCAAACCACGAAACCGGCTGGGTGCGGATGGAGTACCTGGTGCCGGCTCGGGGCCTGATCGGCTTCCGCACCGAGTTCCTCACCGAGACCCGCGGCACCGGCGTAATGCATCACGTCTTCGAGGACTGGGAGCGTTGGGCCGGCGAGCTGCGCCTGCGCCCGACCGGGTCGATCGTCGCCGATCGCCGCGGCAAGAGCGCCGGCTACGCCCTGATCGGCCTACAGGATCGCGGCACGCTCTTCATCGGGCCCGGCGAGGAGGTCTACGAGGGCATGATCATCGGCGAGAACGCCCGCGCCGAGGACATGGACGTCAACGCCACCAAGGAGAAGCAGCAGACCAACATGCGCGCGGCGGCGGCCGACGTACTGGAACGGATGGCACCGCCGAAACGCCTCTCCCTGGAAGCCGCGGTCGAGTTCCTGCGCGAGGACGAGTGCGTCGAAGTCACGCCGGAGTCGGTGCGGCTGCGCAAGGTCGAGCTCGACAAGCTGAAGCGCCAGAAGGCCGCCCGCACGGGCAGCCGGGCCAGCTAGCCGGCTCGCCCGTCCGGCGGCGGCAGCTCGAAGCAGAGCAATGCCGACAACACCGAGATGCCCTCCTCGCTGGCCTCGGCGAGCCGTTCCGCGCTCGCGGCCTGCACCTCGAAGATGCTGTCCAGCGCCTGTTGCTTGATCCGCGTCAGTTCGCCCCAGCCCTGCTCGTCGACCAGAGATACGGTGCGACTGGCGTGCGCATCGCTGCGCGAGGCGAAGGTACCTTGCTCGATCGCCGCGCGGGTATCTGACTCAATCATCTCCATGATCCAGACGGTCAGCCGTTGCCGTTCTTCTCGGCTCAGCGCCTCCCACTCCTCGTCATCCCAGAGCACCCGCACCAGGGCCCGGTAGCGCGGCTCGACCGCCCCCCGGTTGAGCACCTCGCCGACGACCTCGATCAGACCCGCATCGTGCATCGCGTCGAGGTGGCGTCCCGCCGCGGAGAGATCCATCTCGAGCTCGCTGGCTACCTCGCTTGCGCCCGCCGAGCGCTCGTTGAGCAGGGTGAGCACCGCAAGCCGAACGGGGTCGGAGGCGATGCGGATCAGTCGGCGATCGACCATCGACCCACCATAAACGCCGGGACCACTCAGAAAAGAAGAGAGCCGCCGGGGATATCCCCGGCGGCTCTCTGACTAGGGCCCCTGCCCTAAGTGACGTGGTGCGACTAGACCGTGGCTGCGGCCTGCTCGGACTGACTGTCCGCGGACGCTTTGGCGGCCTTTGCCTCTGCCTCGGGCGTGGGCTCACCGACCGCACGCGGCAGCAGCACTTCTTTGGCGATCACCAGGCGCTGAATCTGGCTGGTCCCCTCATAGAGCTGCATGATCTTGGCGTCACGCATCAGCTTCTCCACCGGGTACTCCTTGATGAAGCCGTAGCCGCCGTAGACCTGCACGGCGTCGACGGCAATCTCCATCGCCGAGTCGGCGGCGAAGCGCTTGGCCATCGAGGAGACCTTGCTGTTGCGAATGCCCTGGTCGAGCATGACCGCCGAGTTCCAGACCAGCAGACGGCCGGCCTCGACCTTGGTCGCCATGTCGGCGATCATGAACTGGATCGCCTGGTGCATCGCGATCGGCACGCCGAACTGGACCCTTTCCTTGGAGTACTCGGTGGCGTACTCGAGCGCCGCGCGGCCGATCCCGACGGCCATCGCCGAGACGCCCGGGCGAGTGCGGTCGAGGGTCATCATCGCCAGCTTGAAGCCCTTGTTTTCCTCACCGAGCAGGTTCTCGGCGGGGATCTCGACTTCGTCGAAGGAGATGGTCGCGGTGTTGGATGCCCGCTGTCCCATCTTGTCCTCCTTCTTGTCGACGGAGACCCCGGGGAGGTCAGCATCGACGACGAAGGCGCTGATCCCGCGGTGCCCGCCCTCGGGATCGGTCTTGGCGTAGACGGTGAAGTAGTCGGCGTAGGTGCCGTTGGTGATGAAGCACTTGGAACCGGTGATGACGTACTTGTCGCCCTTCTTCACGGCCTTGGTCTTCATGCCGCTGACATCGGAGCCGGCGTCGGGCTCGGTCAGACAGAAGGAAGCGAGCTTCTTGTCCTCGGTCAGCATCCCGAGATACTTCTTCTTGGTCTCCTCGGAGCCACCGAGCGTGATCGGCGCGGAGGCGAGGCCGTTGGCCATCAGCGTGGTACCGATGCCCGAGCAGCCCCAGCCCATCTCCTCCTCGATCAGGCAGCCGGAGAGGTAGTCGAGGCCGGGTCCGCCGTAGGCCTCGGGGATGTGGGTGTTCATCAACCCGACATCCCAGGCCATGTCGATGATGTCCTGGGGCCAAGTGCCATCCTTGTCGTACTCCCAGGCGACCCTGCGCATCTCTTTCTCGGCAAAGCTGTGGGCGAGCTCGCGGAGGTCTTTCTGCTCGTCAGTGAGGGTGAAGTCAACCACTGGTCGGGGGCTCCTTAATGTCGTTGCGTAAGCCTTTTAATGCGGCATCGCCACGGGGCGACGACCACCGATTGACTGGTCAGTCAACCAAGCCAAAAGGGTACCGGATAGCGGCGCCAGAGCAATAGCCCTACCCTTGAGGCGATGGTCTGCCCGATGGGATTGACCTACCTGCAGAGCGGCTACCTGCTGGCCGCGATAACGCTCCTCGTCCTGCCCGTCGCTGCCTTCAGCTTCATCCGCTCGGGCCCGGCCTGGAAAGAGCTTGGCAAGGGCCGCTTTGGCGTCATGCAGTCGATGCCGCCGCCGCGCCTGGCCCAGCCCTCGCCCGAGATTGATCTCGCGATCCAGGCGGCCGAGGCGCGCCAGATGCTGGAGGCGAAGTCCTACCGCCGGTTACAGCGAGGCGAGGAGCCGCTCGACGTCGAGGCCGAGATGGCCGCCCTGCTCGACACGGAGCTGAGCGGCAAGAAGGGCAAGCGCAATCTCGACGAGAAGCTGCGCGCCGAAGTCCGTGACCTGGTGATCGCCCGCAATGAACGACGCATGCGCCGCGGCGAGGAGCCGCTCGACGTCGAGGCTGAGGTCGAGCGACAGGTCGCCGATTTCATAGGATTGGGCAGCTGATGGCCGGAGCCGCTGAGGAGAACCTCTACGAGGTCGAGGAGCTGCTGATGCAGCCGGGGACCTACTTCAACCCGCAGACCGAGGTGCTGGTCGTCGTCGACGACTCGACCTCGCTCGATCAGGAGGTCTTCAACATGGAGGCCTACGAGGGTGCCGAGTGGGTGCGGATCTCCGATGAGGTGCCGGTCGACGAAGACGGCCGCGACCGCGCCTTGGAGAGCTTCCAGACCAGCTACCACCCCGGTGCCACCGGTTCGGTCTCTGAGACCGCGCTGGAGCAGGGTGACGACGAGCTCGACGCGGACGAGGATGGCCAGGACCCTGGTCGCGAGGACCTCGAGTAAGCGTGCTCGAAGCCGGCGATAAAGCACCCAGCTTCACCCTGCCCGATCAGAACGGCGAGAAGGTCAGGCTCTCGGAGCTCAAAGGCGAGACGGTTGTCCTCTACTTCTACCCGCGGGCAGATACCCCCGGCTGCACGACCCAGGCCTGCAGCGTGCGCGATCGCAGCGCTGAGTACAAAGCGGCGGGCGCACGCGTCATCGGCGTCTCTCCAGACGAGGTGGCAGCCGTGGGGAAGTTCGCCGGCAAATTCGACCTTGACTTCACGCTGCTTGCCGACGCCGACCACGCCGTCGCCGAGAAGTACGGCACCTGGGTCGAGAAGTCGATGTACGGCAAGAAGTACATGGGCGTGCAGCGCGCCACCTTCATCATCGACCCGAAGGGCAAGATTGCCAAGGTCTTCCCCAAGGTCTCACCCAAAACGCACGACGACGTCGTGCTGAAGGCGCTCGCCGCACTGTCCGATTCCTGAGGCCACACGGGGCCATCGTGCGACCTCAGGCGTAATAAAAAGCGATCCCGAAGACGACGTAGACCGCGAGCAGCTGGACGCCCTCGAACCAGGTCGACTCGCCGTCCTGGGTGACGTAGTTGGCGATCAGCACGGCGAGCAGGATCGCGCCGAGCTCGAAGCCGTTGAAGACGAGCGCGAGCGGGTGCGGGCCGATGAAGAAGGAGGCGAGCACGAGCACTGGGGCGACGAAGAGTGCGACCTGGGCGCTGGAGCCAATCGCGATGTTGACCGAGAGGTCCATCTTGTTCTTCATCGCGACCAGGACAGCGACCCAGTGCTCGGCGGCGTTGCCGACGATGGCGACCACGATCACGCCGATGAAGAACTCGGAGAGGCCGATCGCGTGAGAGGTCTCCTCGATCGAGCCGACCAGGACCTCGGACATGATCCCGACCAGGATTCCCGCGCCGGCAAGCACCAGGACCGATTTGCGCACCGACCAGCCCCAGCTGTCCTCATCGCCGTACTCCGGGTTAAATAGCGCCCGATGGGTCTTCAGCGAGAAGAAGAGGCCGGCGACGTAGGTGAAGATCAAAACGATCGCGACCAGCAACGAGAGGTGCTCAACGGTTGAGCCGTAGTTGACGCTTTCGGCCCCGGGCAACGGCAGGCCCTTGCCGTCGACCAGCTCGAAGATCGCCGGCATCAGCAGCGCAGCCGCCGCCAGCAGCAGCATCGAGGTCTGCACGCTGGCGCCGGTGCGGCTGAAGGTCTGTTTCTCGCGGCCGATGCCGCCGAAGAGCATCGCCGCGCCGAGCACGAGCAGGATGTTGCCGATGATCGAGCCGATGATCGAGGCCTTGACCACCTCCTGCAGCCCCTGACCGAGGGCGAAGAGGGCGATGATCAGCTCCGGCGCGTTGCCGAATGTGACGTTGAGCAGGCCGCCGATGCCGGGCCCCGAGCGCGCCGCCAGCTCCTCGGTGGCGCGGCCCATCAGGGCGGCGGTCGGGATGATCCCCAGGGCCGAGGCGGCGAAGACCGCGCCCGCGGCGGCGCCGGCAAGATCCAGCGCCACCGCCAGCGGGATCAGCGGCGTCAGCAGATAAGGCCAGCCATATGGAGTGCGGAGGAAGGCGACTACTGGAGCTGCCCTCTGCAGTTTTGGAGGTCGACCGGCGTGTGCGCTTCACCCAGGCATTCGTAATACGACTTCTGACCGCCACCCGAGCTGCCACCGCCGCCGCTAGAGCCGCCACCGGTGCTGTCGCCGGCTTCGCCGAGCCCTTCGAGCAGGCTGCCAAGACCTTCCGAGCCACCGTTCTGGAACGCGCCGAGCAGTTCGATCGGGTTGATGCCGAGCTTAAGGAAGAGGTCGCTGAGCGGCTTCGACTTGCTTGGCGCCGAGATCGCCTGTTCTTCGTTGACGCCGGTCAGGGTCAGGTCGAGATCCACTTCGACCCGCTTCGCGCCGGATTTGGAGCTCTTCGGCGGTTCGATCGTCGCCTGCGCCACGATCCGCCGCACGATGTGGTCGTCGCCGACGTAGAGGTCGACGTGAGCCGACTTGAGCGAGTCCTGCACGGTGCTCTTCGCTTTGTCGAGTTCGGCCGCCGAGGGCAGTGGACCGGCCGCGCTCAGCTGTTCGCTGCACTTGGGGTCTTCGATCAGCGTGCTGAGCGCTTCGATCGCGGAGGTGGCGTCGAGGTCGCCGCTGACCTTGGTCGTGCTCGTGCCGCCGACCTCGGCGCTGCCGTTGCTCTTCAGGTTTTCGACGAAGTCGGAGAGTTCGAGTTCTCCCGCCGCTTCTTGACAGGCGACGATTTCGCTCGATTTACCCTGTCCCCCGCTTTGCTGTTTGAGCATGGATTTGACGAAGTTGAAGGTGGTCGAGTCGACTTCGTACTCGGTTCCTTCGTAGGCAACGTAGGCCTTGTTACCCAGCAGCGTGACGCCGCCTTCACGGTTCAAGTCTTTGCCGCCGAGAGAGCCCTTGGCCGAGATGGCGAGATCGAGTTCCGGATATTCGGCTTCGCTTTCGCTCTGGAACGGTCCGGAGAGGGCGACGTCGACCTTGCCGCCTTTCTTACCCTGCACGTTGACGCCGACCGCGAGGTTCAGCTTGCCGCTTTCGACCCCTTTCAGGGTCGCTTCTTCGACCACCGTCTTGGGGTCATCGCTGCTGCCGCCGCCGCAGGCGGCGAGTGCTGCGCTCAGCGCTACCAGCGCGGCGAAAACGGAAAGCATGCGAACTCGGTTCAAAGCGGTGGGCCTCCTGGACGAGACGATCGGATTGGCGTAGCCGTAAAGCTAGCGGGTGCGCTCTAGCGAATCGTTTCCAGGGCCCGCGGGCTTTCTTCGGGTGCTTCGATCCTGCCGGGGCTGTCCTGGGTGAAATTCACCGCCAGCGGAAAGAGCAGGGCGCCGAGGAAGATCAGGATCACCCCGGCGGCGACGAGCCAGCGGGCCGAGCTGAGGTGGCCGAGGATGCCGACGGCGAAGCCGATCAGGACCAGCGCGATGTACGGCGTCGCGCTGTGCGGCAGTAGCGAGGCGAGCGGCAGGGCGAGGTCGAGCACAGGGCCGATTATCATCGCCCCCATGGCCGACGGTTCCGCAGCTGAGGTTAAGCAGGCGCTCGCCGAGGTCGGCTACCTGGCCGACGAGCCTGCCGCGCTGGTCTCCTTCCTCGCCCAGCGGCTGGGCAAGCCGGTCTTGGTTGAGGGACCCGCCGGGGTAGGCAAGACCGAGCTCGCCAAGGCGCTCTCCCGCTCCACCGGCCGCGAGCTGATCCGCCTGCAGTGCTACGAGGGCCTCGATGAGGCCAAGGCGCTGTACGAGTGGAACTACCGCAAGCAGCTGCTGCGCATTCAGGCCGGCGGCGAGGACGGCTGGGAGGACGTCCACGGCGACATCTTCGACAAGGAGTTTCTGCTCGAGCGCCCGCTGATGCAGGCGATCGCCAGCCCCGAGCCGGTCGTCCTTCTGATCGACGAGATCGACAAGACCGACCAGGAGTTCGAGGCGATGCTGCTCGAGCTGCTCTCCGACTTCCAGATCACGATCCCCGAGCTGGGCCAGGTCTCGGCGACGACGATGCCGATCGTGATCCTCACTTCGAATAACTCGCGCGAGCTGACCGAGGCGCTGAAGCGGCGCTGCCTCTACCTCTGGCTCGACTACCCCGACCTCGAGCGCGAGATGGAGATCGTCCGCCTGCACACCCCCGAGCTCTCCGAGGCGCTGACCCGCAAGCTGGTCGAGGTGGTGCGGATGATCCGCGACCTCGACCTGAAGAAGCCGCCCTCGATCGCCGAGTCGATCGATTGGGCCCGCACGCTGCTGCTGATGGGCAGCGAGGACATCGACCGCGAGACCTTCAATCAATCGATGTCGATCATCGTCAAGCACCGCACCGACATCGAGCTTGTCGCCGAGCGAGTCGGGGTGAAGCTTGCCGAGCCCGTACGGCCCCAAAGCTGAGGCCGGCCCGCCGGGGCTGGCGGCGAAGCTACTCGGCTTCTGCGAGGAGCTGCGCAGCGAGGGTGTCGCCGTCGGCACCTCGGAGATCCTCGACGCCTTCGCCGCGCTGGAGCAGGTGCCCTGGACCTCGCGTGAGGACTTCCGCGAGGCGCTGGCGACGACGATCGCCAAGTCCCAGGAGGACCGCCGCCTCTTTGAGCTGCTCTTCGACCGCTGGTTCTTCCGCGCCGCCGAGACTGAGGCGATCTCGCGCGGGATCGAGGAAAGCGGCCAGCGCAGTGAGGGAGCCGAGCGGCTCGACATCGACGAGCTGCGCGAGCAGATCCGCCAAGCGATCATCGAGCAGAACGACGGCGAGATGCGCGACCTCGCCCGTCTCGCCATCTCCGCCTTCGGCCGCCAGGGCGAGGGTTCGGGTGTGGTCGGGGTGGACGTGCAGCGGATCCGCCGCACCCTCGGCCTCTCGGCAGGCACCCAGGCCCAGGCCGAGGACGGCGCCGCCGAGCTGCCGCCGATCGAGCGCGAGCAGCTCAATGCCTTCGAGCGCCACCTGCGCCGCGAGCTCGAGCGCGACCTGATCGAGCGCACCTCCACCCTGCCCCCGTCGCGACCGCTGGCGGAGCTCGACCGGGCGCTGCCGACCAACCCGACCCAGGATCTCGCCGCCGTGCACCGCGCCGTCTCGCAGATGAAGCGGCGCCTGGCGACGCTCGGCCACGAGCAGCGTGGCCACCGCAGGAGTGCGGGCATCGACGTGCGGCGGACGATGCGCGGCTCGCTGGAGACCGGCGGCGTGCCGATGAACTTGCACTACCGGCCCAAGCGGCCGCGGCGGCCGGAGATCTACGTGCTCTGCGACGTCTCGACGTCGGTCACCTCTGCCAGCGTCTTCTTCCTCTCCGTCCTGCACGCCCTGCACGACTCCTTCCGCAAGCTGCGCAGCTTCGTCTTCATCGAGCGCATCTCCGAGGTGACCGACGTCTTCGAGCACGAGCGCGACTTTCGGGTCATCGCCCAGCGCATCTCCAGCGAGGGCGGCGTCGCCGATGTCTCCGGCTACACCGACTACGGGCGCGTCTGGCTCGAGTTCCTCGGCGAGATCTCAGACGACCTCGACCCGCGCTCGACCGTGATCGTGCTCGGCGACGCCCGCACCAACGGCCGCGAGCCCCACGCCGACGTCTTCGCCCAGGTCTCCGAGCGGGCCGGCCGCCTCTTCTGGCTCAACCCTGAGCCCAAGCTCTACTGGAACTACGGCGACTCGGTGATGGCCGCCTACGAGCGCTACTGCGACGGCGCCTTCGAGTGCTGGACCACCCGCCACCTGGAGAACTTCGTCAACGTGGTTGCCGGCGGCGTCCCCGCGGCCGACTGAGCCCTAGCGTGCGGCCCAGGCGTCCTTGGACGCAGCGAGGGCCGAGACCTCGCTGGGCAGCTCACCGCTGACCAGGTCAGCGAGGGTGACGTGCTCGAGCACGGTGCGAAGGCTGGCGCGGACGGCGATCCAGACCTCCTGCAGGTGCTCGGCGTTGCCGCGGTACTCGATCGACTCCGGTGGCGCCGACTGGACGTGGGCGATCGGGCCCTCGACGGCGCGAACGATGTCAGCGATCGTCACCTCGTCGGCCTCGCGGGCGAGCCAGTAGCCGCCCTTGGCCCCACGCCGCGCGCGCACGATCCCGGCGTGCTTGAGCTCGAGCAGGATGTGCTCGAGGAACTGCAGCGGGATGTCCTGGGCCTCGGCGAGCTTCTCGCCCTTAACCGGGTCATCGTCGGCGGCAGCGAGCTCGGCAGCCGCCCGCACCGCATAGTCAGCCTTGGCTGAGACGCGCATAGATCAGCTAGTTAATCATTCAGCCGGTCGCGTCCGGGGCCAGCGCCGCGGCGCGAGCGGCAGCTTGCGCTTCCTTCTCACGGCGGCGATGCAGCCAGCGCGGCGCGGCGAGGATGGCGCCGAGGCCAAGGGCGGCAACGGCAGCGGCGATCGGCCAGACCGTCGGATCGCCCTTTTGGATCGTGACAATGCCGGAGCCCATAAGGACGAGGCCAAGAGCAGTGCGGATGAAGCCCTGGGGGGCCTTGTCGGAGAGCGCAGCGCCGATCACCACGCCTGGGATCGAGCCAATCAGGATGTTGGCGGCGAGGGTGAAGTCGACGTTGCCGCCGATCCAGTGGGCAATCCCCGCCGCCCAGAGCAGGATCGCCGCGTGGAAGACGTCGGTGCCGACCACTCTCTTCGGTGCTAGGCGGTAGACGGCGATCAGCAGGATCGCGATCACTGTGCCCGAGCCGGCCGAGGTGATCCCGATCACGAAGCCGGTGGTGGCGCCGATCAGGATCGCCGCGACCTTGTGGCGCCGCTCGACCTCGAAGCGATCGCGCTCGACCACGAGGTCGCGCAGGATCAGGGCACGGGTCAGGGTGATCACCCCGACCATCAGCAGGGTGCCGCCAAGCACGGCGTAGACCAGCGAGTCAAGGCGGTCTTCGCCGATGTGGTCCTGCAGCACCGAGACGATCGCGACGCCGAGCACGGCCGCCGGCACGCTGCCAAAAGAGAGCCACTTGACCAGCTCCATGTTCACCGTCTTCATGCGGAAGTGGCGCCAGCCGCCGACCGTCTTGGTGATCGCCGAGTAGAAGATGTCGGTGCCGATCGCAGTCGTCGGCTGGATGCCGAAGATCAGGATCAGCAACGGGGTCATCAGGGATCCCCCGCCCATACCGGTCATGCCGACGAGTACGCCGATTCCTAGTCCGAAGACGATGATTGCCGGGTCCATATGAGTTCCGTGCTTGGGTGGTTATCGACTTTCCTGACCTTGTTGGTCAGGAGCACGGAGTGCGCCAGGATACCAATGTGACCCCTACGGAAGCCAGAGATTTCGCCGCCGGGCCCCCTTCACCGGTCCGTCGAAGCACGGCGAACGCCGCCGTCTCGATCCGCAACCTCGGCCACTCCTACGGCGAGCTTGCGACGATCGACCGGCTCGACCTCGAGCTGCCGGCGCACGGTGTGCTTGGTTTGGTCGGGCCGTCGGGATGCGGCAAGTCGACGCTGCTCGAGCTGATCGCGGGCCTACAGGAACCCTCGCGGGGCGAGGTCGAAGTCGGCGGTGCGCTCGGCGCGACCGGCCGACTCGCACAATGCGCCTTCATGCCGCAGCGCGATCTGCTGCTGCCCTGGCTCTCGGCGATCGACAACGCGGCGCTAGCGCTGCGCAACCGCGGCATCCGGCGCGGCGAGGCTCGCAATCAGGCCAAACAACTCTTCGAGCGCTTCGGCCTGGCCGGCTTTGAGCGCGCCCGGCCCAGCGAGCTCTCCGGCGGCATGCGCCAGCGCATCGCCTTTCTGCGCACCCTGATCGCCGGCAAGCCCGTTCTTGCCCTCGATGAGCCCTTCGCCTCACTCGACGCAATCACGCGGGCGGAGATGCAGCAGTGGCTGGCGGGCGCCCTCGACGCCGACCCCCGCACGGTTGTGCTGGTCACGCACGACATCGAGGAGGCGCTCTACCTCTGCGACAGGATCGTCGTGCTCTCGGCCCGGCCGACCCGCACGATCACCCCGTTGAGCGCGCCGGCGCCGCGGGCAGCGGATCGTGACGAGGCGGTCACTGACCCCGCCTTCGTCACCGTGCGCGAGCACGCCATGCAGGCGCTGCGGGAGGGCACGAAGTGAGGCGCTGGCTCCTCCCCGCGCTGTTCCTGGCCACGCTGATCGGCGCCTGGCAGCTGGCCGCCTCGAGCGGCGCCCTGGCCGACCTGCTCAAGCTCGAAAGCTATGCCGTCGCCTCGCCGCTCGAAATTGCCGAATCGCTCTGGCAGAGCCGCTCGCTGCTCGCCGAAAACGCCTGGGTGACGCTGCGAGAGATGCTGCTGGGACTTGGGCTCAGTCTCGTCGTCGGAGTCGTACTCGCCTACGCCATGCATCTCTCCGGCGTGGTCAGGGACACCCTCAACCCCTTGATCGTCGTCTCGCAAACGATCCCGATCCTCGCGATCGCGCCCATCTTGATCATCTGGCTGGGGTTCGGGATCTGGCCCAAGGCCATCGTCGTCTTGCTGATTTGCTTCTTCCCGGTCGCGGTGAGTACGTTCGCAGGCCTGGGCACCGCCGACCCGGAGGCGACGAAGATGCTGCGCAGCCTCGACGCCTCGCGGTTGCAGATCCTCTGGCGCCTCGAGACGCCCACGGCGTTGCCCTACTTCTTCACCGGCGCCCGGCTCGCGGTTGTCCTGGCCCCGATCGGGGCGATCTTCGGCGAGTGGGTCGGATCGAGCTCGGGACTCGGTCACCTGATTCTCCAAGACAACGGCCAGCTGGAAACGGCGCGTCTCTTCGCCTCGGTGGTGATTCTTTCCGCGATGGCGCTCCTCCTCTTCGCCCTGACGGCGCTCGCGCAGCGTCGCATCGTCACTTGGCGATAGAAAGCAGGGGATGAAGCGCGCCTCGATCCCGGCGGTTGCCCTGGCACTCGCCCTGCTCGCCCTGGCGCTCGGCCTCGCCGCCTGCGGCGAGAAGAGCGAGGACACGACCGGCAAGACAGAAGCGCTCAGCCTCACTCTCGACTTCTACCCAAACCCCGATCACGCCGGGATCTACATGGCGCAGAAGCTCGGCTACTTCGAAGAAGCCGGCCTCGACGTCGAAATCCAGACCCCCTCCGACCCCGCCGCGCCGCTGAAGCTACTCGCAGCCGGCCGCACCGACCTGGCGATCTCCTATGAGCCCGAGGTGATCCTGGCCCGCGAACAGGGGCTCGACGTCCAGGCGGTCGCCGCCCTGGTCAACCGTCCGCTGACATCGATGATCTGGCTGAAGAAATCGGGGATCAAGGGCGTCGGGGATCTGCGCGGCAAGACGATCGCCACCGCCGGCATCCCCTACCAGGACGCTTACCTGAAGACGATCCTCGCCCGGGCCAAGCTGAGCACTTCAGACGTCAAGGCGGTCAACGTCGGCTTCGGCCTGTTGCCGGCGCTGCTCGGCGGCAAGGCACAGGCGCTGCTCGGCGGCTTCAGCAACATCGAGGGTGTCGACCTGCGGTTGCGCGGCTCCGACCCAGTCGTCACCCCGGTCGACAAGCTCGGCGTGCCGACCTACGACGAGCTGGTGCTGGCAGCGCAGGGCAAGCGGCTGCACGAAGACCCAGAGGCGATCAGGCTCTTCATCGCCGCACTCGGCCGCGGCACCGCCGCCGCGGCCGAGAATCCGCAAGCGGCAGCCAAAGCGCTGCAGGAAGCCAACCCGGACCTCGACCCGAAGCTGACCAAAGCCGAGCTGGCGGTGACGCTGCCTCTGCTCAACCCGGCGCGAAGCAGCAAGCGGCCCTACGGCTACATGGCGCCGGATCAGTGGCGCGAATTCATCGGCTGGATGCGCGACAACGAGCTGATTGAAGGACTGCCGGAACCGTCGAGCCTGCTCAGCGACGACTACCTGCCGGGCGCGATTCCCGAATAGAGCGGCACCCCTTCGCTGAGCAGCGCCGAGATCTTCTCCGGCGGCAGCGCTCGCGAGAAGAGGTGGCCCTGGGCGTAGTCGCAATCGAGGCGGCTCAGCTCGAGCATCTGCGGCTCGTTCTCGACCCCCTCGGCGATCACGTCGAGTGAAAGCGCCCGCGCCATGCCGATGATCGCCTCGACGATCGCCGTGCGCTCCTGTTCGACCCCGAGCGCGTCGACGAAGGAGCGATCGATCTTCAACGCGTCGAAGGGGAAGCGGTTGAGGTAGGCGAGCGAGGAGTAGCCGGTGCCGAAATCGTCGAGGACGAGGCCGACGCCGATGTCGCTGAGGGCTTCCAGCGTGCCGGTGGCCGTCGCCGACTCCTCGACCAGGACGCTCTCGGTCACCTCGAGCCGCAGGTGCACGGGATCGAGGCCGGTGCTGGAGAGGATCTCGCCGATCGAGTTGGCCAGCTCGCGATTGGTCACCTGCCGGGCGGAGAGATTCACGGAGACGTCGAAGGGCCGCTGGTCGGGGCGCAGCTCGTGCCACTCCAGCACCTGGCGGCAGGCGCTCTCCTGCACCCAGCGGCCGATCGGCTCGATCAGCCCGCTGTCCTCGGCGATCGGCACGAAATCGCCGGGGTCGAGCAGGCCACGCTCGGGGTGACGCCAGCGCACCAGCGCCTCAAGGCCGGTGATCTCGCCCGTGCGCAGGGCGATCAGCGGCTGGTAGTGGAGCTCGAGCTCGTTGCGCTCGAGCGCCTGGCGCAGCTCGCGCTCGACCTCCAACCGGCGCAGGGCACCGGCCCGCATCTCGGCATCGAAGAGCTCGCAGCGGGCGCGGCCGCGTTCCTTGGCCCGATACATCGCGGCGTCGGCATCGCGGATCAGCAGGTCGGCGTCGATCGGCTCGCGGGTCGATGGCCGCGCCACGGCGATGCCGACGCTGGCGCTGACGAAGTGGTCGACCCCGCCCATCGCGTAGGGCTCGGCGAAGGCAGCGGCGATGCGGTCGGCGATCGCAACCGCCTCGTCCTCGTCGGCGAGCCGGTCGACGAGGATGCCGAACTCATCACCGCCGAAGCGGGCGACGATGTCGCCCGGCCGCAGGTGCCCGCGCAGGCGCGGCGCCACCGCCCCCAGCAGCTCGTCGCCAGCGTGGTGGCCCATGCTGTCGTTGATCAGCTTGAAGTTGTCGAGGTCGAGGAAGAGGATCCCGACCGGCGACCCCGAGACGGTGCTGCGCTTGAGCGCGTCGTTGAGCGCGTCGACGAAGCTGAGCCGGTTGGGCAGGCCGGTGAGAGGGTCGTGCAGGACTCGGTGACGCAGGGCCTGGTCGGTCACGTGGCGCTCGATCGCGTCGGCGAGAACGTTGGCCGAGGCCTGGACGAAGTGGACGTCCTGGGGCGTGAAGCGGTTCGGTTCGGTGGAGTGGATATCGAGCACCCCGAAAGGCTGCTCCTTGCTGTCGATCACGACCGCGAGACTGCTGCGCACGCCCATCACCCGCAGCGCCGGCGGCATCGAGAAGCGCCGCTCGGCGGACCAGTCATCGACGATCACGTGCAGGTGCGAGTCGAGCGCGGCGCCGGCGTGCGAGTCGCGGGCGGCCGAGGCGCGAGCGGCGCCGACGACCCGGTCCTCGAGGCCGGCTCGCAGGCCGAGGCGGCGGCCGTCGCGTCCCACCTCCCAGATACAGGCGGCGTGGACTCCCTCAATCTCCTCGAGCAGCGAGACCGCCTCGCGCATCAGGCTCTCCGGGTCGCCGTCCTGGAGGGCGCGGCCTCCCAACTGCGCCACTGCTGCCTGCTGTGCCGCCGCGCGCTGCAGCTCCTGCTCGGCGCTCTTGCGCTCGGTGATGTCGTAGAGGACGCCGTGCCAGACCGGCGTACCCGCTTCATCGGGCTCGAGCACGGCCTCGTCAAGGATCCAGACAATGCGGCCGTCGCGGGTGATCATCCGGTAGTCGACCGGCGGCGGGTTACGGGTGCCGATCGTCGCGCGGGTCTCCTGGGAGAGGGCGCGCTCGCGATCGTCTGGGTGCAGGAGGCGCGCCCAGAGGCCGGGGTCGGCAAGCCATTCCTCCGGTGTGTAGCCAAGGATCTTCTCGACCTGGGGGCTGACGTAGCGCCAGCGGCCGTTCTCGCCCAGCTCGGAGGCATAGACAATTGCTGGCAGCCGCTCGACCAGGCGGCGGTAGTCCTCACCACCAGCCGAGATCTGGTCGAGGAACTCGTTGACGCGTTTATCGGGCCAGGAACCGCCCCGTTTCGAGCTCTCCATCTGCTCGCTTATCGACCGTAGCCACGCACGCTTGAGTTCGGCGCGCGATGACCCTCTATAGGCCGACTGTCCAGGCCCCCGCCAGGCCCCGAAAAGGCGCGTAGGGAGCGTAGAACTCCTCCACCTCCTCGACCGTGGCGCGACGGCCGAGCCGGGCCAGGCGACCGACCAGCTTGAGGTAGATCAGGTCGCCGGCCGGCAGCGAGTCGGGGTCGCCGCGGCCGAAGAGGCCGAGGCACTGCACGGTCCACGGACCGATCTCGCGCACCCGCAGCAGCCGCCGATCGGCCGCCGGCCGATCGAGCTCGCAGCGGCCGCCCGCGACCTGGCCGGCGACCGCCCGCAGGGCGATCGCGCGTTTCAGCGCCAACCCCATCGACTCCAGTTCGACCGGGGCGCGGCCGGCAATCAGGCCGGCGGTGGGGACATCGCGCAGCCCCTCCTCGCCACGGGGCCCGAGTCGCGGGCCCCAGCGGCCGACCATGCGGCGCTGGATGCGCGCCGCACGCCCGGTCTCGATCAGCTGCTTGACCACTGCCCAGGCAAGCGCCTCCCAGGGCCAGGGGCGACGGCGCGGGCGCAAGTGGGGGCGGCGGCGTATGAGCGGCCCAAGCAGCGGGTCGCCCTTGAAGCGGCGGTAGAACTCGCCGAGGTCGTCGTCGACGGCGAGGGCGAAGCGCATCCGCTCCAGCGCCCGCTCCAGCTCGGCCGCGCCGGCCCGCCGGTCCGGTACCGCCATCGCCGGCCCGGGTGCGGCGATCGCGCCGGGATCAAGCGCCTCCG
>DATMIH010000033.1:0-12661 GCA_035554595.1 Solirubrobacterales bacterium
GAGCACGGCGTCAACCGCGTCGCTGGCGGCTTTCTTGCTGCCCAGCCGCTCGTCGCCTGCAAGTTGGTCCAGAAACTCAGCCTTAGTCACGTCGAAGCTCCTCCGTCGATGGGTAGTTTGAAATCGGCGGCAATCTAACAGCGCTCACGGCGTCAGACCCCGCCGGGTGCGCTCAAAAGCCCTTTGGGACTCAGGATCCCGCGACCGTCATCTCACCGACGAGCAGTGACGGGGTCCTCACCGAGCCGCCAAAAGGCACCCAGCGGGAGTCCGCTCCGACCGCCCGCACGGCGCGCAGCATCGAGACCAGATCGCTTGCGATCGTGAACTCGCGCAACGGCTCGGCCAGCTCGCCGTCGCGGATTACCCGGCCCGAGGCGCCGACCGAGAAAACGCCCGAGACCGGATTAACACCGGAGTGCAGCCCGGCGACGTCGGTGACGAGAACGCCGTCGTTGGCATCCCCCAAAAGCTCCGCAAAGCTCAGCTCGCCGGGGGCGACGATCAAGTTGGAAGCCGAGACCGAGGGCTGGGAGCGGTAACCGCTGCGGCTGGCGTTTCCGGTCGAGGCAGCGTCGCCGCGATTCGCCGTGTAGGTGTCGTAGAGGTAGGTGTGCAGGACGCTGGCCTCGATCAGGGCCGTGCGGCGCCGCGGTACGCCCTCGGCGTCAAACGGGGCCGAAGCAAAGCCGTCGGGATCGAGACCGTCGTCGTGCAGAGCGAGGACCGGGTTGGCCACCTCCTCGCCGAGCCGCTCGGCAAACGGGGAGCGGCCGCGCTGCACCGCGCTTGCCGTCAAGCCCCTGCCGATCAGGGCGATGAAGCTGGCCGCGACGGTCGGGTCAAGGACCACCGGGCAAGTGCGCGACTTCGGCTTGCCGGCGCCGATCATCGCCGCGGCGCGTTCGGCGCCCTCACGCCCGATCGCGGCCGGGTCGAGGGCCGCCGGGCCGCGGCCGAGGTCAAAGCCGAGCCCGGTCTCGCGGCCGTCCTCGCCCGCGGCCAGCGCCTGCACGTAGCCGTAACAGCTCGAGCTCGAGTACTCGCCCTCGATCCCAAGTGAGGAGACGAGCGCGACGCTCTCAGCCGAATCGGCGTAGACGGCCTGCTCGACCCCAGCGATCCGCGAGTCGGTCGCCAGCGCCGCGGACTCGATCGCCAGGGCGAGCTCGGCGAGGCGGTCCGGCGCCCACTCGCCAAGCGTCGGATCCCGGAGCGCGACCTCCCGTTCCGGTGTGCCTTTTCCACTCGTTTCGCCGCTAAGGCCCAACGGAACCTCCGCGGGGGATGGCGGCCCGGCGAACTCGTCCTCGTCTGCGACCCGCGCCGCTTCCGAGGCCCGCGCCGCCAGCGCCGCCACGCCCGCCTCGGAGAGATCGGTGCCGTAGGCGTAGCCGACCCGCTTGCCGATCCAGGCGCGGATACCGATCCCACGCTGGGTGGCGGCGCTGAGGCTCTCGACCTCGCCACCGTGGACCCTCACCTCGCGGCCACTGTCCTCGGCCGTGTAGGCCTCGGCGTCGCTCGCCCCGGCCGCGGTCGCCGCTTCAACCGCCCGCCGCGCCAGAGCGATCAAACCTCGGTCCCCCCCACGGTCATCGCCTGGATGCGGACGTGGCCCTGGCCGGTTCCCACCGGCACCCGCTGGCCGGCCTTACCGCAAACGCCGGTCTTCATCTCGAAGTCGTTGCCAACTGCATCGATCGCCGCCAGCGCCTCCAAGCAGTTGCCGATCAGGGTCGCGCCGCGGCAGGGACGGGTGACTTTCCCGCCCTCGATCAGGTAACCCTCGGAGACGCCGAAGACGAAGTCGCCGGTGGCGGGGTCGACCTGGCCACCGGCAAAGGAGACGGCGTAGAAGCCGCGCTCGACCTCGACAATCATCGCCTCCGGCTCGGCATCGCCGGGGGCGATGTAGGTGTTGGTCATCCGCGGCACCGGCAAGTGGCGGAAGCTCTCGCGGCGGCCATTGCCGGTCGGGGCGGCGCCTTCGCGGCGGGCGGTGACACCGTCGTAGAGGAACGCGGTCAAACGCCCCTCCTCGATCACCCGCGTCTTCTGGGTCGGCACCCCCTCGTCGTCGATCGCGTCGCTGCCCCACTCGCCCGGCAGGCGACCGTCGTCGTAGGCAGTCAGCAGGGGCTGGGCCACCTGCTCGCCGAGCTTGCCGATATAGACGCTGGCGCCCTTTTGGACGTGATCGGCCTCGAGCCCGTGGCCGGTCATCTCGTGGAAGAGGACGCCGCCGAAGCCGCCGCCGACGACGACCGGCATCGAGCCGGCCGGAGCCGGACCGGCATCGAGCAGGGTCAGCGCCTTGCGCGCGGCGTCGGCGGCGATCGAACCGGGATCGTCGTCGAAGAGCTCGAAGCCGCGGTGGGCGCCGAGCGTCTCGGCCCCCGTCTCGACCAGGCCGTCGCGCCGCGCCACGGCCTGGGCGCCGATGCGCACCCGGGTGCGGTCATCGCCGGTGAAGAGGCCCTCTGAGTTGGCCACGCTGACCTCGCGGCGCACCTCGGCGTAGGAAGCGGTGAACTGGACGATCTCGGGACCGGCCGCCCGGGCGCGCTCGTCCAGCTCGCGCAGCAGCTCTGCCTTGCGCTCGGCGGGGACCTCGGCCGGCGCCACCTCGATCGGCAGCGGTGTGGTCCGGGTGGCGCTGAGCGGCCGTGGCTCGGCCCGCTCGGCGCGCAGCGCGGCCGCCGCCTCGCCGGCGGCGCGCTCGATATCGGCGGGATCGAGCCCGTCGACATGGGAGAAGTAGGTGGTGGCGCCGCTGATCACCCGCACCCCCGCGCCCGCCGACGCCCCCGCCTGAACGGCTTCGACCCGGGACTCGTCGATCGCCATCGTCATCCCGGCACTGCGTTCGGCGAAAACCTCGGCGAAGTCACCACCGTTGGCCAGCGCCGCGGCGAGAACGCGCCCGGCCACCTCGGCGTCGATCAGCTCGCTCATGGCTTTGGCCGTTTCCCGGCGACCTCGATCAAGCGCCCGGCGGCGACGAAGAGCTCGGCCCCGGCAAGCGAGTCGCCGGCGTGATCGCTGGCCCGGCCCTCGGGGTAGTAGAGCCGGGCGAAGGGCTGGCGGGAGACACGGCGACGGCGCATGTACGCGGCCGCCTCATCGGCGTAGCCGGAGACGCGATCGAGCAGGATGCGGTGCGGCTTAGGCGGCATCGAGACCCTTTCCGTCGCCGCCCTCGCTGAGATCGCGGAGCACGGCGCGCATGTCGAAGAAGAGCAGCGAGGCGAGGGCGAAGCGATCGGTCACCGCGATCGCCGTCATTCCGGCGTAGCGAACGGCGAAGACCTCGCCCTGTTCGGTGGCGACGTGGGCCTGCTCGATCGGCTCGCCGCCGGCTCCGTCGGCCACCGCGAGCAGGGTCGCGGCATCCTCGCGCCAGCGCTCGGGCCGGTCGCTGGCGGCAAGAACCGCCCCGCCCGCCGCGAGGATCGCGCCGCCGCGCAGGTCCGGTGACATCTCGGTCAAATAGGCCAGTGCGCTGGCGGCCGCATCGGCCGATACCGCCTCGCTCGTCTCACCGTCGGGCATTTAGATGACCGACTCCGTGGCCACGCGCACCTGGATGACGCGCGTGGCGCTGCGCATCTCGGCGTCCTCGGTCGGCCGAATAGGCCGGCCTATTCGGCCTTCCTGCGTCCTTGATCTGCTTGTCCACACGCGCCCCCAGGCACACGGCGCCACAAAGTCGGTCATCTAGGCCAAAATAGCGACCCGTGTCCCTGGCCCGAGCTTCCTGGATCACCGTCGTCACGATCTGCGCGATCGCCGTGGTCCTCTTCGCGATCAGCGGCTACACCGGTTACTCGATCACTGTCGGGGCGGTGGGATTGGCCGCAGCGATAAATCTGCTGCCTAGTCCCTAGGGACGGAGGGGTGGCGGGGGGTCTTCCCAGGCCGCTTCGCGGGAGTTCCTGGGAAGACCCCCCGCCACCCCTCTCACGCGAGGCGACTCGACAGGAAGCTCGGCCAAGCCCTCCGTCGCATAGAAGCTTCCGTGGCTACGGATCTGTCGCAAGCTTGGGGAGTCGAGGGGCGGTTTCGTGAGCTTGGATGGCTCGGCTGCATTGCGAAGAGTCCGGCCGTGCTCCAGGCGAATGTCGCGAAGCGGCCGCCGCACTCGTGTTTCTAGGCGCGGCGTAGCCGCGCTGGCAGATTGTCGCTAAGCCCCCGCCAAAGGCGGGGGCTTGCGATATCAATTCGACTGAAGCACGGCCGGACTCTTCGCAGGGGTAGGCGCCTCACTACCCCGCTCGAAACGGGCCCGAGCGGGCTCGTTCGGCGTCTCGCAGGGAGGTCTCGGGCTCGACGTGGATCAGCACCTCGGCGCGCGGGATCGTCGCCTCGATCGAGTCGCGCATCGCGTGGGCCAGCTCGTGGGCGCGCTCGAGGCTGGTCCCGGAGCGGTACTGGACGTGCAGGTCGATGTAGCGACGGCTGCCGGCCCGGCGCGCTCGCAGCTTGTGGTACCCGGCGACCTCCTCTGTCCGCGCCGCGGCGATCGCCGCCTCGATCTGGTCCATCTCCGCGTCGGGCAGGGCTTCGTCGACGAGCACGCCGGAGGAGCGCCTGACGATGCGCACGCCGGCAACGACGATCGCGGCGGCGACCGCCAGCGCAGTGATCGAGTCGAAGGCCGCGTTTCCGGTGATCTGGACCAGCGCCAGCCCAACCAGCACGCCGGCCGAGGTCAGAGCGTCGGTGCGCAGGTGCGAGGCGTCACCTTCCAGGGCCGGCGAGTCGTGCAGCTTCGCCTGGCGCGCCAGCACCGTCGAGACGACCAGGTTGGCGAGGACCGAGAACCCCATCACCGCGATGCCGACGCCGAGCGTTTCGACGCTGGAGCCGACGACGAGCCTGTGCGTCGCCTCATAGATGATGATCGCGGCGCCGAGGAGAATCAGCAGCCCCTCGATCGTCGCCGCCAGGCTCTCGACCTTCTCGTGGCCGTAGGGGTGGTCGGCGTCGGCCGGCTCGTCGGCCTTGCGCACCGAGACGAAGGCGACGACCGAGGCGACGAGGTCGATCAGCGAGTGGACGGCCTCGGTGAGGATCGCGATCGAGCCGGTGATCGCCCCCGCCGCCAGCTTGATCGCGATCAGCAGCGCGTTGGAGGCGATCGAGAGCGCCGCCGCACCGCTCTTCGTGCGGATCATCGTGCCTCTTGGCTGATCCGACCGCCGTCGAGGTGCGCGGCCAGCAGACGAGCTGCGCGGCCACGATGGCTGATCTCGTTCTTCTCGGCCTGGCTCAGCTCCGACATCGTGTGCTCATCGTCGGGTCCGGTGTCGTCGGGAACGAAGGCCGGGTCATAGCCAAAGCCGCCCTCACCGCGCGGTTGCTCGATCAGCCGGCCCTCGCAGCGAGCCTCGAAGACCCGCTCGCTGCCGTCTGCTGCCACCAGGGCGAGCGCGCAGTGATAGGCCGCTCTCCGCTCGCCCCCGGCGGCCGCGACCTCGCGCAGGAGCTTGTCGAGGTTCTCCTCATCGCTCGCGCCAACTCCCCCGTAGCGAGCGGAGAAGATGCCGGGCCGACCATCGAGCGCGGTCGCCTCGATCCCTGAGTCATCGCCGATCGCGGCCTCGCCGGTAGCCGCGTGTGCCGCGCGCGCCTTCTCCAGTGCGATCGCCGCGAACGATTCACCCTCCTCAGGCGGCAGCTCGACCCCTTGCGGCAGCGCCTTGAGCTCGAGCTCCGGGAGCAGTTCCCGCATCTCGCGGAGCTTGTGCTTGTTGGCGGTGGCGAAGATCAACGAGTACTACCCACCGCCGATTACCCGCTCCTGCACCTGGCGCAAGCGCGAGATACCCATCTCCGCCAGGCCGAGCAGCTCATCGAGCGAGGCGCGCGACAGCGGCGTCCGCTCGGCCGTGGCCTGCACCTCGACCAGGCCCCCCTCGCCGGTCATGACCACGTTGGCGTCGACCTCAGCGGTCGAGTCCTCCGAGTAGTCGAGATCGCAGAGCGTGCGATCGCCGACCACGCCGACGCTGATCGCTGCAACGGATCCGGTCAGCGGCATCGTCTCCAGCTCGCCTGCGTCGACGAGCTTCTGCAGGGCCAGCCTGAGGGCGACGTAGCCACCCGTTATGGCCGCGCAGCGGGTGCCCCCATCGGCTTGAAGGACGTCGCAATCGACGTAGATGCTGCGCTCGCCGAGCGCCTTGGGATCGAGCACCACCCGCAGCGAGCGGCCGATCAAGCGCTGGATCTCCACCCCGCGGCCATCCTGCTTGCCCTTGGCGATGTCGCGCACCTTGCGATCGCCGGTGGAGGCGGGCAGCATCGCGTACTCGGCGGTGACCCAACCCTTGCCGCGGCCCTGCATCCAGCGCGGTACCGAGCTGTTGACCGAGGCGGTGCAGATCACCCTGGTGCGACCCAGCGTGATCAGGGCAGAGCCGTCAGCGGTATCGACGAATTCCGGATCGATCGAGACGGGACGAATGTCGGCGGGGGCGCGGTCGTAACTGCGGGAGGCTGGCATGAGCGCGAGTCTAAGTCAGCGGCACCCATCCGGAGGGGCTGGCGGAAGGGCCGCGCCTACGCGCGACCCTTCCTTCCCACTGGGGTAGCCCTCTGGCATCTCCGTGGGTCTCGATCGACCCCGGCGCCTCGCGAGCCTGGCGGCAGCATAGGCTGGTACTCCCTGAGCAGTCAATAGAAACTATTCAGGTACAAGTTGCAGCCCGCGCTGCGAGAAATGCGCGTCGAAAGCGAAAGCGCTGCTTTCCCCGCCGCGCTCGAGCAGGGCGAAGGAGGTGGCATCGACGTAGCTCCAGCGCTTGTCGTCGTAGCGCTCGAGAATCTCCCAGGCCCTCTCCTCGGTCGGCCGATCCAGGTGAACGAGATCGATAGCGCCGCCGTCGCGGAAGCGCCGCCCCCACTCGATCGCCTCGCCACGGCCCACCCGCACCATCAAGGCCGTGTACGTCTCGGCGAAGACGTAGTTGGAGGTAAAGAGCGCGACGCCCTCGGAGATCAGGTCGGCCAGCGCCGCCCGTGCCCGCTCGTGCTCGGCCTCGGAAGAGTTGCGCAGCGCGACGAAGGCGCTGGTGTCGATGAAGACCGACCTCATGAGCCGTAGAGATCGCGATCCAGGCTGCTGACGCTGGTGCGCTTGCGGCCCTTGCCAGGCGCCTCGTCGACGAGGTAGCTCAGCAGCGGATCCGTGGCGGCATCGACCCCGCGGGCACGCTCGGCATCGATCAGGTCACGCACGACCGCGGCGATGCTCCCCGCCTCACCGGCCTGCTGTTTCAACCAGCGGTACTGGCCCTCGTCCAGATATAGCTGAGTTCGATGCTTCATGCTGTAATACAGCATAGGCCCAGGCCCAGACGGAATCCGCCCAAACGGCATCTGCACCGAATCCCCCAGGCCTCGCGATAGCGGCAACGGAGCGGGGGCGGCCCGCGCGGACCGCCCCTCCACCGCACTCATTTGAAGGCCACCTTGTCCACCGCCTCCTTGATCTTGTTGACGATCACGTCCGCCAGCTCGGTGCCCTGTTTGCCGTTGAATCCCTTCATCGCCGCCACCATGCCCACCATCAGCAGCGAGACGAGCAGGATCAATCCGACGTACTCGACCGTGCCCTGCCCGCGCTCGCCGGCCAGTGAGCGAATCGTCCGCACCCGCCCCTCGACCGCGGCGTGCAGGTAACCCATCAACATGTAAAGCATCGAACGCCTCCTTTTCGCGGTTTGGAGATCGATGCTCAAGGGCGCCGACGCGCCGAACAAGACGCGTTCGTGCCGGCTCTGTAACGCGATTCAGGAAGTGCCGGAGCTAGCCTCCCCCACATGCGCGTGCTGATCGTGACCAACTTCATGCCGGATGCGGGGGCGCCGCAGCGCGGCCGCTGGATTCGCGATCAGATCGATGAGCTCGAGCGCCGCGGGGTCGAGACCGCGCGTTTCGAGTTCCCGCCCGGCCGTAACGAGTACCTGCCGGCGACCCGACGCCTGCGGCGCTTACTGCGACGGGAGCGCTTCGACCTCGTCCACGCCCACTACGGCCTCGTCGGCTGGTGCGCGCGGCTTGCCGGCGCCCGGCCTCTCCTGGTCAGCTTCCACGGCACCGACGTCCGCCACTGGCTGGTCGGGCCGCTCTCCCGCCGCCTCGCCTGGCGGGTCGACCTCCTCGCCGCCGTCTCGCGCGCCCTTTTCGACCCCGAGGACAGCCGCCCCGGCCTTCCCCGCGTCCCCGGCTCGGCCGTCCTGCCCTGCGGGCCGGACCTGCGCCGCTTCGGGCCGCGCCCTCGGGCCGAGGCGCGGCGCGAGCTCGGCCTCACGCCGGACGGCCGTTACCTCCTCTTTCCCGCCAATCCCGCCCGCCCGGAGAAGCGCCATGATCGCGCCGCCGAGCTCGCCGCGGCCTGCGGGGCGGAGCTGCTCACCGGCGGCGCAATCGAGCCCGAGCGGATGCCGCTTTGGGTCAACGCCGCCAACGCGGTCCTCGTCACTTCCGACTACGAGGGCTTCGGCCTTGCCGCGATCGAGGCGCTCGCCTGCAACGTCCCCGTCCTCTCCACCCCGGTCGGCATCGCCCCCTACGCCCTCGGCGGCGTGCGCGGGGCCCTCTGCGCCCCCTTCGAGCTGGAGCGCTGGCGCGCCGCGGCCGCGCCCCTGCTCGACGCCGCCGACCCCCGGGTCGAAGGCTCGGCCCGCGCCGCAACCCTCTCGGCGACGCGCATGGCGGAGCGCACGCTCGAGGCCTACCGCGCCGTCCTCGCCAGCGCGTAATAGATTGAGAGCGTGAGCGGCGAGGACCTCAGCGCCCAGGTCGAGATGGCGAAGCGCCGCCTCGAGGAGGCGGCTGCCGCGGCCAGCTCGGCCGAGAAGCGGGTGGCTGCCGAGATCGAGGCGCTCGAGATCGACCTCGAGAGCGAGCGCGCCAAGGCCTCCGAGGCACTCGAGCAACTCAAGGCCGCCCACGCCGAGGAGCTGCGCCGCGAGCGCGAGGCCAAGGACCGAATCGTTGCCGAGGCCGAGAGCCGCCTGGCCGAGATCGAGACGCAGGCAGAGACCACGGAGAAGAGGATCACCGACGCCGAGAAGCGCGCTGCCGAGGCAGAGGACGCGATAGCCGACGAGCGGGCCCGTGCTCGTGAAGCGGCAGCGGCCTGGCTGCGCGGTCAGGTCGAGGCGATCCGCCGAGAGGCCGGGCAGCGATAGCCCCCAAAACCGAGTTCGACGTCGCCGTCGTCGGCGGCGGCGCGGCGGGCCTTTGGACGGCGCTGAAAGCGGCCGAGGAGGGCGCGCGCGTCTGCCTCGTCTCGCGCACGCCGCTCTCCCAGAGCGCCAGCTACTGGGCGCAGGGCGGGCTGGCCGCGGCGCTCGAGGACGGCGACTCGCCTGAGCAGCACGCCGCCGACACGCTCGCGGCCGGACGCGGGCTCTGCCGTACAGCAGCCGTGCGGACCCTGGTCGAGGAGGCGCCCGCGGCCGTGCAGGAGCTGCGCTCACGCGGTGTCCGCTTCGACTTAGACGCCGACGGCGAGCTTGCGCTGGGCCTGGAGGGCGGACACACAAGGCGCCGCATCGTCCACTCCGGCGGCAGCGCTACCGGTCACGAGATCACTTCGAAGCTGGCCGCGATGGTTGCCCGCGAGGAGCGGATCGAGGTCCGTGAGCGCGCCTCGATGACGGCCCTGTGGAGCGACGGCGAGCGCTGCCACGGCGTGCTCACAGACGATGAGCAGGTGGCCGCCGCGTCGACGATCCTGGCGACTGGTGGAGCGGCAGCGCTGTGGCGGCGCACCTCGAATCCGTGGGGCGCGATCGGCGCCGGCCCGACGATGGCCTCGGCGGCAGGCGCGGACCTCGCTGACCTCGAGTTCTGCCAATTCCACCCAACCGCGCTCTTTCTGCCCGGCACCCGCTTCGATGGCTTGCTGATCACCGAGGCGGTGCGGGGCGAGGGAGCGACGCTGCTCGACACGGCCGGACGCCGCTTCACCGACGAGCTCTCCCCGCGTGACGCGGTCACGGCGGCGCTGCTCGACCGCATGGAGGCCGACGGCGCCCAGGCGGTCCACCTCGACCTACGCCGGCTCGACCCCGCCCGCTTCCCCAACGTCTTCGCCTCGCTGCGCGAGGCGGGCCTCGAGCCGGCCAGCGAGCTGATCCCGGTCGCGCCGGCCGCGCACTACACGATGGGCGGCATCGTCGTCGACCTCGAGGGACGCTCCTCGCTGGCCGGGCTCTTCGCCGTCGGCGAGTGCTCATGCACCGGCCTGCACGGTGCCAACCGGCTCGCCTCGAACTCACTCAGCGAGTGCTTTGTCTTCGGCGCCCGCGCCGCTCAGGCGGCGTTGGAGGAAACCGTCGCAACCAACCCCCCGGCCCCCGGCGAGTGGCGCTTCGAGCCGCCAAACGAGGAAACCCGCGACGCGGTCTGGGCCCTTGCCGGCCCGCGTCGCGATCCGACGTGTCTGCGCCAGCTCCTCGAGGACCCTTTCCCGCTGGCGCGGTCAATCGCGACCTGCGCGCTGGCCCGCCGGGAGTCGCGTGGCGGGCACCTGCGCAGCGATTTCCCGGTACTCGATCCCGAGCTCGACGGCATCCACTTCGTGCTCGCCGCCGACGGCGAGCTGCGCCGCGAAAGCTGGCGCTGAGTTAGCTTCGGGGGCGTGCTGCTCGGTGTCGACGTAGGCGGGACCTTCACCGACGCCGTCCTCTTCGACGGCGAGCAGCTCCACACGGCGAAGCTGCCGACCACGCCGGGAGACCAGTCAGAGGCGGTAATTGCCGCAGTCAAAGCGGTGGTCGAGCTGGCCGGCGCGAGTGAGAGTGAGATCGAGGCCTTCGCCCACGGCATGACCGTCGGCACCAACGCCCTGCTGGAGGAACGCGGCGCCCGCACTGCCCTGATTGCGACCCGCGGCTTCGCCGACGTGCTCGAGATCGGCCGCCAGGATCGGCCCCAGCTCTACCGGCTATGCACGGCGAAGCCGACACCCCTGATCGAGACGAATCTGCGCTTCGAGGCGAACGAGCGCATCGGCCCGCAGGGGGTGATCGAGCCACTCCGCGAAGAGGAGCCCGGTCGCCTCGCCGAGCTCGTACGCGACAGCGGCGTCGAGGCCGTCGCGATCTGCCTGCTCTTCTCCTACCTCGACCCGTCCCACGAGCGGCGCATCGCCGAGCACCTGCGCAGCGAGCTACCCAGCGTGCACGTCTCCGCATCACACGAGGTCCTGCCCCGCTTCCGCGAGTACGAGCGCTGCTCGACGACGACCATCGACGCCTACCTCTCGCCCCTGCTCGGTCGCTACCTGGGACGGCTGGAGGAGGCCGCGACGAGTGCCGGGTTGCCCGCGCCGCTGGTCATGCAGTCCTCGGGCGGGGTAGCGAGCGCCGAGCAGGCGGCGCGCGCCGGCGCTTGGAGCGTGCTCTCCGGTCCGGCCGGAGGCGCGGTCGGCGCCGGCCTGCTCGCCCAGCTCTCCGGCGACGGCAACGCGCTCGGCTTCGATATGGGCGGAACCTCCTGCGATGTCTGCGTGGTCGAGGGTGGTCAGGTCAAGCGCACCGACTCGCGCACGATCGCCGGCCGCGTGATCCAGCTGCCGATGGTCGACGTCCACACCGTCGGCGCCGGCGGCGGCTCGATCGGCTGGCGCGACGAGGGGGGCGCCCTGCGGGTCGGCCCCCAGTCGGCCGGCGCCGAGCCGGGGCCCGCCTGCTACGGCCGCGGCGGCAGCGAGCCGACCGTCACCGACGCCAACCTGATGCTCGGCCGGCTCGCCGCCGACTCGAGGCTTGCCGGCGACGTGCGGCTGGACGCCGGCGCGGCCGAGATGGCGATCGCATCGCTGGCATCCTCGCTCGGGCTCACCGCGGTGGAGACCGCCGAAGGAATCGTCCGAGTCGCCAACCAGGAGATGGTGCGGGCGCTGCGCGTGGTCACGGTTGAGCGCGGCATCGACCCGCGCCGCTTTGCCCTCCTGCCTTCTGGCGGCGCCGGGCCGATGCACGCTGCGGAGATCGCCGCCGAGCTCGAGATCCACCGCATCCTCTGCCCACGCGCCGGCGGCGTGCTCTCGGCGCTCGGGCTTTGCGCGTCCGACCGCCGCCGTGACACCACCCGTACGGTGATGCTCGTCGGCGAGGACTTCAGCGCCGAGCGCGTTGCCGCCGCGGTCGAGGAACTGGCCGCCGACCTCGGCGGCGACCGAGACGCGACGCCCGAAGTCACCTACGAGATGCGCTATGCCGGCCAAGCCTTCGAGCTGCCGGTGAGCGGCTCCACGCAACCCGACCCTGCCGACCTCGCCGAGCGCTTTGCCGCGGCGCACGAGCGGCTCTACGGCCACCGCGACCCCGAGGCCAAGGTGGTGCTCGTCCACATCCGCCTGGCGATGATCACCCCCGGCGCCAATCCCCGTCCCACCGCCTCTGCCGGAAGGGTCGAACACGGCTCGCGACAGGTCCGCTTCGAAGGAGAGTGGGTGGAGACGCCGGTTCTGCGCGGCGAGCCGAGCGCAGGGACAAAGGCGCAAGGCCCGGTCGTATTCGAGCTGCCCGAGACAACCTTTGTCTTGCCCCCAGGCTGGCACGCCAAGGTTGACGTAGCCGGCACGATCCGTGCTGAAACAGGTGAAACGCGTTGAGGTCCCCACGCGACCGAAAAA
>DATMIH010000034.1:0-25326 GCA_035554595.1 Solirubrobacterales bacterium
CCCGCCGCTTCCGTAGGCCCTTGTCGAACGCGGCGAACCACTCGTCAGGATCGGCGCTGAACTCGACTTCCTCGCCGCCCCTCAAGTGAACGGCAATCTGCATGGGGTTGTCCCCAGCCTCGCTCCCCAGTTGAATCGAAATCCGCACGGACCTACCTCCGCTCGGGTCGGTCGTCGGCAGGGGAGGGCAGCGGTCGGCCGTTCGAGACCAAGCCGGGGTTGACTTCGTGGTCCCTGGCTTCCTGTTCGGCAGGCTCCGGACTGTCGTGACTCGCGCCAACCCAGCCGCACGAACAGGACACGACATAGCTGTCTAGCGTTGGCACCACCAAGGCGTTGTGACTGGCTGACAATTGACGATCCTTCCCAGGTCCGGCAGACTCGGCCTGCCAGCTTCAGCTTTCAAGGGAGGGCGGTGGGGTTCTCTGTTTTGGGACGGAGTTGCACCGCCCTCCCTGTCCATCGAGCAAGCACCGGAACGTCTGCGCGCAGGGAGCCTCGTGCTGACGACTGCTCCTAGGCCTAACGCCCGGTGCGTGGCGATAGTAGATGTGGAAAAGACTCCTGCGCTCAGGAAGTTTTTGAGCAGCGTTTATGGCTTAGGCTTTTCTGTTCGCGACCGTGCCTCCACGCTGGCACGTTCGCCATCTTGCCGTCCTTTGAGCCGAAGACTAAGAGGACGGCGCTGATCCAGATGTGGTCGCTGTCGTCTTTGTTCTTAGCGCGCCGACTTGCCGATTCGGCTTCAAGTTTCAGAAAGTCTTCGATGAACTTGTCGGCCAGCTTCTCGGCGTCTTGGCAGCCCTGGTCATCAAGATCGACAGGGAGCCAACCGACATGCCAATCGTCGCGCTCGTAGAACGTTCCTGCCTTAAGCGAGTCGGCTACGTCGCGCTCGATGTTCTCCAAGATGCCGTTCCCGATGATGCGCTGCGCCACCTTTGGGATGTCGCTGGCGATGCCCGAAGGGACAAAGGCTCTTTCGGTTGCCCTGTAGAAATGCTCTACCGCCCCTCGACGGGGCTCGGTCCTGGTCAACTCGATCATTCCGAAGTCCTTGAGGACTTTGATGTGGTAGCTCACCTGGCTCAGTCCCTCGTCGAGCGCTTTCTTGAGTTCGTTGGGACTCCATTCACCAGCGTTCATCAGGTCGAGGATCGCGACCCGCAGAGGGTGGGCCAGCGCCTTTAGGAGCCTCATTTGAAGGGTGAGTTTCTCCTTTTGCTTCTTCGGCGCTTTGTTGCCTGGCCCATCACTCGGCTTCTGTTTTGTCGCCACGCCCCGCTCCTCTCTCTCTGGCCCATGACCGGCAGTGCATCCAAATCCAATTGGTACGGGCGGTTGGTTTGAACAGAAAATTAGCTGCAAACGGGTCGTTTGAGTCGATTTCTTTTTGATTGATCTAATCTTTCTAAAGTAATCAGAAAGATTAGATTTAATTGGGAGGGGGTGAAGTGGGATGACGATCAAGCCCTGTCCGACGGTGGCTCCGCTGCTGTCGAGCTTCAAGACTCGATGAAGCGTGGGCAGGACTTGGCGGCCCTGACGACGCGCCAAGTCCTGCCCGGCCACTCGAATGGAGACGGGGATGACGCAAGCTCTGCCCCCGCAATCATTTCCGCGCGGGTCGCACACGTCCTGCGAAATCGCCACAGCGCTAGCGGGCCTCGAAGCACTGCGGGGCTATCAATGCACGCCTGATGTGGCGATGCGCTCCCCGCCTGAATCGTTTGGGCAGCGAGACGGTTCTGCTGCCCAAACCGAGCGCAATCGTGCCTGAAGCAACCGCATCCACGACAACGCTCGGACGGCTTATTGGCTCTGGACCGCGCCAGCGGCTGCGAGGCGGATCGTTTGCCATGCAGAAGGTCGAGGGTTCGAATCCCTTCAGCCGCTTCGCGCGAGATCTCGCTCTAGGGCGGGATTTCGTCGTTTATGGAGGCGCAAATGGGAAATGGAACCATCCCCTCCTATCGCCTCCATTTTGGGCACTAGTGCCCAAAATGGAGGCGATGCGCGCCGATTTCACTCGATTCCGCCTCGCTTTGCGCCAGCGGCGGAGCTACGGTCGCCGCGCCGACATAAGCAAGTGCCCCCGGCGGCGCTGGAACGCCCCAGGGCCCGGTTGACAGCTGCCTGTACTAGTGCTTATATGACTGACTAAGTCAGATGACTAAGAAACTTGCAATCGCAGAGATTGAGGCCAGGGAGGGCGAGCCCTCGATCAGGGAGGCCAACGTGAAGGCGTTCCTTGATGGTGCGGAGCGACTGCTGGTCAGGGAGGGCGCCGCGGGGATCTCCACCCGGCAGCTCGCCCAAGAGGCCCGGCAGAACCATGGTCTAGTCCACTACTACTTCGGCTCGGTTGATGAGCTGCTGCTCCAGACCCTGGAGCGATTCACGAGCCGTGTCCTGGATCGCCAGCGGGCGATGTATGGGATCGACGCGCCCTTTGCCGAGAAGTGGCGCACTGCGATGGGCTTTATCGAGGAGGACCTGGCCGCGGGTTATCCCAAGGTTTGGGCGGAGCTCGAAGCGCTCGCGATGAACAAGCCCGAGATGCGCGAGCGGCTGCATGTTGTCAACGACAGCTGGCGCACCCTGCTGCGCGACGCACTTACCAAGGCGATCGAGGAGTACGGCCTCGACAGCACCGGCTTCTCGGCGGAGGCCTGGGCGGCCCTGGTCATGCAGTTCAACAAGGGCTTGATGCAAGAGCGGCTGCTCGGCTTTGACCGCGGTCATGCCGAGCTGCTGGCGTCGATCGACAGCTGGCTCTCCTCGCTTGAGGAGAAAAAAGGCATGAAGACATGACAAATCGATCCGAGGAGATCCACCATGGCAATCGTTGAGGAGTCCGTTGAGGTCGACGGCCAGAAGCTCGAGCAATTCGTCTTCCGCGCCGTCGACGAGGTGGGGGCGACCCTCAACGCGGCTTTGGTCGTGATGGGGGACAGACTCGGTCTATACCGAGCGCTCGCGGGTGCCGGAGGGCTCACGCCTGAAGAGCTTGCGCGACGGACCGCCGTAAGCGAGCGCTATGTCCGCGAGTGGCTGAACGCGCAGGCTGCGGGCGGCTACGTGGAGTACGAGCCGATGGCCGGTACCTATTTGCTTCCGCCGGAGCAGACGGTCGCCCTCACCGACGAGTCGAGCCCCGCTTTTCTCCCGGGCTTTTTTCAGATCGCGCTCGGCGCGGTGATCGATTCGCCTCGGATCACCGAGGCAGCGCGCAGTGGCGAGGGTGTCGGTTGGCATGAGCACAACCACGATGTGTTCGAGGGCTGCGAGCGCTTCTTCCGGCCCGGCTACAACGCGAGCCTCGTTCCGTCGTGGCTGCCGGCGCTCGACGGAGTCGTCGAGAAGCTCGAGGCCGGAGGCAAGGTCGCAGACATCGGCTGCGGCCACGGCTCCTCGACGATCCTCATGGCGCAGGCGTTCCCCAAGTCGACCTTCGTCGGCTCTGACTATCACGAGGGCTCGATCGAGACCGCCCGCTTGAGGGCGAGGGAGGCCGGGGTCGCCGACCGGGTCACGTTCGAGACCGCGGCGGCCGCAGCCGATCACGGCTCCGGCTTCGACCTGGTGACGATGTTCGACTGCCTGCACGACATGGGCGACCCGGTCGGCGCCGCAAGGCAGGTCCACGAGGCTCTCGCACCAGAGGGGACGTGGATGATCGTCGAGCCGATGGCCGGCGACCGTGTCGAGGACAACCTCAATCCCGTCGGCCGTGCGTTCTACGGCTTCTCGACCTTTCTCTGCACCCCGGCGTCGCTGTCGCAGGAGGTCGGGCTCGCACTCGGCGCTCAGGCCGGCGAAACAAGAATCGGCGAGGTCGTTACGGAGGGTGGGTTCACGCGCTTCCGGCGCGCCGCCGAGACGCCCTTCAATCTCGTCTACGAAGCACGCCCGTGAGCTCTTCGATCCCTCGAGGGGCAGATAGGAACACGATCCCTGGGACCGCAGTGCCCCTCGGGCCGGTTGGACACGCGATCGATCGCGATCGCGAACAGAGCCGCGCCGTCTACCCCGACACCGAAGGGTTCGTCGAGCGCGACGGCCAGCGCCTTTTCTACGAGGTCTACGGCGAAGGCGAGGAGACGGTCTTCCTGCTGCCGACCTGGTCGCTGGTCCACTCGCGCCACTGGAAGATGCAGATCCCGTACTTCGCGCGCCACTTTCGGGTGCTGGCGATGGACGGCCTCGGCAACGGGCGCTCCGATCGCTGTCGCGACCCGCAGCGCTACGGAGCCGCGGAGTTCGCTCGGGACTTCCTTGCCGTAATGGATGCGAGCGGGACCGAGCGGGCGGTGACGGCGAGCCTCTCAACGGGTGCTCAGTACCAGCTTGAGCTGGCGCGGCTTGCCCCCGAGCGGGTTACCGGCGCCGCCTTCATCGGTCCTCTGTTCCCCTACACGCCTTCACACTGGTGGGTCCTGCTGAACCCGCGGTCCATGTCTCTCTCTCCGCTGGTGCCCACCGCCGCCCACCGTTGGTGGGGCCGCATGAACCCGGCCCATTGGGGCGAGGATTATCCCGGGTTCGCGAACTGGTTCATCTCTCGCTGCTTTCCGGAGCCGCACTCGACCAAGGCCATCGAGGACGGGGTGGGATGGGCGCTCGACACCGATTCCGAGACGTTGGCCGCGACGGCGTACGGCAAGCTCCACAAAGACCGGCGCACCCTGAGCGAGCTGGCGCGAAATCTGGACTGCCCGGTGCTGGTGGTCTCTGGCGAGCGCGACCAAATCACGCCGCCACGAGATGCCCGGGCTTTGGCTCGTCTCGCCGACGGGAAGCTCGAGACGGTCAAAGATGCAGGCCACTTCCTGCACGCGCGCAAACCGGTGCAGGTCAACTTGGCGCTGCGCGACTTCTCCGAGGAAGCCTTCGGGCGCAAGCGCAAGCCACGCGACGCCAACGTCTACCGATCCGACGGCCGTCCCCGCGCCCTCTACATTTCCTCGCCGATCGGGCTCGGCCACGCACAGCGCGACGTGGCGATCGCTCGCGAGCTGCGCCGGCTGAACCCAGACCTGCAGATCGATTGGCTCGCCCAGCACCCGGTCACCCGCGTGCTGGAAGCAGAAGGCGAGCGCATCCACCCAGCCAGCGCTCATCTGGCGAACGAGTCCCGCCACATCGAGTCGGAGTCCGCCGAGCACGACCTGCACTGCTTCCACGCCTTGCGTCGCATGGACGAGATCCTCGCCGCGAACTTCATGCTCTTCCACGACGTCGTGCGCGACGAACGCTACGACCTCTGGATCGGCGACGAGGCCTGGGAGCTCGACTATTACCTGCACGAGAATCCGCGCGAGAAGCGGGTCCCGTTCGCCTGGCTGACCGACTTCGTCGGATTCCTGCCGATGCAGGACGGGGGCGAGCGGGAGAGCTTCCTGACCGCCGACTACAACGCCGACATGGTCGACCACATCGCCCACCACCCCGAGGTTCGCGACATGGCGCTGTTCGTCGGCAACCCCGACGACATCGTGCCGGAGCGGCTCGGGCCGGAGTTGCCGATGATCCGCGACTGGACCGAGCGCAACTTCGACTTCACCGGCTACGTAACTGGCTTTGACCCCGCAGACCTCGGCGAGCGCACCAAGTTGCGCGCCGAGCTCGGCTACGGCGACGACGAGCGTGTCTGCATTGTCACCGTCGGCGGCTCCGGCGTCGGGGGTGACCTGCTGCGGCGGGTGATCGCCGCCTTCCCGGCGGCCAAGGAGCGAGTCCCAGAGCTGCGCATGATCGTCGTCGCCGGCCCCCGCATCGATCCTGACTCGCTCCCTTCCCACGCCGGGCTCGAGGTGGTCTCCTACGTGCACAACCTCTACCGGCACCTGGCCGCCTGTGACCTGGCGGTTGTGCAGGGCGGTCTTACCACGTCGATGGAGCTGACCGCGCAGAAGCGGCCATTCATCTACTTCCCGCTACGCCATCACTTCGAGCAGAACTTCCATGTCCGCCACCGGCTCGAACGCTATGGGGCCGGTCGTTGCATGGATTTTGACGACTCTCCACCGGAGCGGATCGCAGCGGCGATCGCGGAGGAGATCGGCCGCGACGTCGACTACCGCGACGTCGAGATCGACGGCGCTGCGAGAGCTGCCCGGAGCCTCGCCGAGTTGCTCTAGCGGCGACGGATCGCGAGGGCGCATCGGCTTCTCGAAGCGAGCGATCGCGATGACGCTCGGGGGCGTCACTAGGACCCACATGGCCGCGGCGCAATCGCCTTGCGCCAGCGATAGAGCCCATGCCCCTCCGCACAAGCAGACTCGATCTGCGCTTGACGCCTCAGCATTGCTCGCCTCCGCCCGGTCTACCCATTGCGACCGGCCCGAGCAGAAATCGAACCGGCCCCTCGCGTTTCGGGCACTTCTACGCCGAAGTTCCCAAATCGCTGCATATCGGCGCATATCTGCGCATATTGCTGATTGAGGCCGTTTGCCTCGCCGCTGCGAAACCCCTGCAAGCGTCCATATTCACTACCCGCAGGTCTCGAAGACGGGCCTAATTGCCATGCAGAAGGTCGATCTTCGGATCATCGAGGTCGTGAAGTAGCCTCTCCGCTCGTGACTGATGAGCTTGTACCTGCTGCTAAAGCGGTCGCGGAACTTCAGCCCGCGATTGAGGCATTCGCTGAGGCAACTGGCCTTACTGGTCCCGTGCGTGAGTTGGCAGCGTGGGTGACTGATCTGATCCGCTATCGGCGTGCTCCACATCAAGCCAACCTGCTTATGGCGACGGCCGAAAAGATTCGAGCGTCCGGTCTGCCGGTGCGTGCCGTTGAAGACAAGTTTCTGCGGGCGGTACTTGAAGACGGAGCGATGGAGGATGATGCGTTGATGCAGGAGCGTTGGTCGAACCTGCTCGCAAACGCCGGCACATCCAGACCATCCAAGCCGAGGATCGCGTTTCCAAAAATACTGGCCGAGCTAGACCCAGATGATGCGATGCTGCTCGATGCGCTTGTGGATAGAACCTCTGAGGAGGCATTTCGTGTCCAAAATTTTCCTATCGAGGAGTGCCGGGAGCTCGCTGAAGGACAGACGGCGGGTCTCAGCAATCTCTGTCGCCTAGGACTTTTGCGCTTCCAAAGGGCGATGCCTACGACGATGGCCAGCATTAGCGAGGAGGGCGCGAGGATCGTCAGCGTGAGAATCACCGAATTTGGCTGGGAGTTCGTACGCGCGTGTCGCTCTCCTGGGCTGCACCCCGCGTAACCCCGTACATGCGTTCTCTCGCCGGGATTGAGGGAGCATCCCCATATCCATCCCCACGACGTGAAAAAGAAGGGATATCGCAGGAATTTCACGTCGAGACCGCCGGAGATGATGACCGAGGACGCCAGGGCTGAAAGTGCCGCTATGAGTAGTTTTCGGCTACACGCTAAACAGCGCAGGTCCTAGTGATTTCAGGATCGCGGCGGGTCGAAGAAGATCAACAGCTCGAAGATCAGCAAGGCGAGCATCACCCACCCCAATGCGATGCCAGTGCAGATGAACAGGACGTTGGTACCGACTCCACGTGCCAGGGCAATCAACGCGCTCGATATTCCAGTGCAGCCGACAATCAAAGTCGCGATCAGGTTTCCGGCGACAAGCTGGAGGACAGATCCACTTATCTCGTCAGCCGCTTCATCGATCTCATCTCTCAGCGCCTTCAGATCGATCTCGGCCTCTTCGAGGGGCGTAAGAACTGGGTCTGCTTGTTGCGCTTTAGCCACTGCCTGAGCCTCGGCCAACCGCCTTGCCACATCTCTCTTGGCTTGGCGGCCCTCGTCAAATCGCTTACGGTTTCTGAAAATCGAATCGCGCAAAGTGCCCAAGCGAACTAGATGAGCCAGCAGCAGAAGCGGCAGGATGGATGCGGCTGCTTGATAGAAGCCCTGCTCGATTCGCAGAGTGCGACCACCTACCGCCGCTACGATTCCGACGGCAGCGGCGGACACAGCGAGAACCGCTCCCCGTAGACCACCGTTCTCCAGCCCAGCATCTTCACGGGTTAGAAGGCTAGGTGTCAACTCGGCGGCGCTTGGCCCGTGCTGTTCACAGCGCAGCGCCGCTTTGTCTGGAACCGATCGTGCCTGGTGCCGGGGGCATCTTGCGAACCAAGTCCCCGGGCAGTCTGCTGCCGCCGTGTATCGATTGCGATGGTCAATCCAGGCGACGGTGATGCTCACTCCTCATTAGGAAAAGTTTGTCCCGAACTTTGTCCCCGACTCCACCGATCTAGGCCAAACTCAGCCGAACTCCTTGGAATCAGCAGGCACAAATAGACCGCAAACGGTTTGCTAGAGGCAATTCTCAGTTAACGGGCGCCAGAGTCCGGAGAGCGATTTTCAAATCGCCACAGCATTTGCATACCAGTGAGGTAGCCTTCTGGTGCTTGAGAGTCTAGTCAATCGCGAACCGTGTGGTTTGGGGGAGGGGCATGTCGCTCGGTCGCCTTTCGTTCGTAACATTGATGGTAAGCGCCTTCGTGGCTGTTTCAGGAAGCGCCCAAGCCGCCAACGTTTTGGTCGGTAATCCGCAGCTGAACACCAGCAAATACTCGACCGGATGCCAGGGCTTGTACGAGGAAATGTGCACATTTCTCTCGCTTGAATTGCCGAAATCTTCCGGCCTGGTCCAGTCTCCGGTCAATGGCGCAATTGTTAGATGGGGTATTCGAGGGGCGACAAACGTTCCTGGTTATGCGATACGTGCCCTCAAGTCCCAAGGGGGGTTGGAATTTACTGGGGACGGCACTTCAGAACGTGTGATGCCCACCGGGTCAGCTGTTGAAACATTTGGAGCGAGCCTGCCTATCGAGGCGGGTGAATTCGTTGGTCTTGATGTGCCTCCTGGCGGCGGACTCGCGATGAATAAAGTGCCCGGAACGGCGTTTGGCTTCTTCGGCGATCTGATAAATGGCTCCACCCAACACACGGGCAGCTTCGAAGGGGAACTAGCCTATTTTGCTGAAATCCAGCCAGCCCCGACCATCACCGAAGTTACTCCCTCTGCTGGCCCGGCGACGGGCGGGTCGGTCGTCAAGGTTAGTGGGGCCGATTTTCGTGGAGTCTCGACTGTGAGATTTGGCACGGTCCCGGCAACCAGCATCAATGTTGAATCCGAAACCAGCCTCGAGGCAGTGGCGCCACCTGCCACAGCCTTTCAGCAGTTGGTAGATGTGTCGGTCGCAACGGTGGCTGGGACGAGCGCCTCAACCTTTCACGATCTGTTCGAATATGTTCCCGTCTCGATGTCATCGGCTCCGCGGGTTTGTGTTGTTCCTCGTATAAAGGGCCTTCGGTTCAAGGCGGCTGGAAGGCGTGCCAGAAGGGCCGACTGCGGAATAAAACGGACCCAGGATCTCAGGCAGGCACAAGGCGGCACCGGTTTCGTTGTGAAGCAGCGACCCGTGCCGGGAAAGACCGTCCCGGAGGGGACGAAGATCGTCGTAAAATTGCGATGATTGTGGAGAATCACACCGAGCAGTTCGGCTGGGTTGGGAGCTAACGAGGATTGGGAGGCGCGGGAATGCCGAGCTGGCGGCAAATGGCTCGAACGAGTCCTGGACCAATCTGCGTGTGTCGAGGCAGAGCCGAGACTTGGGCATCTGGACCTCGCCACTTCGCGTGCTTGGAGCCGCCGACCTCTCGGCAACCGTGCGCTCGAAGGTGCCGTTCGAGATCGCGGCGCTTCACGCCGCAGCGGTAAACCGCAGATGCTCGCGATCGGCGTCGGCCGTTTCGCCGGCGAGCTCCTCATCGGGAGTAAGCACGGTGCTCAGTGCATCGAGGACGTTCTCCCGAGCCTCCTCGCGGGTGCGGCCCTGGCTCAAGGCGCCAGGCACCTCGAGAACGCGCGCGACAATCCACCCGTCCTCGTCGGGGCTGTCGAAAGAAATCGTGAAGTCGATCGATGCGGCGATGCCGAAACCGTAGCGCGTAATGTGGCCAAGACAAGCCTTGTCCTTGCCCTGCGGGACTCAGCAAGGCACGAGCCGCTTAGAAGAGTTCGCCGCCGGAGGTCCGATACAGAAGCTGCCCGGATGCACTGAAGAGAGAGGCTGAGGTCACGAAGCCGGTCGGCGGGTAGTACTGGACGAAGTAGCGCACGTTTCTCAGCCAGACGACTTTGCGCCGCAACGACGCCGGAGCCGATCGGGGCTTGAAGGACAGGCGCTTGCCATTGCTCAGCGTGGCCGTGACTTTTGCGACATCGCCGGCCACGAATCCACTGATGACTCTCCAAGCGCCGTCTTCTTGCAGGTTGTCTGACGCACTGATTTTGTAGGAGCTTGAGAGATGGCCACCTGCGGGGATACCGGTGCTTGAGCCCCAGTTGACGGCTCCCGGGAGACTGAACTCCATCCCGAAGAGCCATTCGCGGCAGCTCCCGTTATTACCGATCTCCCCTTCAACCGTCCACATTTCTCCCTCGGGATTTGGTCCGCTGGCAACAGGCACTCGATGTCGGGTGATGCAGGCGGCGCCTGCCGAGGGGACAAAGACGAAAAAAGAGATGAGCGCCGCCGTCAGGCACACGACGCTTGAGCTTCGGGTACGAGCCATTCTCATTGCTCGGGGAATCTATAGGGTGCACCCGATGGCGCAAGAAGCCTTCGAAGTTGCCTCGGCTAGTTCGGAGCCGATCATTGTGCGCCCCCACCGGTCCAAGCATGGTTGAGGCAAGATCGAGACATCGGAGGCTGTTGGTATGCCTGCTGCACGGCTGCGGAATCCTGCTCGCACTGCTTGCTGTGGGAATCGCGAGTGCCTCGCCGAGCCCGGCATTCGCCGCCCAGGCGCCGGTGGCGTCGCCCTCGTTCCAGCTGGAAGGCACCAATGGCTACACGATCGTCATCCTCGCCGGCCAGCCCTGGTCTGGCCGACCCGGCTCTGTTCAGATCATCGCTCGCAAGGGCAACATGGGCGTCAGCTACTTGGCTCCCGCCACCGTGACGGAAACCTCGATCTCGGCTGATCTCGGCGCGCTGGGCGTGATCTCCGTCAGCTTCCATCCCAGTGGCCAATCCACCACCAGTAAATGTGCAGGGCGAAAGATCGAAGTCGCGGGGGGCAGCTACGAAGGCACGATTGCCTTCCATGGGGAGGAGGGCTACACGGACGTTGAGGCGACATCTGTTCCCGCCGACATCAGGCCCTTCCTTGCCACAGCGTGCAATTTCACCACGGTGACAGGGGCCAGTCCAAACTCGCGCGGCGCTGAACTCTTCGTTCGAAATCCTGGGCTTGGCCCACGATTCAGCGTCGCCAAGTCAGGACCTGCGGCCCCAGCACATTTCTCCGTTGAAGTCCCCGAATACGACGCCGGCATCTCGATCCATCGATTCGCGAGCTTCTCGATGCCGGCTGGCAGCTTCCGCTACGGCCCGAATCTGCAGACTGCGATGGTCCACCCGCAAGCTCCTTTTTCGGGCACCGCCCATTTCGATCGCCGCAGGAGGGCAAACCGGCGCTGGAGTGGAGACCTGACCATCGACATGCCGGGCTTGTCAAACGCGGCGCTTACGGGTCGCCAGCTTCGGGCCGGACTCGTTCATGCCTATCAGACGAGTGACGGCACCTCCTTGCGGGAGCGTGCTCCCGTATCCGAGTCCGGAAACAAGAATCGTTCGCCAACTCGCCATAAGGACGCCGAAGACCTTCGAAACGGCTCGAAAATCTTTGTCCCTAAATTTGTCCCCGACTCCACCGATCTAGACCGAACCCAGCCGAACTCCCTGGCCTCAGCAGGCACGAATCGACCGCAAACGGCTTGCTAGAGGGCTTTTCTCAGTCCGGAAACCGGGGTTCGAATCCCCGTAGCGGTATGGCCTTGGTGGAGAGCAGGATCATCAGCACCTCCCAGGTCACTCAGGTCTTTCGCCTCGTCGAACGGGCTCAGCGGCGTGGCATGAGTAGCCGCTGTTCCGCCGCTGCCTATCAGGTCTGCTTCGCTAGTTTGATGCCATGGCCGAGTTCACGGAGGAGCATCGAGAACGCCTCATCGCGATTGCAGAGGCGGCACGGGGGAGAGCGTATGCGCCGTATTCCCGCTTGACGGTGGGCGCCGCTCTCCTCGCCGGGGGAGAGGTCTTCTCTGCTGTGAACGTGGAGAACAGTTCGCTCGGTCTCACCATCTGCGCCGAGCGTGCCGCAGCATGCCGAGCCGTTGCGGAGGGGCAGCGGGAGTTCCAGGCGATCGTCATTTGCGCTCAGCCCAGTACCTTCCGGCCGTGTGGGGCTTGCCTGCAGGTACTGTCGGAGTTCTCCGAGCGAGGCGAGATGGCAGTCGCCTTCCGACGGGACGGGAAGATTACGACGCGGCTGCTGAGCGATCTCCTCCCGCTTCGGTACGGAGTCCTTTAAGAAGCCAGCGCTGCCAGAGCGCGGCGTTCATCCTCGGCGGTCCGGACCGCTGCCCACTGGTACCGGTAGGAACCGCGCCCGACGTAGCGGCTGGTGAGCACATGGTGGACCTCGATCCACACCGCGAGGACACCGGGACCACAGAGCTCGCCGCCCGCCGCTCGGTTGTAGCTGGTTAGAAGTGTCTCCACGGGGGGTCTACGGCCATGGGTCATCGCCCAGGAGACGAGGAGCTTCGCCAGGTCGTAGCCGGCCGGTGCCAGCGAGAGGTCGTCAAAGTCGACATGATAGATCTGCGTCGCTCCCACCAGAACGTTGCGGACGTTCACGTCCTTGTAGATGCTTGGTGGGCACCGCTCGGCGAGCGCACCCACGGCTCCGGCCTGGCTCCCGTCGACCAGCATGCCGGGCGCTTGCAGGGTACGTAGGAGCTTCGCGCGAGCCGGGAGGAACGGCTTGATCTTCTGTCGCAAAAGGGACCCGCGGTCGCCGGCATGGCGTTCCTTGGCGAGTTGCCAGTGCCAGCGCCCGAGCTGCGCCGAGACCCGCTCGAGGTCAGAGATGTCGAGTGCATGCCGCCCCACGATTCGCTCGAAGCCGAGCATGCCGTTCTCCGGCTGGACCGCAATCAGCCGGGGCACCGGCAGGCCCGTGGCGACCAGCAAGCGGTGATTGCGCACGGCTTGGCGTAGTCGCGCCGTGGACTCGTATCGCTTGAAGACTGGCGGGCAGCTCACTGCCAAGCGACCCCGAAGCTGACGACCGAGCTCATCGCCAATCCGCCCACGGGCCAGTTTCCGGCGAACGCCGCAGCGACGCGCTGGGTGTCTCGGCAGTTGTGGTACTTCGGCACCGTAGAGGCATAGGTTGCTGCGTCCTCAGGAGTCGCGAAGACGAAGCGATGGGTTTCGTGCCGGACCAGCACCGTCGCGAAGGCCTCCTGCGCGACCTCCTCCAGGTTCCCGGAGTGGAATCGCTCGTACAAGCTGGGCCTGCTCACCGCCGCCCGGTCGAGCCCGCTTGCGGCAACGAAGGCGTCGAGCTCGTGGTAGCTGTTGGCAGACTTGGTGGCGAGAACGACCACGCCTTCGCCACCTATGCAGCGGGCGAGTTCGGCACAGACGGTCTCTGGCTGGTCCGCGTGGTAGAGGCAGAACGCCGCGACTGCGAGGTCGAACTCACCCTCTTTAAACGGCAGGAGGTGGAAGTCGCCGTGCACCGTCTCGACCGCCGGCCCGGCCCGGGTGCGAGCCGCCGCCAGCATTGCCGCTGAGCTGTCGAGGGCGACGGTCCGCTGCGGCTCGAGCTCCGCGACCAGGCGCGCGAGGGTTCCGCCGCGCCCACAGCCGACCTCGAGCAGCCTCGGCTGGGGAGGAGCAGCCTCCCGCGCGAGCGCCACGATGGTGGCGCCGGCGTTCTCGCCGCTGACCTTGGCGCCGAGCAGCGCCCCGACGCGCCGCCCCTGCCGCTCCGTCTCCGCGTACAAGCGGGCCACTTGCTCCCTGCCGCGGAAAGGGTGCTTGCTCATCGCGCCGGCGCCTCGGCGTGGAGAAGGTCGTCGAGCGAGGCGAGCTGGCGGGAGACCCGGAAGACGTCCAGTCGCGCCAGGCATCGCGAGGCAAGGTCCGCCAATGCCTCCGGGCTCAGCGTGCGCAGCCTCTTGCAGCCGGCGACAACGTCTGCCGCCGACTGCACATGCAGCTCGTCGGGGACGAAGACGGAGCCCCCCCGAATCTCAGCGGGAAGCAGCGGATAGCAGCCGGCGAGGCAGGCCTCGAAGATGCGCTGGGTCATCTGGCCGGCCGCGGCATATCGATCGGGCAGCAGGAGCACCGTGGCGAGGGCGGATCGGTAGGTAGCGGCAACCTCACCGAAGCCGAGGCGCCCGGCGAATTGCACTTGCGGCCATCGCTCGGTGCCCGCCCACTTTCCGAACACCCGGTGATGGTGCAGCTGTGCCGCGGCAGGGGCGAGGTAGCGCTCGAACGCGCTGTCGCGCCGATAGCGATTGCCGATGTAGACCAGATCAAGCTCGCCATGCCCGAAAGACGCCGGAGGTTCGTGCTGTGCTGCGCCGAGGGTCTTGTCCGAGACGGGGAAGAGCAGCCTCCGCGCGTCGCCTCGCGGGTGCAGGGCGGCCTCACAGACGACGACGTGGGGTAAGTCTCGCACCGGATCGCCGGGGGCGAGCTGGAGGTCCTTGTCCCAGATCAAGGTGGGCACGCCCAGCCCCAGCGTGTAGTGCTCGATCAGGGCGCTCTGGCGCTCCAGGTCGGGGGTGAACCCCTTACGCTGGCGATCGGCGGGGGTGTTTCTCCCGGGGATTGGCCAGCGCCACTCGAGCCACAGCAGGTCCAGCTCCGGGAAGCCCCCTGTCCAAGCTGCCCTAAGGTCCACCCGTACTGGGGTGCCTGCCTCCAAGAGGTCGCGATTCGGCTGCAGGAAGACGAGTTCGTGACCACGCTCTGCCAGCGCCGCCACCAGGGTGGGGCGGTGGCTCCGTCCTCCGTCTGGAGTGTCGACTATCCCCTCACCGAGGAAGCCCCAGAACGAGTAGCCGATCCTCACCGGCGCAGGTACCGCCCGCCAAGGAGCAGCCCGTCGAGCTCACAGGCTTCGAAGGACTCGATCGCCGCCGTCGGCGTCCCTGCCATAGCGGCCCCCTTGACGTTGAGAGAGGTGTTGATCAGAACCGGGACCCCGGTCTGAGCGGCGAAGCGCTGAAGGAGCTCGTACAGGTAGGGATCTTCCTCCCGGCTCAGCGACTGCACGCGAGCAGAGCCGTTCGAGTGGACGACCGCTGGCACCTCCTTGCGAGCACGATCGCGAGCGGGGAGCGCAAAGGACATGTAGGGAGAGGGGTCTGGTGCCCTGAAGTAGTCGGCGACGACCTCCCGTGGCATCACGGGGGCAAAGGGGCGGAAGCCCTCTCTCTGCTTGACCCTCGAGCTAAGCCGGCAGGTGATGCCGGGGGTCAAGGGGGAGGCGAGGATCGACCGGTGTCCCAATGCCCGGGGCCCCGCCTCGCCGCGACCCCGGCAGACGCCGACGATGCGGCCGGCCAGCAGCTCTTCGAGTACGGTCTCGACCGGGTTCAGTGCCTTGGCCGCGGCGAGGCCGCGGGCTGCGAGCGCCTCGTTGATCTCGCGCTCGGAGAACTCCGGACCCAGGTCCCACCGCCTCAGCTGGGGATCCCGCAACGCTTCGTCCCCGAGGACCGCGAGACCGGCGCCGATCGAGGTACCGCCGTCTGCGGGCGCCGGGGGCACGACGACGCGGTCGAACAGCCCAGACTCGCTGATTCGGCCGAGCCCCAGGCAGTTCATTGCGACGCCCCCTGCCAGGCAGAGCGTCGTTGCCTTGGTTCTCGCCGCCGCCAGGCGCGTCAGATGCAGCAGGACCTCCTCAGTCCGCTGCTGGAGGGCGGCGGCGATGTCGGCATGGACGGACCTGAGCGGGGAGCCGGGCTCGCGAGCCGGCGCGGTTTCGCGGTCGAAGCACTCGGTCAGTCGCGGCCAGGAACTGGAGAACACACGCTTGGCGAAGAGCCCGGGGTTGAGGCGGAAGCCGTCCGGGGTGAGCGCGATGCCCTGCTCCATCACCGGCCGGAAGCGCTCCCGATCGCCCAGCGCCGCCAGCGCCATCACGGTTCCCTCGCCGTCGCCGCGGCGGTAGCCAAGGTGTTCGGTCACCGCCCCGTAGGCGTACCCGAGCGAGTGAGGGTCTGCCAGCCACAGGTGGGGCTGCTGGCGCAACCCCTCGGTTGCGATGATCGAGGTAGTCCGCCACTCGCCGATGCTGTCCACGACCAGCGTCGTAACCCGCTCCTCGCCGCTCGCTGCCTGGGCGTAGAGGCTGTGACAGAGATGATGTGGTGTGTCCACAACCTTTGCCCGCGGGAAGCGTTCCCGCAGGTGACGGAGGCGCCTGTGGGTGTGGCGGTGGACGGCGCCGTAACTCGCGGCTCGCGCCCACCCTCGACGCTGGAAGGGGGAGCGGCAGGCCTGGGCGGTGGCACACGCCAGCCCGGTTGCGTAGCCGCGAGCGTGGAAGGCAAAGCTCACTGAGCTCACGTCCTCCACGCTGGCTCCGGCTTCGCGAAGCAGTCTCGCGATCGCCAGGCTTGGGAACTTGCCCGTGTGCTTCTGCCCGCTTAGACGCTCCTCTTCGACGAAGCCGCTGAGGCGGTCGCCTTGAAAAAGGGCGGCTGAGGAATCATGGGTCCCCCAGGTGATCCCGAAGACAAGCGGGCCCTCAGCCATCTCAGGTCGCGGTGGCCGGGGACGGTTGGAGGCGGTCAGCGAGGTGTCGGTACCAGCGTGTGAGAGCCTGCCCCAGTGGCCCGTCGACCTGCTCGGCTTCCCGCATCGCCTTCTCGGTGGAGCCCGCCTTCCAGTGCCTGTAGCTAGCCATCGCGGTTGCATAGGAGCGCCAGCCTGGCGCGAGTGAGGAATCGTTGCCTTCGCGGACGTCGGCGAGAATCGCGTCGAGTTCCTCGAAGGGAACGGTGAGCGGGACGTCGAGCGCGGTGGAATCGCCGGGCTTGGCGTCCTGGCCGTTGGAGGCACCCTCCGCGCCGAGGATGTCCGTCGCGTACAGATGAAGGGAGTCGACGGTGTGGACGTACTCCCCGATCGGCACCGTGAGCCAGCCGGCCATCAGCTCCTGTAGGACCGTATTGACGAAAAGGTCGTATGGCAGCCCCAGCCAGGCGTCTTGACTGCGCATCGTGGTGTGCAGGTGAAGCGCACCGTCGCGGACTAGGAAACGGTGGCCGATGGTGCAGGGGACGTCCCGCGAGGGGACCCAGTCCCGGGCGGGGTCGAAGATCTGAATCACCGCCTGGCGGCTCTGGGGATCGCGCCGGAGCAGGTCACGCACCCGCTCGAGCTGGTCGAAGGTGCCACCCCAACGCCTTATCCTGGGCCCGTAGGCACCCCGCAGGACGCCGCCGTCCGCGTACCGGGCAAGGCCTTTGTTGTAGGCGAAGATCCAGGAAGAGTCGGACCCCGAGAGGATCCATACGGACTCGGCGACGGCGAAGGCGGGGTTCTGGACCCTGCCGGGTACTTGAAGCACCCGCGTGCGGGGATTCTTCAGCCGGAGTACGCACCCCCTGATCTCGACCGTGGGAATTCCGCGCGGCGAAACCTCCACTCCGTATGAGAGCAAGTAGTTCAACACCCCTGCATATAGTTGGTTGAAGCTGCTTCCCTCGATCACATGTGAGCCCACACGGTAAAGCTAATACATGAGTCAGTCATCTCGGCCGACCAGTCGGTGTACCTCCTCTATCAGTGGGTGAGGTGCTTTCGGTCCGTTGACGCGCAGCGGTGGCCGCCCCGCGGGCAGGCGCAGGGTCGCGTCGTCCACTTCCAGCCAGGCGAAGAGGTCGCGGAGGCAGGTGGCCGGGTCCTCGACCAGGTCCTCGAGGCGAAGGGCGTGTATCTGGGCGTGCTCGCGGCCCGCCTCCGCGGCGAGTGCGAACCTCGCCCAGCTTTCTGTGGAGGAAACGCGCCTTCCTGCGAACGCGTAGGAGAACCCGTTCTCCGAAATCGATCTTGAGGCCGTGTAGCCATCGCGGTGGATATGGACGAAGCGCGCAGCGCCACCGAAGATCTCCTCTAGCTGTCTGATCCTGAAGCTGTTGAATGGGGACTTCAGTATCACCCGGTTGGTCTTGAAGTGATCCATGTGATGTGAGACTGAATCCAGGAGGAGCTCCGCCGACTGTATGTGGGCGGTGTGTACTTCGTACTGATGAGCACGGAGGTGATCGTAGGTAGGGATGGCGCGGGCCATCACGTCCTCGGCCTCGCTGGGGACGACAATCGACGGGTCGATCCGCAGGCGTTTCGAGTCGAGGGCGAAGACATCGCTCGGCAAGCCGGGGAGCAGGGGTGCGTCGCCGCTGGCGAGTGCGTAGGTGGGCCAAGCCCAGCACGATGACCCCCCAAGCCAGGCGAAGCGGCGCTGGTAGGCCAAGAGGTGGTGGAGGTGGGAGGTCCCCGATCGCGGCGCCCCGACGATGATCACCGCCAGCGCTGGCAGGCGGCGGGGCCGTTGGCTTTTCCGGTGCGACCGCCGTCGCCTCCACTCGGCTTCCAGGTCGATCCCCTCCTCGAGGGCCACCGCCGGGGCGCCGAGCTCGAGCGGCTGACCCCGCTGCCAGGCTTGCAGCACGCCGTGCAGGGCGTTCATCGTGCTCGGGCGCGGCGCTTGGCCGGAGCGAAGCCGCGCGGCCAGCGCTTCGACCACGATGTAGGCGTCGAGGTCATCCGTAAAGCGGAAGAGCCTGGTGCGACAGAGAGCGATGGTCTCCGCGGCGCCGAGGCACTCGGAGTTCATCGGCGATGGGCTAGCTGGCGAGGGCGATCGACTCGGTCGCCGCAGGCGGAAGCATGCCTTCGCGGCGGTCGCAGCGGCATAGGAGATCCGCGACCACCTCGGAGACCTGTGACTCGCCGGTTGGCACGACCGGTCCCAAGGCGCCCAGGTTTGCCTGCATCCTCCGGTAGCAGGCTTCGACCCGCTCTCCGAGCGGCTGTCGCTGTTGCCGCCGGGTCCAGGAAGCCTCGCGTTTCAGCACGACTTCCAGTGGTGCCCAGAGGGTGAAGAAGTGGGCGGGGACCGACGATTGGTATGCCTGCCGGAACTCCTCGATTCCCCTTGCAGTCTCAAACACATACTCGAAAACCACCAGCTCGTAGCCAGCGTTGACGAAGTTCTGGGCGAGGCTGGCCCCGTTGCGATAGCCGAGGCCGGTTGAGACGGCCCCGTCCTGGCGAGCGACGATGAAGTCCCTCAAGTCGTCGCCGTGTATGCAGGCACCATTCGCGACGGTGTCGGCGAGGGCCCGCGCCGTCGTCGACTTGCCGACGCCCGCCGGCCCGTTGAGGATCACTACACGCGACGAGGGTCTGGCGCGACCGCTGCTTCCCCAATCCGGCTGCATGTCCCGAGACTAGGCAGGAGGCCGGATGTTCTCCTGCTCCATTCCCGCATAGTCGGCTTTTGGCGTGTCCTGCCCCGCGATCGGGTGAGCCCGAAATTGCGCAAAAGCGTCGAGCGCCTGTTCTCGCAGCCCGATTCGCAGCGGCGTCCGCGGCTCGTAGTCCAGGGTCGCGCGGGCACGCGAGAGGTCGGCCTCGGTCGCGTTCGGCTCCGGCGGCGCCACTGCTGCCTCGAGGACGACGGGAGCGCCGACCAGCTTGGAGAGAATCGCGAGTGGAGCCCGGAGCGGGACCCGCATTCCGCCGGACAGGTTGTAAGTGCCCTGCCGGACCCTTCGCCATGCCCGCAGCACGCCCTCGACTGCATCCTCTACATAGGTGAAGTCCCGTTCCGCCTCGACCCCCTGGAACAGCGGGGTGGGTCGCTGGGAGAGGGCGGAGTCGAGGAATCTGGCGAAAGCCATGTCGCTGCGCTGTTGCGGTCCGTAGACCGTGAAGAGGCGGAGGACTCTTGTGTTCAGGGACGAGCGGCGAAGCAGTGACTCAGCCGCCAGCTTTGACCGGCCGTATGCGGAGATGGGTTCGGGTCGGTCGTCCTCGTGACAGGGGCGACGCTCACCGCCCCGGCCATATATCGACGAAGAGGAGGCGAAGACGAGGTCGGTTACGCCACCGCGTTCCGCGGCTTCGAGCAGCGCTCGAGTCGCGGCGACGTTGTGCCTCCAAAGTAGCCGCTCGTTGCTGTCACGCACCCCCGGTCGCCCGGCGAGATGGAAGATCGCGTCGGCGTTCTTCAAGAGACTCTCTGGGCTGGTCTCGTTCAGGTCGAGTTCCACGAGATCGAAGCCCGGATCACGACCCAGTTCCTCCAGGCGCCGCTCGATCAGACTTGCCGGCGTTGGCGAGGCGAGGGAGTCGATACCCACCACCCGCAGTCCTTCCGCGCGCAAGCGGCGCGAGAGATGGGATCCGATGAAGCCGGCTGCCCCAGTTACGACCAGGTGACCGTTCGCCATGGTGCGAAGCTAGTGGAGCGCTCGGAAGGATTGCGGGTGCAACAAAGCTCGTCGGCACAGGCGAGGCCGGAGAAGGTGAATTCGGCACGAGCGTGGCGCTGTCCTCCGACGGCTACACCGCGCTGGTCGGCGGCCCCCGCGACAGCAGCGACGTCGGGGCGGCGTGGGTCTTCACTCGCTCGGGCTCGGCCTGGACCCAACAAGGAGAAAAGCTCACCGGTACCGGTGAGACCGGAGCAGGCAGGGTTTGGCGAAAGCGTCGCCCTCTCCGCCGACGGCAATACCGCGCTGATCGGCGCGCCCCGCAACGAATTCCGCAAAGGCGCCGCCTGGGTCTTCACTCGCTCTGGCACCACCTGGACCCAGCATGGCGGGAAGCTGATCGGCACCGGTGCGACCAATGCCGCCTGGTTTGGGTACACGGTGGCGCTCTCCGGAGACGGCAACACGGCGCTGATCGGTGGCTGGCGCGACAACAGTGACACGGGCGCGGCCTGGGCTTTTGTGGACCCGTCCGAAGCGACGACGGGCGCGGCGACGAACATCGACGAGACCAGCGCCGCTCTCAACGGAACCCTCGCTGCCGGGGGCTCGAGTAAGGCGTATTTCCAGTACGGGACGACCGCAACTTACGGGACCTCAACTTCTACCCAGAACATTGGCGCCTCCGACAGCGCGAGTTCGCTCGTGGCCGCTATTGGGGGGCTTGCGCCGGGCACGACCTATCACTTCCGGCTCGTCGCCGAAAACTCGGATGGGGTTGTCTACGGCGACGATCAGACCTTTACGACCGCCGCCCACGGCGAACCCCCCAAACCACCCTGTTGCGGTCCGGACCCAGGGAAACCCCCCGCGTCTTGCTTGTGCAGAACGTCCGCCAATCGAAGACGAGATGGCGCGAGGGCAATCGCCTTGCCACGGTCAGCCGCGCCAAGGAGCCGATCGGAACGACGTTTTCGTTCTCGCTCAACGAGGAGGCCACCGTCACCTTCAGCTTCACCCGGCGCGTCAGCGGCCGCACCGTGACGGCGGGCAAACTCACCTTCACGGGCCACGATGGCACCAACAAGGTGGCCTTCCAGGGCCGCGTCTCGCCTAATAAGAAGCTCAAGCCCGGGCGCTACACGCTCGTCAATACCGTCGTTGCCCCTGACGGGGCACGCTCTGCGCCCAAGTCGCTGGGTTTTACGATCGTGAAGTAACTCTGTAGCGGTACTTCGTCTGCCCTCGGTATGTTGCGCCGATGAGTAGCGATCTCATTGCCTGGGTTGTCGCTATCGGGCTCGGCATCGCCGTCGTCGTCTTGGGGCTGCGGCGCAATCTCTCCGAGACCACGCGAAGCGGACTGCCGCAACTTGGAGGGGACACCGAGCGGGCGACCGCGACGCTGGGGCTATATGAGGGTGGGGAAAGACAACGCCGCCCGCTCTCCCCGCGGCAAAGGCGGTGGATGATTGGGTTCTATCTGCTGATGAGCCTCACCTTTGCGGCTTTTGCGGTGCTGTCGGTCCAGGACAGGTTGTTCCATGCGATTTTCGCCGCCACGCTTGCCCTCAACGCAGTGGTGTATTGGCTTAAAAGGTCGCCGTCCTCCCCGGGTGGGTCAGCTTCCTGACCCTGCTCAGTTCACTCGCGAAGCGAAAGCATCCCATCCAAGCCGTTGATGAGCAGGGCCGCGATTCGGGGATCGAAGTGGCCGGCGTCCGCCGGGCTGCCGGAACGCACCCCGCCCGCTCACACGTCCGCCGTCCCCTGAGCGGAACCGCGGGTGAAATTCTGAAAGGGCCAGGCAGGCCGCTCCGTCCGACGGGCGCGCGACCATCGAGCCATGTGGCAAGCGGTAGTTCTCTGCTCCGGCTGTGCTGAGGAAACCGAGGTGGTGGTCGAGGATCTCGATGACGTCGAGCGCGAGGCCTGCCCCTGTGGCTACAGCTTCGTGGTGCTCTCGGTCGCGAGTTTCGAGCCCGTGTACGCCGAGGGCGGCGAGCTCGTCGTGCTCGCGCCACGGGACGATTTCTCGCTGGCCGCCTAGCGACCTCAGTCGGAAGTGCCGATTTCGACACCCGAGGTACGCGCGTGCCAGCTGATGTTCGTCACCGCGCATCTGGTGCCGGAGACGCTTGCGCCCAGGCGGGACAGAGTGCCGGAGGCATGGTCACCGTGGATCCGACCGCTTACCCGGGCCGAGCCCCCACTGTCGAGGTGGGCCGCCAGGGAGAAGCGCCCGTGACGAACCCGCGCCCTTCCGCGGAGGATGACCGTGTTCGCGTGCGCCTTCCCGTCGCCGCACCTTCCGCGCCAGCGGAAAACGATCGATTGGACCTCCGTCCGGTTTACGGTGATCGCGATCGGTAGGTCCTGGCTTGTTGCCCCGGTGTACTTGCCGGGCCTGAAGGCGGGTGGCCGAGGAGCCACGATCCTTCCTGCCTGTTGTGCCCTGGCCGTTCTCCCGTTGGCCTTGATTTGAGCCGAGACTCTGACCTTGAGTGTTCCGGCATCGCGCAGGATCTTCGTTCCCCGCTGGGGCAAGCGCACCCGCACGTTCGTGCTCTTGCCGGCTGGGACCGTGAACCTGACTATGCCCAGAGGCTTGCCGTGTGCTCGAGCCGGAGCGGTGCTGACGCGGCCGATCGCCGGGCATCGTGTCGGGCCGATCGGGCAGCTCACGGTCAGACCGGTATCGACCGCCATCGAGCTCCCCGAAGAGGTTGCCTTCGGCTTACTCGTCACTGATGCCTCGGCTCTTCCCGGGGATGGCCTCGGCGCCGGGCACAACGTCGGGTCGTCGGCGACCTGGCTTACCTCGCTCGCGGTCAGGGTGCCGTCGTAGACCAGCACGCAGGACACGGCTCCACTTGACTCCTCGCCCGGGAACGCGCCGATCGTGTTGTCGCGGAAGAACCGCAACTGGCCGGAGCCGAGGTCGAACCCCGCGGAAGCCTTTCCGGCGGCGACCTCGGTGCCGTTCAAATAGGCGGTGACCTGCTCTGAGCCGCCGGCGACAGCTGCATTCGTCAGAGCGATCTCGGCATAAGAGTTGTTCAGCACGGCGTTCTCGCTGGAGCTGTTGGCGCCATAGAGGGCCACGCGTCCATCGAGGTTGTAGAGCCCGGTATCCGAGACTCCGCCGGCGAAGTCGAGGATGCGCCGATAGCCACTCGTGCTTGCCAGCCGAAAGACCACCACGACCGAGTTACTGGTGGGGTTGACGAGGCCGGTGGTGTTCAGGGACAGGCCATTGCCTTCTGGAAATCTCAACACCGGTTGACGCCCAAGACCATTGATCCGCTCGGAGGCAAAACTGTTGCCCTGTCCGATGTTGGCGAGGTCTGGGGCGGAGGCGATTTCGGAAGAGAGATCGCCCTGGAACCGATACACCGCCCGAAGCGTGGCTGCGCCCGCATCATTGACCGCGCCGAACAAGATCAGCGCTGCCAGCAGTGCCCCGACCATCATCCCCCGCACGCGTTGAGTGTATAGCGAGGTTCGGGACCGGTACTAGGCGAGTCTTGTCAGGTCTTGCCAGTGATGCTCGCCGCGACCGCATCGCGCCGGTAATCGAAGATCCGCTCCAGGTCTCTGCGCACGAAGAGCCGGTGCGCGAGCGTGCCAAGCGGGCCGAAGGGGATCGCGTAGCGGACGTGGTCGCGAATGATCGTCGCGCTCTCGCCGTCGGGCTCGAAGGTGTGGGTGTGCTCCCAGAGTGAGTAGGGGCCCTTCTCCTGGAAGTCGGTGAAGCGCGAGGGTGGCTCCCAGGCGTCGATCCGGGTTCGCCAGCGGACCGGCACGCCGTGCAGCTTGAGCCGGTACTCGAGCTGGGCGCCGGAGGCCATTGAGATCGGGCGCGGGGTCGTCACCTCGAAATGGAGCCAGGGCGGGGTCAGCGGCTCGAGGTTGCGCTCGTCGCCGTAGAAGGCGAAGGCCCGGTCGATCGGCACCTCGACTCGCTGGCTCCGCTCTAGAAGGTGGACACGCACCTGCTTAGCTTCGCAGCCCGGCCGGGTAGCTTGGGTAGATCGCACGTCGCGTACTCATCGCTGGAGCAACCGGATTCGTCGGCGGCAGGTTGGCGATGGCGCTTGCCGGTTCCGATGCCTCGGTCCGATGTCTCGTCCGCGATCGCGCCAAGGCGCGTCACCTCGAGGCGGCCGGACTGGAGCTGCACGAGGGCGACATCACCGACGCCGAGAGCCTCGCCGGAGTGGGCGCCGACGTCGAGGTCGCCTATTACCTCGTCCACGCGATGGGCGGGGGCGGGGGCTACGCCGAGCGTGAGCGAATCGGCGCGACCAACTTCGGTCGCATGGCGAAACGGGAAGGGATCGAGCGGGTGGTCTACCTCGGCGGCCTCGGCGGCGACGATGCTTCCGAGCACCTGCAGAGCCGCCACCAGACGGCGCGTGTGCTGATCGCCGAGGGGCCGCCGCTGACCTACTTCCGCGCCGCGATGGTGGTCGGCGCCGGCAGCGAGTCCTACAAGACGCTGCGCTATCTGGTCGGTCGCCTGCCGGTGATGATCACCCCCAGTTGGCTGCGCACCGAGACCCAGCCGATCGGGATCGACGCGACGATCGAGTACCTGCGGCGCGCCCCCGACGTGCCCGAGTCCGAGGGACGCGAGGTCCAGATCGGCGGCCCCGACATCCTCAGCTACGCCGACATGCTGGACCGCATGGCGATCGCGATGGGCAAGGAGCCGCGACGACAGATCCCCGTTCCCCTGATCACCCCCTGGCTCTCATCGCTCTGGCTCGGCCTGGTGACGCCGGTCGACACCAACGTAGCCCGGCCCCTGATTGAGGGGCTGAGGAGCGCCACCGTGGTCACTGACCCCAGCGGCGCCGAGCCGTTCGGGCTCGAGCCCGAGTCCTTCGACGAGGCCCTGCGCCGGGCGGTCGTCGACGAAGGCGGCTGAGGCCGGCCTGGAGAGCATCTTCAGGCGTGGGGGAGTGTTCTAAGTCCGGGATGAGATACAGCGAGCGTCGAA
>DATMIH010000035.1:0-2979 GCA_035554595.1 Solirubrobacterales bacterium
TACATCACCGGCCGCATGCCCTGGTTCATCGCCGGCGTGGTCGGGCTTTCCTTCCTGCTCCTCCTGATCGCCTTCCACTCGCCGCTGATCTCGCTCAAGGCGGGAATCATGAACCTGCTCTCCGTCAGCGCCGCCTACGGCGTGATGACCCTGGTCGCCAAGGGCGGCGCGGTCGGCGAACTGATCGGAATCGACCACGAAGTCCCGGTCGCCCCCTTCATGCCAGTGATGATGTTCGCGATCCTCTTCGGCCTCTCGATGGACTACGAGGTCTTCCTCGTCTCCCGCATCCGCGAGGAGTACCTCACCGACCACGACACCAGGCGCGCCGTGGCCGACGGCTTGGCCAAGACCGCGCGCGTGATCACCGCGGCGGCGGCGATCATGGTCGTCGTCTTCCTCGCCTTCGTCGCCTCGCCCGAAGTCTTCCTCAAGCTCTTCGGCATCGGCCTCGCAGCGGCGATCTTCCTCGACGCGACCGTGGTCCGCATGGTCCTCGTCCCCGCCGTGATGCAGCTGCTCGGCGCCCGCAACTGGTGGTGCCCGGACTGGCTCGAGCGGCGGCTGCCCGCGATCGAGGTGGAGAGCGGGCCGCAGGTGGCGGAGGGCAGCTCTTAGCGAGTGGCGAGGCGTTCGAGGAGGGGCGGCAGCTCGCGGTGACTGTCGAGCACGAAGTCCGCCTCGATCGCACCGTCGACCTCCGGATCGTCGTGCAGAGCCCGGTAGCGGGCCGTCCTCATGCCAAGCGCCGATGCGCCAGCGATGTCGGTGCGGCGCAGATCGCCCACGTGCATCGCGGCCCCCGGCTCGGCGTCGAGCGCCGCCAGGACGGCTTCGAAGATCTGCGGCGCCGGCTTGTAGTGGCCGACCTCATCGGAGAAGGCCCAGCCTGAGAAGTAAATGAGCAGGCCCTCGCGGTCGAGCAGTTCGCGCAGCACCTCGCCGCCGCTGAAGCCGACGTCGCAGACGATTCCCAAGCGGATGCCGCACGACCGAAGTGCCTCCAGGCTGGAGCGGATATCGACCGACAACTCCACGGGCGCGTTGCGCGCCACGGTCAGGAACGCTTCCGCCGTCCTCTCCCTCGCGGTCCCCTCCAGCCCGAGCGAGCGCACCAACATCTCCGCCCCCTCGCGCGGGTGGAAATGCTCCCCCACCGACCAGGAGCTCTCATACGAGCGGGTGACTTCGCTGAGGGCCTCGACCAGGAGCTCGGCCTCGAGCTCTACGTCGCACTCCGCGCAGGCCTCGACAATCGCCCGCCGCCGCGCCTCGCTCATTAAGCCAGACGGGGCCCGCGCGATCGTGTTCCAGAAGTCGAAGGTGACGGCTTCGATCGGTGCAACCACATCGCTGGACGCTACAGGCACAGGTACTCGTGACGGTATTGCCGGGATGTGAAGCCGTCTCTTTCATTGACATGCCTTTAACTCGGCGCCCCCGGTCGAGTGCAACCCCGAGAGCCAAGACGGCGAGCACCGGCGCTGGGTGATCTGATTGAGTGGGCGAAGCCCGACCGGGCGATAGGGGCTACCGCATTGGTAGTTGCCAGGGTGTGCCTGCTCGCTCACCTCAATGTGAACCGCGGCCGCAAAAGCAAACGCTCCGAAATCATCGAGGAGCGCCGGGGCGGCGACGAGCCGTAAGCCGCGTCTTGGCCGTCGCCGCCCTCCGCCCCAGCCTCAGGAGTGGTGTTTCTTCCTCTTGTGCTTCTTGACGCAGACCTGACGACCGTGCCGCTTGGTCTTCTTGAAGCCCTTGTGGCATTTGAGGGTCTTGGCCTTGTGTTTCCGAGGCGCCGGAGGCGCGGCCGGCGGCGCCGGAGTCGGGATGACTACGACTTTGGGTTTGCCCATCTGAGCGTTGATGTTGCCGGTCACGTTCGGTGCGGTGACGGTGACGAGATTCGCGCTGCTGGGATTTGACTGCTGGTTGTAGAAAAGCGTCGGGTAGGCGGGCGATTCGGTCGAAAATTCAACGGCGTAGGAGCCGGTGGCTAGGCCTTCGACCGCGTAGTCACCCGCTGGGTTCGTGGTGACGCAATTGCCGGCGATCACACGCGAGTAGGCACATACAAAGACACCTTTGATGCCGGCGCCCGTCGAGGCATCCGAAACGCGGCCCTCGATCGCACCACCTTTCTCCAGTTCGGCATCTATGCCCGAAACCGGGCCACCGCTAACGGGGATTTCTTCGGCTTCTTCATAACTCGCCACCCCATTGAAGAACTGGGGTGCGAAGCCGAGGTATGGAGCCCAGAATTCGACGATGTATTCGCCTTCGGGAAGTCCACTGAGTACGTATCTCCCGTTGATGTCTGTTTCTTTGCAGGCGAAAAGTTCGTAGGTCGGTAGCTGATAAGCGCAGACTTCGACGCCTTCGATGGCGATGCTGCTTCCGGCTTTAACCACTTCGCCTTTGATTTCGCCGGCGGCCGCTGCAGATCCGGTCGAAACGAACAGCGAAAACGCGGCTACCGAAATCGCGCACATCATCACGAGTCTGAGACGAGTAAACATGGTCGGTCTGCCCTCCGGTCGATTAGTGACGCTGCAATCTACAGATCTTGGACCAACCGACTTAATGAAAAATGGTCAGATCTTTTAAGGGCTAGCGCCGCCGCGGGTCCATCGCGCGCGAGATCACCACGCGCTGGATCTCGTTGGTGCCCTCGTAGATCTGGGTGATCTTGGCGTCGCGCATCATCCGCTCGACCGGGTACTCCTTGACGTAGCCGTAGCCGCCGAGCACCTGGATCGCCTCGACCGTGACCCGCATTGCGTTGTCGGAAGCAAAGAGCTTCGCCATCGAGGAGTGCTTGGCCAGGCCAGGGTCGTTCTGGTCGGCCATCGCGCAGGCCTTGTAGAGCAGCTCGCGGGCGGCGGCGGTGCCGGTCTCCATCTCGGCCAGCTTGAACTGGATCGCCTGCAGGTCGAGGATCGGCTTGCCGAAGGCGACCCGCTCGGAGGCGTAGGTGGT
>DATMIH010000036.1:0-6913 GCA_035554595.1 Solirubrobacterales bacterium
TTGAGCGGCACGATCTCGCTCGGCTTCAGCACCACGGTGCAGCCGGCGGCGAGGGCGGGGGCGACCTTGCAGGCGATCTGGTTCAGCGGGTAGTTCCAGGGCGTGATCGCGCCGAGCACGCCGACCGGCTCGCGCAGCACCCGCGAGTTACCGATCTCCTCCTCCCAGCGAACTTCCTCCATCAGCTTCGGCATCGCCCCGAACTGGGCGATCGGCAGGCCGGCCTGGATCATCTTGCTCAGCGTCAGCGGCATGCCGAGCTCCTGGGAGATCGTCGCCGCGATCTCGTCCATGCGCTCGGCGAGGCCGGCGGAGATCGCGCTCATGTAGCCGGCGCGCTCCTCGCGCGAGGTCTGTGACCAGGACTCGAAGGCATCGCGCGCGACGGCGACGGCACGGTCGGCATCCGCCGCGGTGCAGGACGGGATCGACCCCATCGTCTCCTCGGTCGTCGAGTTGACGACCTCGAGGGCCCCGCTCGCCTCCGGCTCGACCCACTCGCCGCCGATAAAGACCGTGTCCTTCGCCTGAACCTCTGCCGCCGTCGCCATCCTCGTCTCCTCCTGTAGCTGGTACTAGGACGCTAGCGAACTGCATCAAATTCTCTACCTGGTAGGCCGAGAATTTGATGCAGTTTGGCTCAGGCAGCCTTGGCGAGGCCCGGGCCGGGGAGGGCGCGGGCGTCGCGAGCGTGCAACACCTTGCCGCAGCCCTCACAGATGCCGCGGTCGCTGACCGCGCCGCCGCACTCCTTGTGCACGATCAGCATCGGCGGGCCCTCCGGACCGGGGGAGTAGCGGTCTCCCCAGCTGAGCAGGGCGATCAGGGCCGGCCAGAGGTCGAGTCCCTTCTCGGTGAGGAAGTACTCGTAGCGCTCTGGGTTGGATTGGTAGGCCCGGCGCTCGAGGATGTCTTCCTCGATCAAACGCTGCAAGCGGGCGGAGAGCACGTTGCGGGCGACGCCGAGGGCCTTCTGCAGTTGGTCGAAGCGGCGGTGGCCGTTCATCACGTCGCGCACGATCAGCAGCGACCAGCGCTCGCCGACGATTTCCAGCGACCTGGCAATCGAGCAGACCTGGCCTGGATAGTCGTTGCGCAACACAGAGTGATCTTTGCACACTGGGTTGCGTCAAGCAACTAACTGGGTTAGGGTCCGGGATGCAGGAGTTGCTTGAAGCAACTCACGACCAGCCCAATGGAGGCACCGCTATGAGGTTGATCCCAAGACATAGGCACAACCATCGCTCCAAGGCCCCGCGGATCTCGATCAGTCAGGCCGAGATCACCGCTGACCTGGTCTACCCGGCGAGCCCGCGGTCGGTGCGCGAGCGCGGCCACGGTCACGCGCGCAGGGTGGGCCGTTGAGCGCCGAGGGAGTGGCCGAGCAGGGTGGCGGCGCGGTCGAGGCGGCGCTCGCCTTTGCCGAGTCTCAGCCCGAGATCACCCGCCGTCGCGAGCTGGTCTGGCAGGACCCGCTGCCGACGGCCGCGGCCGGGGCGACGATGACTGGCATCGAGTACATGGAGGCGATCGTCGCCGGCACGATGCCGCCACCGCCGATCGCGGTGACGATGCGGATGCGACCGATCGAGATCGGCGAGGGCCGTGCCGTCTTCGAGGGCGAACCGGGGGAGGAGCACTACAACCCGATCGGCGTCGTCCACGGCGGCTACGCCGCAACGCTGCTCGACTCGGCGCTGGGCTGTGCGGTCCACACGACCCTGCCCGCCGGCGTCGGCTACACCTCGCTTGGCCTCGAGGCGAAGTACGTGCGCCCAATCACCCGTGACACAGGCCGCGTCCTCTGCGAGGCCAACGTCCTTTACCGCGGCCGCCGCCAGGCGACGGTCGAGGCGAACCTGACCGCGGCCGAGAGCGGCAAGCTGCTCGCCCACGGCATCGCCACCTGCATGATCCTCAATGGTTAATAGCAGATATGAGATAAGTACTTATTAGCTATAATTCGCTAATGAGTCCAGGTCGGTTGGTGCAAGAAGCAAGACAGAGGCACGGAGTTAGCCAGAAGCAGTTGGCAATTCGTGCCTCTACTACTCAGTCGGCGATTTCTCGCATCGAGCGAGGCAGGGTCTCGCCTTCGGTTGAGACTCTGCGCGAGTTGCTCTATCTGCTTGGCGAGGATCTGAAGCTCGGTGCATCGGTCCGCGACTCTGGAATCGACGCGACGCTGATCGATCAGCAGCTACGTCGCTCGCCGACTGAACGACTCGACTACGGCACGGCCTTCGCCAACATGGTGATCGCCAATAGTCCCAACCCTCGCCGCGAGTCCTATGACGGCTGACATGGAGTTGCCTCATAAGGCCCCCGAATTCCGCCAGCTACTTGGGCCGCTCATCGAGCACGGGGTCGATTTCGTCCTGATCGGGGGTCAGGCGGGGATTTCCCACGGTTCGACCTATCCGAGTTACGACCTCGATGTCGTCTATTCCCGTGATCACGACAACATCACTCGCCTCGTCGCGGCTCTCGAAAAGATCGGGGTGCGTCTGCGCGGCGCCCCACCGGATCTCCCGTTTCAGCTCGATGTGAGGACGATCGAAAACGGAGCGAACTTCACCTTCGAGACGCCATACGGCGACCTCGACGTTCTCGCGGATGCGGCCGGAATGCGGTCTTATGAGGCTTTGAAGTCAGAGTCCGTTGAGCGAGAGGTCTTCGGCCACCTGGTCAGGGTCGCCTCGATAGACAACTTGATCGCGATGAAGAAGGCAGCTGGCCGAATCAAGGACAAGCTGATGGTCGAGGAGTACATCGTGATTGCCGATCGGCAGCGAGCCGCCGATCAAACGGCTAGCTGATTCAGTCGGCGACGCTGCGGGCGAGGCCGGTCAGCAGGCGGACGCCGTAGCCGCTGGCGTCGCTACCGGTGTAGGCGCGGCCAACGTCCCAGGCGGTGCCGGCGATGTCGAGGTGGGCCCAGGGGGTGTCACCGACGAATTCCTCGAGGAAGCCGGCGGCGGATAGGGTGCCCGCCTTGCGCTTGGCTGCCGCGTTGGTGAGGTCGGCGACCGTTCCCTTCATCAGCGCCTTGTACTCGGCGTGGAGCGGCATGCGCCAGACCAGCTCGCCGGTGTCCTCGCCAACCTGCTCCAGCTCGCCGGCCAGCTCGTCGTCGTTGCTGATTACTGCGGCGTAGGTCGAGCCCAGGGCGATCATCACCGCGCCGGTCAGGGTGGCGATGTCGACGACACGATCGGCCCCCTGCTCGATCGCGTAGGCGAGGGCGTCGGCGAGGATCAGGCGGCCCTCGGCGTCGGTGTTGTTGATCTCCACCGTCTTGCCGCTGTACTGGGTGATGATGTCGCCGGGCTTGATCGCGGTCCCGGAAGGCATGTTCTCGGTCGAGGGGACGACGGCGATCAGACTCAGCTCCAGGCCCAGCTCGGCGATCGCCCCGACCGTCTCCAGCACCGCGGCGGCGCCCGACATGTCCATCTTCATCTCCTGCATGCCCGCCGAGGGCTTCAGCGAGATGCCGCCGGTGTCGAAAGTGACGCCCTTGCCGACCAGGCCGAGGGTCTCGCCCGAGCCGCCGCCGTGGTAGCGCAGCACGATCAGGCGTGGGTCCTCGGCGCCTCCTTGGCTGACCGCGACCAGGCCGCCCATCTCCATGGCGGCGATCTCCTCGCGGCCGAAGACCTCGAGGCTGAGTGAGTCGTGGGCGGCGGCGATCTCCTCGGCGCGGTTGGCAAGGTAGGAAGGGGTGGCGACATTGGATGGCAGGCTCTGCAGGTCGCGGGCGCGGTTCTGCGCCTCGGCGCAGACGCGGGCGGTCTCGACGGCGTCGGCAACGTCCTCCGGTCCCAGCAGCGTCAGCCAGTCGAGCTTGGCCGGCTCGGGATCCTCGGGGTCCTTGCTCTTGAAGCGGTCGAAGCTGTAGGCGCCGAGGATCGTGCCGGTGACGATGCCCTCCGCGAGCGCCTCGGTGTCATCGCCCTCAGGTAGGACCCAGGCGAGCGAGCCGGCACTGAGCTTGCCGGCCTCTTTGGCGACGAGCGCGGCGGCGACCCGCAGGCGCTCGGCGTCGAGGTCCTTGCGCTTGCCCAGTCCCGCGACCAGGACCCGGCCTGGTTGCTCGGGGTGGATCGTGGCCAGCTTCTTGAAGCTCCCCTTGGCGTCGGCGGCGCCGCGGGCCGAGGCGAGCTCACCGGGCAGCTCCTCGCCCTCGCAGAGGCCGACCGCGACGAGCTCTGCGTCGACCGCGGGGAGCTCGTTCTGGCTGACGGAGACCTTCATCGAGCTCGCGAGTCTATGACCTCGCGCACAGCGGCTGGCAGTAGACCCCCGCTATCGTCCCTAAGTGTGGGCCAGCTGGCCCTGATCGAGCCGAGACCCGGCATAAACACTCAGAGAAAGGCAGCTCATGCCCAGCTCAGTAATCCTCAGCACTGCACGCACGCCCTTCGGCAAGATGGGCGGGACCCTCTCCTCGCTTGACGCCACCGACCTCGGCGGCCACGTGATCGAGGCCGCCCTGGAGCGCTCCGGCGTCGCTCCGGAGCAGGTCGAGCAGGTCGTCTTCGGCCAGGTTCTGCAGGCCGGCCAGGGCCAGATCCCCTCACGCCAGGCCCAGATCAAGGGCGGCATTCCCAAGGAGGTGCCCTCGGAGACGATCAACAAGGTCTGCGCCTCGGGCATGCGCTCGCTCGGCATCGCCGACATGGCGATCCGCGCCGGCGACACCGACGTCGCCGTCACCGGCGGCATGGAGTCGATGAGCAAGGCGCCCTATCTGCTGCCGGGGGCGCGCTTCGGCTTCCGCATGGGCGACGTCCAGTCGATCGACGCGATGACCCATGACGGCCTCACCAACCCCTTCACCGAAAAGCAAATGATCAACGAGGCGAGCGAGGTCTCCAACGAGCTGGAGATCACCCGCGCCGACATGGACCGCTTCGCCGAGCGCTCGCACCGGCTCGCGGCCGAGGCGACCGACGCCGGCCGCCTTGCCGATGAGATCGCCGGCATCACGGTCAAGTCGCGCAAGGGCGAGCACACGATCGAGGCTGACGAGGCGATCCGCCCCGAGACCACGGTCGAGGCCCTCGCCGGCCTGCGCGCGATCGGTGGCGAGGACGCCACTCACACCGCCGGCAACGCCCCGGGCGTCAACGACGGCGCCGGCGCGATCGTCGTCGTCTCCGAAGAGTGGGCCGAAAAGGAGGGCCGTACGCCGCTGGCTCGCGTCCTCTCCTACGGCACCGTCGCCGACGACTTCCCCTACCTGGCGAAAACTCCGGCCAACGCCGCCAAGCAGGCGCTGGAAAAGATCGGCAAGAGCCCCGCGGACGTCGACCTCTGGGAGATCAACGAGGCCTTCGCCTCGGTCGCGATCAACTCGGTGCGGATGCTGGACGTCGACAAAGACAAGGTCAACGTCAACGGCGGCGCGATTGCGCTCGGTCACCCGATCGGCGCATCTGGCGCCCGCATCGTCGGCTCGCTCGTGCACGAGCTCGGCCGCCGCGGCGGGGGCCTCGGCGTCGCCGCGATCTGCTCCGGCGGCGGTCAGGGCGACGCGATCGTGATCGAGGTCGACGGCCAGTAGCCCGATGAGCCGCGCCGCGGCGTTCTTCGATCTCGACAAGACCCTGATGGCGGGGTCCTCGGGGATGCAGTTCGCCCGCGTCGCGGCCCGTCACCGGCTGGTCAGCCGCCGCCAACTAGCCAGCTGGGGCTTCGAGCACCTGCAGTATCGCTTGCGCGGGACCACCGACGAGCGCACCCGCGAGGTGTTGAAAGCCGCCCGCGAACTGATTGCCGGGGTGCCGGCGCGCAGCTTCGAACGGATGAACCCGGAGGTGATGGCGGCGATCTTGCCGCGCGTCTACCCGCAGATGCTCGACGAGGTCTACGCCCACCAGGACGCCGGCCGGCCGACCTTCATCGTCAGCGCCGCGGGCAGCGGCGTGGTCGAGCCGCTGGCCACGGTGCTCGGCATGGACGGTGGGGTCGGGACCCGTTACGAAATCGGCGAGGACGGTGCCCTCACCGGCCGCTTCGACGGTCCCTTCGTTTACGGCAAGGGCAAGGTCGAGGCGATGCAGATCTTTGCCGCTGAGCACGACATTGATCTCGCCGCCTCTTACGCCTACTCCGACTCGGTCTCTGACCTGCCGATGCTGCGCGCGGTCGGCAACCCGGTCGTGGTCAACCCGGATCCGCCGCTGGCCGAGATTGCTCGCGACGAGGGTTGGCAGACGCTGCGCTTCGAGCGTCTCGGCCGCCGCCTGGTCGCGATCGCGGTCACCCTGCTGGCGACCGTCGCCGGCTTCGGCGGCTCGCGGATCGCCGCCCGCCGCAAGCCGCCGCCCCGCCGCTTCTCCCGCCGCGCCTAGACTGTGCCCATGGCGATCGAGCCGCGCGAGAAGCCGGAGTACAAGGAGCGCGAGGCGGAGTTCTCGACGATGTCGGGGCAGCCGATCGCGCCGCTCTACGGTCCCGAGCACGCTCCCGAGAACCCCGAGGAGACGATCGGGGCGCCGGGCGAGTACCCCTTCACCCGTGGCCCCTACCCCTCGATGCACCGGGGGCGACTCTGGACGATGCGCCAGTTCGCTGGCTTCGGCACGGTCGAGGAGACCAACGAGCGCTTCCATTACCTGCTCGACCACGGCCAGACCGGGCTCTCGACCGCCTTCGACATGCCGACCCTGATGGGCTACGACTCCGATCACACGCGCAGCCTCGGCGAGGTCGGCCGCGAGGGCGTCGCCGTCGACACCCTCGACGACATGGAACAGCTCTTCGACGGCATCCCGCTCGGCGGCGTCACCACCTCGATGACGATCAACGCGCCGGCGGCGATCCTGCTCGCCTTCTACGTCCTCGTCGGCGAGCAGCAGGGGGTGCCGCCGGAGAAGCTCGGCGGCACGATCCAGACCGACATCCT
>DATMIH010000037.1:0-5635 GCA_035554595.1 Solirubrobacterales bacterium
GCCGCGCATGAAGCCTGCCTCCCCGACCGAGAAGGGCGGGAAGTTGTAGTGGTGCCAGAACTTCTTCGAGGTCTCAAGGCCGAGCGTGTCGATCCGCATGTCCATGCGGGTCGTGCCCAGCGCGGCGTTGGAGAGGATCTGCGTCTCACCGCGGGTGAAGAGGGCTGAGCCGTGAACGCGCGGGGAGAAGTCCACCTCGCACTCGATCGGCCGGATCTCGTCCTGGGCGCGTCCATCGGGCCGTTTCTTGTCGACCGCGATCGCTTTGCGGATCGTGTCCTTCTCGATCGCGCCGAAAGCCGCCTTGACTTCGGCCACCTGCTTCTCGTCGGCCTCGCCGTCGGACTCAGGCGCGTACTTGGCGACGACCTCGTCCTTGACCTCGTCGATTGCCTCGTAGCGCTCGAGCTTGCCCTCGGTCGCGATTGCGTCGACCAGCGCCTGGCCGTGGGAGGAGCGGATGTCGCTGAGCAGGCCCTCGTCGATCTTGGGAGCCTCGACCTCGAGCTTCTCCTTGCCCGCCTTCTGCTGCAGTTCCTCCATCGCCGCGCAGAGCTTCTTGATCTCGCCGTGGGCGATGTCAAGCGCGTCGAGGATCTCCTGCTCGGTGACGCCGTTGGCGCCGGCCTCGACCATCAGGATCGCCTCATCGGTGCCGGCGACGATCAGGTCGAGCTCGAGCTCGGCGTGGTCCTCCTCGGCGGGGTTGACGACGAAGTCGCCGTCGAGCTTGCCGATCCGCACCGCGCCGACGTGGGCGGCAACAGGAACCGGAGAAATTGCCAGCGCCGCGGAGGCGCCGTTCATGGCGAGGATGTCGTAGGGGTTGACCTGGTCAACCGACATCGGGATCGCGACCAGCTGCGTCTCGTAGTGCCAGCCCTTGGGGAAGAGCGGGCGGATCGGCCGGTCAATCATGCGGGCGGTCAGGGTCGCCTTCTCGCCCGAACGTCCCTCGCGACGGAAGAACGAGCCGGGGATCTTGCCCGCGGCGTACATCCGCTCCTCGACGTCGACGGTGAGGGGAAGGAAGTCTACGTCGCGAAGATTGCCGACGGTTGCGGTGCAGAGCACCATCGTGTCGCCGGCCTGAACCACGACCGCGCCACCCGCCTGCTTCGCGAGTTTTCCGGTCTCGAAGGAAATCTGGCTGTCGCCGATGTCCGCCGAGACGCGGGTTACGTCAAACATGCTCATTAGTTGTCCTACCTCCGGCCACCCGGATGGTGGCCATCTGCTTTCAGAACTCTCGTTCTCTTTCGGGAAAGAGAGTAACAAGCGTCGCTCAAGCGAAGACCGCGGGGGTGGTCGTAACGCCGGCGCGGATGCCGGACTCGAAGTCACGACGGACGCGCCCGGCGACTGCGGCGGAGCGGCGGTCGGCCTCGAAGCGGTCGAGATCGAGGCCATGGCGCTCGGCGCGCTGCCAGAGATGCGGGTCATCAACGTGGCCGCGGTCCTCATAAAGCGAGTCGACCATCTCGAAGAAGCAACCCTGCAGGCCTGCGGCCTCAGCGGCAGCGTGCAGGGCCGGTGAGCGCGGGTGCTTGCTGGCGACCGGGAAGTGACGGAAGACGATCGCCGCCTCGCGCTCACGGATCTCCAGCCAGGCCGCGGCGCAGTGCGGGCAGCCGAGGTCGGCGTAGACGATCAGCTCGGGCCCCTGACCACGGCGATGGTCCTTGGGACCGGCCGGCGGGACCGCCGCACTGGTCAGATCCGGCGTCAGGAGAGCGCGTCGAAGATCAGGTTGGCGCCGGGAATCTCGAGCGGCGTCGGCGACTCGTGGACCCACTCCACTACGCCTTCCTCGTCGATGAGGACGAGTGAGCGATTGTTGTGGCCCCTCTCCTCGATGTAGGCGCCATAGGCGCGGGCGACCTCTCCCTTGGGCTCGAAATCGGCGAGCAGCGGCGTGTCGATGCCGAGCTTCTCCTGGAAGGCCTTGTGGGCGAAGCCGCTGTCGACGCTGATCCCGACCATGGTCACGCCCTTGGCCTCGATCTCGGGCTTGACCTCCTGGTAAATCGAGAGCTGGTCGCTGCAGACCTGGCTGAAGTCGAGCGGGTAGAAGACCAGCAGGAGCTTCTTGCCGCGGAAGTCCGAGAGCGAGACCTTCTCTCCGTCTTGATTGCGGAGAGTGAACTCTGGCGCCGGCTGCCCGGCGGCGATCATCGCCGCAGGCCGAGTTCAGCGACCAGGGCGCGGTAGCGCTCGAGGTCGTGGCGCTCGAGGTAGCGCAGCATGCGGCGGCGCTTGCCGACCAGCATCAGCAGGCCGCGGCGCGAGTGATGGTCCTTGGGATGCGTACGGAGATGCTCGGTGAGTTCGTTGATCCGCTCGGTGAGCAGGGCGACCTGGACCTCGGCAGAGCCGGTGTCGCCATCGGCGTGACCGAACTTGCCGATCAGCTCGCTTTTTTTCTCCTTGGTCAGGCCCATTTCGTAAAAAGTGCCGCGCCCCTGGTGGAGCTCACGGCCGCTGGAAGCTAGCACAGACGCGCTTCGCGTCCTCGACATCAAGCCGCATCTGGGCAATCAGCTCCTCGACGCTGGCGAAGCGCTTCTCGCCGCGCAGGCGCTCGACGAAGGCGACCCGCATCTGGGTGCCGTAGAGATCTCCCTCGAAGTCGATCAGGTAGGTCTCGATCAGCACCCCGCGACCGCTCTCGAAGGTCGGCCGCACGCCGACATTCACCGCCGCCGGAACACCGTTGGCAAAGGCCGCATAGACGCCGTGGCCGGGAATCGCGAGGCGATCGTCGGGCACGATGTTGGCGGTCGGGAAGCCGAGCTCGCGGCCGCGCTGGTCGCCGCTGACAACCTCGCCCTCGACCATGAAAGGGGCGCCTAGGCAATGGCGCGCGCCCTCCATGTCGCCGGCGGCAACGAGGGCGCGGATGCGGGTCGAGGAGATCGTCTCGCCGTCGGTTTCGACCAGCGGCACGACCCGCGTCTCAAACTCCTCGCGGGCGGCCAGCATTGCGGGATCACCTTTGGCCTTGGCGCCAAAGCGAAAATTCTCCCCAACCGAGACCTGCTCGGCGCCGAGCTTGGCGATCAGCACGTCCTCGATGAATTCCTCGGCGCTGCGCTGGGCGAACTCGTGGTCGAAGGGGATCACCACCAGCTCGTCGACGCCTAGGCCCTCGATCACATCGCGCTTGACCCCGAAGGGCATGATCAGCTTCGGCAGCGCCGAGGGATGGATGATCTCCAGCGGGTGGGGATCGAAGGTGAGCACGGTGTCGGCACCCTTGATCACGGCCTGGTGGCCGCGGTGGACGCCGTCGAAGGTGCCGATCGCGACGTGGCGCGGCCGCGGCTCGGCGTCGGGCAGGGATGTGACTTGGATACTCAGAGCAAACCCTTCCGGTGCGCTTTATGTGGGTATATGCCACAAAAGGACCACCGGAAGCTCATCGTAGGGCTTCCGCCGTGGCCGGGACCAGCTCGCCGACCTGGGCGAGGGTGAACTCGCGGCCCGCGTCCTCGACCCGAAACGGGCCGATCGCGGTACGGCGCAGCTCGGCGCAGTAGGCGTCGTCGAGGGTCTCGACCAAGGTGCGGATGTAGGTGCCGGCGGAGCACTCGACCTCGTAGGAGGCGCTAGCGGCATCGCTTCCCAGCAGCTCGGCCCGGTAGACCTCGACCTCGCGTTCGGGCGTCTCGACGGTCTCGCCCCGATGTGCCTTGCGGTAGAGCCGCTCGCCCCCGACCCGCACGGCCGAGGTCATCGGAACCCGCTGGCGCACCGTTCCCGTCGACAACTCCAACGACTCCGGTAGGCGCCCGGTCTCGTGCAGCTCGCCGTCGGGATCGCCCGTGCTGGAGCGCCAGCCGAGCCGGGCCCGGGCCACGTAGGTCTTCGGCAGCTCGACCAGGAAGCGCTGCAGGCGGGTTGCCCGGCCGATCAAGATCAGGAGGAGGCCGGTGGCGAACGGGTCGAGGGTGCCTGCGTGGCCGACTTTCTCGCCGCGCCGCTCGCGGCGAACGGCAAGCACGATGTCGTGCGAGGTCTTGCCCGCCGGCTTGTCGCAGAGCAGCACCGAGCCCGCTCCTGTCGGCGCCACGCTCAGGGCCCGAGCTGGGTTTTCACTTCGCCACAGAGGAAGGTGACCAGCTCGTCGAGCTCGAGATCGGTCGAGAAGCCGGCGGCACGCTTGTGACCGCCTCCCCCGTGTTTGCGAGCCATCGCCGAGACGTCGATCTCACCGCCGCTGGAGCGCAAGCTGACCTTGCGGGCGGCGCGGCCGCGATCGCCCTTGTCGCGAACCATCGCCGCCACCTTGCATCCCTCGATCGAGCGCAAGTGGTCGATGATTCCCTCGGTCATCTCCTCGCCGCCTCCGCTGGCCTCGTAATCGGCAGCGGTGATGTAGGAGACGATCAGCCGCTCACCGCAATAGCGCTGAATGCCCTCGAGAGCGCGCGAGAGCAGGCGCAGCTTCTCGATCGGCACGTGCTCGTAGAGGCGGCGATAGGTGTCGTCGACGGCGACTCCGGCATCGATCAGGTCGGCGGCGATCCGGTGCGTATGAGCGTTGGTGTTCTCATACATGAACTTGCCCGTGTCGGTGATCAGGCCGACGTAGAGCGCCGCCGCGATCTCGGGCGTGATCTCCGCCCCCAACGCGATCGCCAGCTCGTAGACGATCTCCGCCGTCGAGGAAGCGCCGACCTCGACCAGGTTGACGTCGCCGAAGCGGGTGTTGTCGTGGTGGTGGTCGATGTTGATGCGAAAGTTGTCGCCCTCGCTGAGGAACTCGACCGGCATGCGGTCGATGTTGCCGCAGTCGAGGAAGATCACCGTACGGTCGGCCATGTCGGCCGGCGGCTCGTGGAAGACCTCCTCCAGCGGCAGGAAGCGATACTCGATCGGCAGCGGGAACTCCTTCGCCGCCATGAACATCACCGAGTCCTTGCCGAGCTGGCCGAGCAGGTGGTGCATGCCCAGCAGCGAGCCGAGCGCGTCGCCGTCGGGGCCCTCGTGGGCGGTCAGAATGAAGCGCTCGCGCGAGCGCAGCTCGGCGAGGACCTCCTCGATCCCGGCCGTGGTGGCCACGCCGCCGTCGCTCATTGCTCTTCCCCCTCCAGCAGTTCGTTGATCCGCATGCCTTGCTCGACGGTCTCGTCGTAGCGGAAGCTCAGGGTGGGCGTGCGCTTCATCCGCGTCTCGGCGGCGATCTTCGCCTGCAGGACGCCGTGCGAGGAGGCCAAACCGGCCATCGTCGCCTCGCGCTCCTCCTCGGAGCCGAGCACGCTGACGTGCACCTTGGCGGCGCGCAGGTCGGGACTTGTCTCCACGGAGGTCACGGTTACGAAGCCGATGCGCGGGTCACTCAACTCGGCGATGGCAGCGCCAATCACCTCGCGGAGCACCTCGTTGATGCGGCGCATGCGAGGAGCGGCCATCTTAGTCCAGCGTCTGCTCGACCTGCTTTGTCTCGTAGAACTCGAGCATGTCCCCCTCCTTGACGTCAGCGTAGCCGTCGAGGACGATGCCGCACTCCTGGCCCTCCTCGACTTCCTGCACGTTGTCTTTGAAGCGGCGCAGGGAGCCGAGTTTGCCGTCCCAGATCACGGTGCCTTCGCGGATCAGGCGGACGCTGGCGGTGCGCGTGACCTTGCCCTCG
>DATMIH010000038.1:0-18305 GCA_035554595.1 Solirubrobacterales bacterium
TCGACGAGGGCCGTGAGCCGCAGGTCTGGGAGCTCGGGGTGAAAGAGGTCTGGAAGGTGACCAAGCCGCTCGACCGCGTCATCCACACGCTCGCCGGCTGGCCCCTGAAGATCTCCGCCAAGTACCACCAGATCGGCGGCTCCTGGATCTACCCGATGGTCGACGAGAAGACCGGTGAGGACCAGGTCTCGATCGGCTTCGTGCTCGACCTCGACTACGCCGACGCGACGAGCTCGGCCCACGACTTCCTGCAGGAGTTCAAGACCCACCCGATGGTGCGCGAGATTCTCGCCGGCGGCGAGCGGATCAGCTGGGGCGCCAAGGCGATCCCGGCCGGCGGCTACTGGGCGATGCCAAAACTCTCGATGCCCGGCGCCGTCCTGGTCGGCGACGCGGCCGGGATGGTCAACCTGGCGGCGCTCAAGGGCGTCCACTACGCGATCACCGCCGGCATGCTGGCGGCGGAGCAGATCTACGCCGCGCTGAAGGACGGCAGCAACGACTTCTCCGCCTACGAGGCCGCGGTCGAGGATTCGGTCATCAAGAAGGACCTCTACGAACAGCGCAACACGCGCCAGCCCTTCCAGAAGGGCCTGCTCAAAGGCGGCCCGGCGGTGACCTCGATGGTCTTCACCAAGGGGCATTTCCCGGGCGGCCGCTGGAAGCTGCACCGCAACGACGCCCAGCCGATGTTCATCGGCGACAGCAAGGACAGCTATCCCCAGCCCGACGGCGAGCTCACCTTCGACAAGCTCTCCAGCGTCTTCATCACCGGCAACGCCACCCGCGACGACGCCCCCAACCACATCCGCGTGCAGAAGCGCGTCCCCCGCGAGATCGCCGAGACCTGGAAGTGGATGTGCCCCGCCGGCGTCTACGAGATCCCCGACGACGCCCCCGAGAGCGGCGACGTCGACGTGATCGTCAACTACACCAACTGCGTCCAATGCGGCGCAATCACCGCCAAGGGCGGCCGCTTGACGACCCCCGAGGGCGGCGACGGCCCGCTGTATCAGAACACCTGAGATCTTTACAGCGAGGCGCGGAGTTCGTCTGGTACGCGTTACGGTTGGTTTATAAATGGGTAAATACTCAGGATGCTGGCAGGGGAGACTCGACAATGGGATTCTCGGCACTAAGCCATGCCAGGGGCACGCGATCCTGTCGCGAGAAGGCTGCGCGCCGGTGGGCGGGCCCTGCTCCTGCTCGCCGACCCGGTCAGCGTTTCGATTCTTTGCCAGCTTGCCTCCGGGCCCCTGGAGAACGCCGAGCTCTTAGGCCGAATCGGATTCGTCTCCCGCAGCACCTACTTCGAGCGGATGCGAGACCTCGAAGAGCTGTCCCTCATCTCCCGGACGAGACGAGGCGACGTCCCGCCCATCGCGGAGTGCCGGCTCGAGATGGCCGGTGCGCAGCTGCTCCCGGTGGCCCGACGCCTCGATGCCTGGCTGGCCGAGGCTCCAAAGGGGACGCTCAGGCTGGGTGAGGCGTATGCGACGACCTCGGTCAAAGCGCTCGCCGTGGCCTGGGGATCGACGCTGCTGCGGTGGCTGGCAGAGCGGCCGCGCACGCTGAGCGAACTCGAGCAGCTGATCCATGCATTCGGCTATCGAAAGCTCGAACGAATCGTTCGTGACCTGGTGGAGGCCGGCCTCATCGAGCCGGTGGAGACTAGGAGCCGCCTCCGGCCGTACGGGGTAACCGAGTGGGGACGGTGCGCGGCCGGTCTGCTGGTGGCGGCGATGAGGTGGGAGCGCCACGAGATTCCAAAGCGGAGCGCCCCGGTCGGATCGATGGAGGCCGAGGGCATACTGCTGCTTGGATTGCCCCTGATAGCACTGCCCGAAGAGGCCAACGGGAGCTGCGGCCTTTTGGTCGATGCCGGCCCCACCGGGGAAGAAAGCCTTGGCGGGGCGGTGGTGAGGCTGATGGACGGTCGCCCTGTGGCTTGGAAAGCAGCTGGAGGGCTTGAAGCCGAGTCGATTGAGCTCGAAGCCGATTGCTGGGTGCGGGGGCCGACCACGGCTTGGCTCGGCACCCACGCCCACCCGGGTGCAGCTTTCGACATGGGGAACAACATCGATCTCGCTGAAAAGGTGATGGCTGCCCTTCGCGAGGTGGGCTCAGGCGAGCGGGTCTCTCGGCTGGAAGCAACGCCGGCTCCCGGGACTGGGTACGAGTTTTAGCGGCACAAATAACGGACTAAGTACGCCTCCTAAGCCCCAAAAAAGCAGACTATGGAAATTACCAGCGAAGTTTCACGGTAAACCCGAGTAGCCCCTTTACTGGCTGGCTGGCAAGATTGGACAAAAGATTCAAATTAGAAATTTTTTACCTTGACTTTCAAGAACCCGGCTTGCTAGTAATCGGTAGTGAAGCATCGAGCAATCAAAGTGGGTCCGTAGGACGGTCCCCGGTGGGGTAGAACCCGCGCGAGTCACCCGGTCGGGCTGAAAGGTGCGCGGCCGCGGCTCATGAGCAAGTCCCTCGAGGGGATTTGTAACTCGGTGCTGCGTGCAATGGAATCGACCCGGCGTAAGGGACGTCGGAATAAAGGAGAGTTATATGAAGTACGCGAAGATGCTGGGCTTGGCGGTAGTTGCCGCGATGGCCCTGATGGCCTTTGCGGGGGCCGGCACCGCTTCTGCGGTCCTCTGTAAAGCCAACCAGAAACCCTGTGAAGCGAAAAACCAGTATCCGGTTCACAGCACGATCAAAGCCCACTCAGCCAGTGCGGTTCTCACCGGCAGCCTGGAAGTAACGTGTGAATCAGACGTTACTATGTTAGAGGAAAAAATCGAAGGCGGTAAATTAATTGGTAAAATTACCGCTCTAACATGGTCCAACTGCAAAGGCGGCTGCAGCAGCGCGACCACCAACTCGCCACTCCCGACGTTTGAAGACGAAGCCGTCGGCGGCGGAAACGGAAGAGCGTTCATTTTCAACACATCGGTGACGCTGAAAGGATGCTTCTTCTTCTTCACCTGTGTCGCCAAAGCAACGAAAGCGGAACTTTCGTTGACCGGAGGCACAATTGGAGGAACCGCGTCAGCCACCGCCAGCAACGTGAAAACCGAAGTGTCCGGCGAAGGCTGCGGCACCGCGGGCACATGGAACGCCAAATACACGATCAACGAAGTAAACGGTTCTAAAACCGGCTCGATTTTCCTCGAGTAGCTAAATCTAAGAGGCGGAGGGTCGGCCTAGGCCGACCCTCCGCCTCCTTGCTACCCCGCCAAGGCCCTTAGTCCGAAACTCTGCGTATTTCTTGACAAGTATCCTGACGTTTCCTAATCTAGGGTAATTGGGACCAGGGGTGAAGTCATGCCTGCTGGCGGGGATGATTCTGTGAGAGTTGGGGGCGGCTTCGGGGCATGAAGTATTGGATCGGATTTGGGATCGCCTGCATATTTGCGATTCTGGCGCCTGCGGCGGTAGCAAGCGACGCGCATGTCCTCGATCCGGATCATTCGCTGACAGGCGGCAGCGGGGACCCCGGTGTCAGTCATCCAGCGAAACCTTTCAACGACCCGTGCGGCGTTGCGACGGACCGATATGGCGACGTCTACGTTGCTAACGGAGCGGCCGGCACCGTCCAATCCGGAGACCCCAACGAAGAATATGACGGCCGCATTGATGTGTTCAATGCGGCGGGCGAATTCCTCACCGAAGTGCGCAACGCGCATCAGCCATGTTCGCTTGGCTTGGATTCGAACGGCAGGCTGTATGTGCTGCAGCAGCACCTTCCGGGTGTCAACGGTGCCAGTGTCGTTCGCTATACGCCCACCATCTATGGGCCGGCGACCGGCAAAATTGCCTACAACCCCAGCGCAGAACCAATCGCCGATCCAATTTCCTCCGGGGTCACGATTGAGGGGCTTGGAGTGAATCCGGCCAACGGTCACCTGTTTTTGGTTAGAAACGGTTCAAGACCATGGGTTGAAGATTGGACCAGGGAACAAGAAGAAGGCAACCTGGGGAAAAATCACTACGGCGAGGGGGAAATCTTCAGTGCGCGCGACCTCGAGATATGGGGTCAGACCGGTGACATCTACATTTCGGGCGGCACCGAATCCGATCCGACAGACCCCCGCGTGTACGTCATCGATGGGACCACGCGGGAGGTCAAGTCAACGCTGGACGGTTCCGCTACCCCGGATGGGAAATTCAGCTTTACCTTCGGGCGCGCCGGCGTTGGCGTCGACCAGTCGAACGGGGACCTGTACGTGGCCGACATTGCGACTCATCATGTCGTTGACCAGTTCAGGGCTCCCGGGCCGGTGGATCCAGGCGAGGAATCTCCGGAAGCTTACGTAAGCCAAATCAGGCTCGGCGTGAACGGGTTGATCAGTGGCGGACCGTACTCGGACGTCGCTGTCGACACAGGTACGGATAGCCCCAATCAGGGCTATGTCTATGTGACGTCCGGCTTCCAGGAAAGCAACTCGAACCTCTTCGCATTCGAACCTCTGGTCCTGGAAGCGCCGGAGATCAGAAACGAGCGCGCTGAGGAAGTGACCGATAGCGAAGCGCTTCTGGTCGCCGAGCTGAATCCCCACGGCGCGGCGACTACCTACCAATTCGAATACGGAGCCGCGAGCTGCGTCTCCGGCGGCTGCCAGGTTGCGCCGGTTCCGGCTGCGACTGGCGGCTCAGGCGGCGGGTTCGAGGCCGTGTCGCTGCTCGCGCAGGGCCTGCGACCCGGCACGACTTACCACTTCCGATTGGTCGCGAGGAGCAATTGCAACCCTTCCGAACCCGCGCAAGAGTGCGTCGCCGCCGGCCCCGATAAGACCTTCGCGACGTTCGGGTCCCCGTCCGGTCAGGCTTGTCCGAACGCGGCGGCGCGAGTCGGGCTCTCGGCCCGCCTCCCTGACTGCAGGGTCTACGAGCTGGTTACGCCGCCGGACACTAACGGGCGAATTCCTACCGCGACTCTGTTCGGGGAAACGCCCACCACCTCGCCCCCCGTGCTCCTTGCGTCGGAGGACGGCCAGTTCTTGCTCTTCGGCACCGAAGGTGGGGCCCTCCCCCAGTACGGTGGCGGCGGCTTCCACGACACTTACGTCGCGAGCCGGCAGGCCTCCGGCTGGTCGACCCAATTCACCGGGTTGACCGCAGCCGAAGCGGAAAAGCCCTTCGCCGTCGGAGCCTCGGCCGATCACGCCTATTCGCTCTGGGCTGTCGGTGGCACCAAAGGAACGCTCGCCAACGAACCGGGCGCAACGGCGAATGCGAAGATGAACTATCTGCGTGGCCCCAGCGGGACGATCGAACCGGTGGGCCTCGGCAGCCTCGGTTCCGACCCGCGGGCGATCGGGCGCTGGCTCGCCGCCGACGCTAGCCCCATCATCTTTACGACGGAAAACGGGCCCAACGGACCGGCGATCCGGCTCGAGCCGTCGGCGCCGGAAACTGGCACCGCGGCCGTCTATGAGCGAGTTCCCGGAGGGCCTACCAAGGTGGTCTCGCTGCTACCGGGCGACATCACCCCGGCGGCTGGGGAAGATGCGGAATACCTCGGCACGGCCTCGACGGGTGTGGCTGTCGCCTTCCGGATCGGTGACTCAATTTACGAGCGCTTCGGCGGCGAGACGAAGAAAGTCGTGGATGGGCCGGCGGTGTTTGGCGGACTTTCCGCCGGTGGGGAATGGTGCTTCTACCTCCAAGGTGGCGACGTTTTTGCCTTCAACGCCGTGACCGGAGTGGCGGAAGCTGTGGGCAGCGGAGGGAAATCGACGCTGGTCAACGTTTCCGAGGACGGTTCCCACGTTTACTTCGTCTCGACCACGAACCTGACCGGTGCCGAACAGAACGATCGGGGCGCAACGGCTCAGGCCGGTGAGCAGAATCTCTACGTCTGGGGCTCCGCTTTCAAAGCGGTTCGCTTTGTCGCGGTCGTTGCAAAAGAAGATGTGGTCGGCGAACCTCCTCCGCCGCTTGGCTCGGAAGCGAAGGTGGGTGGCCTCGGCCTCTGGACCTCCGACGTCGTGGCGAGCAAACAGGACCAATTCCTTGGTCCCGCCAATGACCCCTCGCGGACCTCGCCCGACGGTCGTGTATTCGTCTTCGAGTCGAGGGCGAGACTGACCACGTACGACAACGAAGGCCACTCGGAGGTATACCGCTACGACGACGTCGCGCGGAGCTTGAACTGTGTCTCCTGCAATCCAACCAGCGCACCGCCGAGCTCGGAGGCGCGCCTCGAGTCGCGCTACGCCTCTCGCCTCTTCTCGATCCCCCCGGTGAACGCCCTCTCGCTGATCGAGAACGTGGTCGCGGGTGGCAACAGGGTCTTCTTTGAAAGTGGCGACGCGCTCTCCTTCGAAGACGTCGATGGGACGAACGACGTCTACGAGTGGGAGGCGCAGGGTGTCGGGGACTGCCAGTCTCCCGTTGGCTGCGTTCAGTTGATCTCCTCGGGGAAAAGCGCGACGCCTAACTTCCTCTACGGTGTTGCCGCCGGCGGCCGCGACGTCTTCTTCTGGAGTGGTGATCAATTGACGCCGCAGGACCAGAGCAACGCACCGTCGATCTATGACGCGCGAGAATTCGGCGGCTTCTCCACCCCGGCGGCGAGAGCGCCGTGCGCCGGCGATGGCTGTCAAGGGCAGCTTGCCCCTCCGCCGACGCTGGTGACACCGGTGAATGCGGGCTCGCCCGTCATCAACCGGGCCCATCGCCGTCACCATCGGAAGAAGCACCATCACCACAGGGCTCATCGTCACCGCGCAGGGGGCCGTCGATGAGGCGGTGGATCGTTGTCCTGTGCCTCTCAGTACTTGTCCTCGCGGAGCTGCCGGCCGTGGCCATGGGCGCTGGGGAATTCGGCTTCCGTCCGGGTTCGGTTGGGGTATTGGAGTCCAGTGAGCTGGCGGGGGGTCACCCCGATCTCACGGTGCAGTTCGAAATGAACAGCGAAGGGGGTGGCGAACCGGTAGCGACCAGCGGCGAAGTCAAGATCGCGATGCCGCCCGGCCTTACCGGGAATCCAAATGCCGTCGGACAATGCACCTTGCTCCAGTTGGTCAGCACCGACGTCCAGTCTCCCGCGAGCGACGGCTCCTGTCCCCAGGACTCCCAGGTCGGGATCACGGAAGTGATCCTCTTCAACCAGGATGGGGGAACCCAGTCGCTGATCGAGCCGATCTACAACATGGAGCCCCCTGCCGACGGCAGCGCGGTGGCCCGGCTGGGTTTTTACGCGAAGTTCTTCCCCACTTTGATCAACATCCGGGTGCGGTCGGAGAGTGACTACGGGCTGACCGCTTCGCTTGAAGGGATCGGCTCGCTCATTCCGCTCCTCTCTGCCAAGACCACGATCTGGGGCGTTCCTGCCGATGAATCCCACGATCCGCTGCGGATCACCCCTCACGAGGCTCTCGCGTGCGGTGGCTCGCCGTGCACGGCCCCCGGCGGCGAACCCAGGCACAGCGGTCTGCTGCCGGCGCCCTTTCTCAGCAATGCCACCCAGTGCGAAAGCCCGCAGCGCTTCGAACTGAGCGCCGCGAGCTACGCCGAACCCGCACAGCCCGTGACCGAAGTGGTGCAACTGCCGGCGCTCACCGGCTGCGGGAAACTCGGTTTCGCGCCGAGCTTTACCGCTGTTCCCACCTCAAGGGAAGCCGCGATGCCGACTGGGCTTGACGTCGATCTGCAGATCCCGCAGGATGAAACGGTCCAAGGGCGTTCCTCCTCGCAGCTGCGCGACACGACGGTCGTGCTGCCACGCGGGATGACCCTGGCGGCCGGGGCGGCGGGCGGCCTTGGCTCCTGCAGCGCTCAGCAAGCGGGTTTGGAATCGAACCGGGCCGCGAGCTGCCCCGATGCGGCGAAGGTCGGCTCCGCTGAGATCGACGTTCCGGCCCTTTCCCGCCCGATCAAGGGCGCGATTTACCAGCGGACGCCGGAGCCGGGCGAGCTTTTCCGGGTTTGGTTGGTCGCCGACGAACTGGGAATCCACCTGGCCCTTCCGGGGAGGATCGAGCTCGACCCGTCGAGCGGTCAGATCACCTCCGTTTTCCTCGATACCCCACAGGCGCCGGTCCGGGACTTCCAGCTTCACTTCAAGTCGGGGTCGCGGGCGCCGCTGGCCAATCCGCCCTCCTGCGGGACGTTCCAGACCAGCTACGAATTCCGGCCCTGGTCCGGTCGCCCCGCCACCACTGGCCTCACGCCGATGACCATCGATCAAGCCTGCGCCACCGGAGGCTTTGAACCGCGTCTATCAGCCGGCTCCACCGAGCCAACCGCCAGGGCCTTCGCGCCGTTCGTGACCGAGCTGACGCGCCGATCGGGCGAACAGAACATCTCCGGTCTGAACGTGGAATTGCCCCGCGGCCTGCTCGCGAAGCTCGCCGGCGTAGCGCTCTGCGAAGGCGCTGCGGCGCAAAACGGAGCCTGTCCTCCCGCCTCCCGAGTGGGCACGGCCACCGTCGCCTCGGGTCCGGGGTCTAGCCCGCTCTGGATCCCACAGCCCGATAAGGCGCCCACGGCCGTCTACCTGTCCGGTCCCTACAAGGGCGCCCCGTTTAGCCTGGTCGTCAAGGTTCCCGCTCAGGCCGGGCCCTTTGACCTCGGCACGGTTATTACTCGCGCAGCGCTCCACGTCGACCCCGAAACCACGCAGGTGACAGTCAGGTCCGACGCGCTTCCCCAGTTCCTGGAAGGCGTTCCTACCTCCTACCGAACCATTCACGTTGATGTCGATCGCCCCGATTTCACCCTCAACCCCAGCGGCTGCGGCGCCAAGCAGACTTCCGCGTTGCTCACTTCAGCCGAGGGTATCGTGGCGAAGGCCGTTTCCAGTTTCCGCATCGGCGGCTGCCGCGAGCTTCCCTTCAAGCCAAAGCTTGCGCTGCGACTCAAAGGCTTCACAAAGCGGGCCGGACATCCCGCCCTTACGGCGACGGTTCTTCCGGGCGCCGGTGACGCAAACATCGCCAAGGCCCAAGTGGCGCTTCCGCACTCGGAGTTCCTGGATCAGGGCCACATTAGGACTGTCTGCACCCGAGTGCAGTTCGCCGCGGAACGTTGTCCGGCAGCGTCCGTCTACGGCCGGGCCACAGCCTGGACGCCCCTACTCGACCGAGCTCTGACCGGCCCCGTCTACCTCCGTTCCTCAAGTCACCAGCTCCCGGATCTGGTCGCCGATTTGAACGGCCAGCTGCGCGTTGTGCTCGATGGTCGAATCGATTCGGTGAAAGGTGGCGGCATCCGCAGCACCTTCGAAGCCGTCCCCGACGCTCCGGTGCGGAAGTTCGTGCTGAGGATGCGCGGCGGCAAGAGGGGGCTGCTCGAAAACTCCACCAACCTCTGCGCCGGGGTGCACCGTGCCGATGTGAGGTTCACCGGGCACAACGGAAAGTCTCGCAACTTCGAACAAGTGGTAAAGGCGTCCTGCGGCGCTACCAAGTCGCAGGGGCGCCGGGGAGGAAAATCCACCACGCGGAGATGAGTTAGCGCAGGTCAATCGGAAAGCTACTGCGTGGCGGCCGCGAGGCACGCCCGTACTGTTCACAGGAGGGAGTAGATGTTTAAAGCACTGCGTGTACGCATCACTCCGACCATGTTGGTCGGAGTGGCTGCCCTTGTCTTCGCCATGACCGGCGGTGCATGGGCGGCGAAGAAGTACGTGATCACCTCGACCAGCCAGATCAAGCCATCGGTTCTCAAGAAGCTCATCGGCAAGCAGGGTCCCGCGGGGCTTGCAGGAGGACAGGGTGCGGCAGGGCCTCAGGGCGCCCCCGGCGCCGCGGGCGCCCCGGGTAGCCCCGGCTCTCCTGGATCACCCTGGACTGCCGGAGGCACGCTGCCTTCCGGCGAATCGCTGCAAGGCGCCTGGTCCACACCGGAGTTTGACACGACGACTCCGGCAGAAGGCGTCGTCATAGCTGTCGTGCCAATCTCCTTCAATATCCCATTGCCCGCAGCTGTCGAAGCAAGTCACATAAAATTCGTCGGCAAAGGTGCGGAAACAGGAGAAGGCGAATGCCCAGGTACGGTCGAAAAACCAGAAGCTGAAAAAGGCTTCCTCTGCATCTACACCGAACAGGTGGAAGGAGAAGTCATCTTCGCTGGTCAGCCTGGCCACTGGACAAGTGGTGCGGTAATTCAGTTCGCCACGAAGGGGCCGGGGGCCAAAGCGTATGGAACTTGGGCGGTAACAGCGCCTTAGGACTAGGACCAAACGCGTCTGAAGGCGGCCGGAGCGGCAGATCGCTGTTTGCTCCGGCCGCTGCGTCCCGAATGGAGGCGCACCCCTCTGCGACAGCGATGCGGTTTCCCCGCCGCCCAACGTTCTCCCAGATGCTCTCCGTTCTGCCGGAACTACCCCGTTCGATGGACCGTCTGGTCCACCACCGCCTCGCCGTAAGCGCAAGAAGCGCAGAAAGCGATCAGGACCGGGGATCCCCCTATTTCGGACGAGCGGTTCGAGGTGCTTGTGGCACGACAAAATTGCCGAATCCGGATGCGATTCGCGCTCGGTGAGTTGGAGGTATCGCGAGTTATTTCGACTTATAGCTACATCGCTATAACCTCCAATAGCTTGCAATATTCGTCACCGTGGATCCTGTCGCCACCCCTACACCCCCAACGCGGGCCGCGCCCCCCGGAGCTGGCGGGCAGGCAGCGGGAGCTGCGGCAATTTGAGATCCTGGTCGCCGCCTGAAGCAGGACACCACCGACCAGAGCCTGATCGTCAAGGGCCTGCGCGGTGTCGGCAATACCGTGCTGGTGGAGGCCCAGGGAGACGGTCTTGTAGCGGGCGACGACGGTGCGCCCGCCGACGGCGTGCAGTTCCTCACCCTCATTGTCGCCAAATCGAGGCCAAGCTCGTCCGCGAGCAGGTCGCTCGCGAGGATCGCGTCTGCTCCGGTGTCGATCAGTCCCTCAAGCTCTGGCGTCGATGCGCCCTCAAATGCAAGAGAAACAGGCACGAACGGCCGAAACACCGGCTGCCCTAGGCGCGTCTGCTGGGGGTCCTCCCGATAGGGATAGAGCCAGGGGTCTTCGGCTCAGCCAAGGCCGACGTAGATCGGCTCATCTGCGTGGGGGAACCCGCCCGCCGACGACGACGTGATCCAGCTTGCGGGCTTTCTCCAGCACGACTTTCAGGTCCTCGTCGGCGATCACGACCTGGCCCGTGTGGGTGTCGGTCGCCACGTACTTGCCCTCGTAGCCCGCGAAGTTGGTGCGGATTGGTTTCACACAACCCGAGGATAGCCACGCTCCCGCGGGTATTTCGCAAACGCTTGCCCGCTGACCAGCAGCCCTACGGAGTGGATGAGTCCGGCTCCCGGAGTCGCTGCTACCACCACCACTGCCTCACGCGGCGAGACACGAAGGGCACAGAGAAACCTACGGCGCACGTCAGCGTGATCGCAGCGAATGCGAGTGCCGCCAGATACTCGCCGTTCCCGACTGCTTCAACACAGGCGAGACCACCCGCGATGACCGCGAAGAGCAACAGCAGCGATGCTGCCCAAAGGGACGGCATGGCGATCAGGGTAATGCCGTCATGCCGCGACACGAATCGCTCTGCGCGGCCCGCCCCTTGCCACTTTCCTTGCCGCCCCCTGCAAATCGGCCCCTTCGGACCCTCGGGATACGGGGTATTCCGCTTGCCACTGCGATGCCGGAGGAGGGACTCGAACCCCCGACACGCGGATTATGATTCCGCTGCTCTAACCAGCTGAGCTACTCCGGCGGGGAGTCGAGATCGTATCGGTGGTGGGGCGCTGCTCGCCTTGGCGCGATAGGGCTTAGCCTTGTGGCGATGACGCAGGATCTCGACAGGGCGGTGCGTACGGTTCTCCGCGATTGCCTGCGGGTGGAACCGGCCGAGGAGGTGCTGGTGATCTGCAACCCGGTGACCGAGGACATCGGTGCGCTGATGCGGATTGAGGCCGAGGGCGATGGCGCTTACGCGACTCTTGCGGTGATCTCCGAGCTCGACTCCAACGGGGCTGAGCCGCCGACGCCCGTTGCGGCGGCGATGATCGCCGCCAACGTGGTGCTGGCGCCGACGATCCAGTCGCTTTCCCACACCTACGCGCGCCGTGCCGCCAATCAGGCCGGCGCCAGGATCGCCACCTTGCCCGGCGTCACCGCCGACATGCTGGCGCGCCTGATGAACGCCGACATGCGCGAGTTGCGGCGGCGCGGAGCCACCTTGGCCGCGGCGTTGCGGGCCGGCGAGGAGGCACGGATCACCTGCCGGCACGGCAGCGACCTGCGCCTCGGCCTCACCGACCGGGTGCCGATCGCCGACGCCGGCGTGCTCGACGCCCCCGGCGCCTTCGGCAACCTGCCCTGCGGCGAGGCCTTCGTCGCCCCCAGCAGCGGCGAGGGCACGTTGGTCGTTGACGGCTCGATCGCCGGGGTCGGCAAGGTCGAGACGCCGGTTGAGCTGACCGTGCGCGACGGCCATCTCACCGACGCGACTGGGCCCGAGGGCGCGACGCTGATGGAACTGCTGACCGCGCACGGCGAGGACGGCACCAACATCGCCGAGCTTGGCATCGGCACCAACGAAGAGGCCACTCTGACCGGCAACATCCTCGAGGACGAGAAGATTCTCGGCACCGCCCACGTCGCCTTCGGCGCCTCGGCGGCGATCGGCGGCAAAGTCCAGGTGCCGGTGCACCTCGACTGTGTGGTGCTCGAGCCGAGCATTGAAATTGACGGCAAGGAGATCGTCCGCGCCGGCGAGCTGCTCGTTTGACGGTGTCGCGGCCGCTGCTTGCCGTTCCCAACGTCTCCGAGGGTCGCGACGCGTCGCGCATCGAGGCCCTGCAGCGCGCCTTCACGCACGGCGCCGGGCTGCTCGATCGGCATTCCGACGCCGATCACGATCGCACCGTCTTCACCCTCGCCGGCAGCGGTGTGCCGCTGCGCGATGCGCTGGCGGCCGGCGCGGAGCAAGCGGTCGAGACGGTCGACATGACTGCCTATGACGGTCTGCACCCGGCCATCGGCGCTCTCGACGTCTGCCCGCTCGTCTGGATCGAGCCGGAGGGGCGGACGGCCGCACGCAGCGAGGCGGTCGAGCTGGCGGCGCAGATCGGCGGTTTGGGGGTGCCCGTCTTTCTCTACGGCGAGCTCGCGAGCAGGCCTGGGCACGCCGAGCGCGCCTACTTCCGCAACGGCGGCCTGGCCGAGCTCTGGCTGCGCATGGAGGGTGGCGGCCTGCACCCCGACTTTGGTCCCGGGCTGCCCCATCGCACCGCCGGGGTCACCTTGGTTACCGCCCGGCCTCCGCTCGCCGCCTTCAACCTCGAGCTCGACAGCGATGACGTCGAGATCGCCCGCGCCGTCGCCGCCGGGCTGCGCGAGTCGGGCGGTGGTCTTCCGGGCGTGCGGGCGATCGGCTTGCCGCTCTCCAGCGGTCGCACCCAGGTCTCGACCAACGTTCACGACCCTTTCGCTGTGCCCCTGGGCGAGGTCGTCGAACGGGTCCGTGTCCTCGCCGAGCCGCTCGGAGCTCGGCCGGTCGAGGCGGAGATCGTGGGCCTCGTCCCGCGAGCCGCGCTCGCCGGCTTTCCGGGCGATCTGCCGATCCGCGACTTCAACCCGGCCGAGCGCACCATAGAGGCCCGCCTCCCGGCCCCTTCCTGACGCCGGCCGCTAGATTCACACCATGGCTCAGACCAAGAAGAAGCGCCAGCGCAAGCACCGCGGCACCCAGGGTGGCCGCGTCGATCCCAACCGGCGCGCGGCCCGCCCGCGCAGCCGCGCCGAGGCCAAAGCCCGCGCTCGCAGCGGCACGAAACGGGCGCCCCGTGGCGATCAGCCGCCGACCTGGCGTGGCTCGGCCGTCCGCGGCCTCGCCGCCGCCGCGATCTTCACCGTCGCCCTGCTGCTCGTCTTCCAGCGCACGGCGGCGTCCGCGCTTGCCCTCGGCGCCTTCATGCTGGTCTTCTACATCCCCGCCGGCTACTACATCGACCTGATGATGTGGCGACGGCGGGAGCGGGCAAAGATGCGCTCGACGGACCAACAGTGAGCCTGGAGGTACGCCAGCTCACGGTTGGCCCGATCGCCGAGAACTGCTTCATCCTCCGCAAGGAGGGGTCCGACAAGGCCTTGGTGGTAGACCCGGGCGAGGAGCCGGAGCGGATCCTGGCCGAGATCGAGCAGACGGGCGCGGCGGTCGAGGCGATCCTGATCACCCACTGCCACTTCGATCACGTTGGCGCCGTCGCGCCGCTCGCCCGCGCCACCGGCGCGCCGGTCTACGTTCCCGAGATCGAGGTTCCGATGCTCGCCGACATCATGTCCTTCACGTTCCCAGGCTTCGGCCCCTATGAGAGCTATGAGGCCGACGAGGTCATCAAGGGCGGCGACGCACTCGAGCTGGCCGGTCTGACGCTAGACGTTCTCTTCACCCCTGGCCACAGTCCCGGCCACGTCACCTACACCGTCCGCGACGAGGCGGCGCTCTTCTCCGGCGACGTGCTCTTCCAGGGCTCGGTCGGCCGGGTCGACCTGCCCGGCGGTGACGGCCCGACCCTGATGCGCTCGATTCAGGCCCTGCTCGATGCCCACCCGGATGAGACGGCTGTCTACCCCGGACACATGGGCACCACCACCCTGGGCGCCGAGCGGGCGACGAATCCCTTCCTCGCCGAGTTCGCGCGCTAGGCGGGCGGGCACGCAGCGCAGGTAAGGTCGCGGCACTGTGGCGGCGCACAAGTACCAGGCACCACGCGGGACCTTCGACGTCCTGCCCGAGGCGGCGCGCCTGCGCGGCCGGATCGAGCACACCGCTGCGGCCATCTTCGCCCGCGCCGGCTACGAGCCGATCGCGACGCCCAGCTTCGAGGACACCGAGCTGTTCGAGCGCGGTGTTGGCCACTCGACCGACATCGTGCGCAAGGAGATGTTCACCTTCGAGGACAAGGGCGGGCGCAGCCTCACCCTGCGTCCCGAGGGCACGGCGCCGATCTGCCGCGCCTACGTCGAGCACGGCATGCAGGCGCTGGCGCAGCCGGTCAAGCTCTCCTACCTCGGCCCGTTCTTCCGTCACGAGCGCCCCCAGGCCGGCCGCTACCGCCAGTTTCATCAGCTCGGCGCCGAGGCGATCGGCACCGACTCGCCACTCGCCGACGCCGAGCTGATCGGCCTGCTGGCGGAGCTGCTGGCCGAGCTCGGCGTCCCAGGAATTGAGCTGCGACTCGGCAGCCTCGGTTCGCTCGACACACGCCAGGCCTATCTGGAGGAGCTCAAGGCCCACCTGCGCGCGCATGAGGCCGAGCTGTCCAAAGAGGTGCGCGAGCGCATCGACGCTAACCCGCTGCGCGCTTTCGACTCCGATGACGAGGGCACGCGTGCCGTGATGGCGGCGGCGCCGAAGCTGGTCGAGCGGCTGGAGGGCGAGGACGCTGAGCACTTCGAGGCGGTGCGCTCGCTGCTTGACGCGGCCGGCGTCGCCTACTCGATTGATCCGACCCTGGTCCGCGGCCTCGACTACTACACGCGCACGATTTTCTCCTTCGTCTGCGATCGCCTCGGCGCCCAGTCGGAGATCGGCGGCGGCGGCCGCTACGACGGCCTGATCGAGCAGCTCGGCGGCAAGCCGACGCCGGCGGTGGGCTGGGCCGCCGGGATCGAGCGGATCATGCTGGCGCTCGACGCGGAGGAGCCGGCGCCGGGCCGCGACGTCTTCATCGCCGTCTCCGAGGAAGGGCACGAGGGGCGCGCACGCGCACTCGTCCTCGCCGGAGAACTGCGCAAGGCGGGGCTCTCGGCTGAGCTCGACCTCGGCGGCCGTGGACTCAAGGGCCAGCTCAAGCACGCCGACCGGATCGGCGCCCGCCGGGTCGTCATCCTCGAGGGCGACGAGGCCCAGCTGCGTGACATGACCAGCGGCGAGCAGCGGTCGGTCGAGGCCGGCAACCTGATCGCCGAGATAACCGGGGGAGAGGCATGAGCGCAGTGGAGAGCAGCAACGATTTTCCCGCCCTGAAGGCGAACGGGTTCCGCGACACCTGGTGCGGGCAGGTGCTCGGCGATCGCGTCGGTAGTGAGGCGCGCGTGGCCGGCTGGGTGCACCGGCGCCGCGACCACGGCGGCTTGATCTTCATCGACCTGCGCGACCGCACCGGCATCCTCCAGCTCGTATTTCACCCCGAGGACGCGGGCGGGGCCTTCGAGCTCGGTCACAAGCTGCGCGCCGAGGACGTGCTCAGCGTCGCCGGCACCGTGGTCGAGCGCTCGCCGGAGACGGTCAATCCCGACCTGCCGACGGGCGCGGTGGAGCTGAAGGTGAGCGGTGCTGAGCTGCTGGCCGACGCCGAGACGCCTCCCTTCCAGATCGAGGGGTTCGCCGGCGAGGTCGGCGAGGACGCGCGGCTGCGCCACCGCTACCTCGACCTGCGCCGCGAGCAGATGCGCGAGGCGCTCATCCTGCGCCACCGCGTCACCGCGGCGATGCGCGAGTTCCTCGACGCCGAGGGCTTCCTCGACATCGAGACCCCGGTGCTGACCCGCTCGACCCCGGAGGGTGCCCGCGACTTCCTCGTTCCCAGCCGCATGCAGCAGGGCTCCTTCTACGCGCTGCCCCAGTCCCCGCAGCTCTTCAAGCAACTGCTGATGGTCGCCGGCTTCGAGCGCTACTACCAGGTGGCGCGCTGTTTCCGCGATGAGGACCTGCGCGCCGACCGCCAGCCGGACTTCACCCAGCTCGACATCGAGATGTCCTTCGTCGAGATCGATGATGTGCTCGAGGTCAACGAACGGTTGCTGGCCCACGTCTTCGGGCGCGTGGGCGGCCCCTCGCCGCAGTTGCCGCTGCGTCGCCTGCCTTACGACGAGGCGATCTCGCGCTACGGCACCGATCGTCCCGACACCCGCTTCGGCATCGAGCTGGTCGATCTCGACGACATCCTGGCGGGGACCGAGTTCAAGGTCTTCGCCTCGGTGATCGGCGGCGGTGGCACGGTGCGGGGAATCAACGCGGGCCGTCGCGAGATGCCGCGCTCAGCGCTCGACGGCCTCATCTCGCGCGCCCAGGAGCTCGGCGCCAAGGGGCTGGTCTGGGCCTTCCGCGAGGGCGACGGCTGGCGCTCGCCGACGGCGAAGTTCCTCTCGGCGGAGGAGCTCAGCGCGCTCAACGAGCGGCTGGGTGCCGAGGAGGGCGACCTGCTGCTGGTCGTCGCCGACAAGCCCAAGGTCGCCAATGGCGTGCTCGCCCAGCTCCGACTCGACCTCGCCGCGGAGTTTGGCCTCATCGCTGAGGGCAGCAATGACCTGCTCTGGATCGTCGACTGGCCGCTGATGGAGGCAAACGAGGAGGGGGGATGGGACCCGCTGCACCATCCGTTCACCGCCCCCGCCGCGGGCTTCGACCCGGACAGCCCCGGCGACGCTCGCGCCCAGGCCTATGACCTGGTCTGGAACGGCCAGGAGATGGGCGGCGGCTCGATCCGTATCAGCGACGCCGGCCTGCAGGGCAAGGTCTTCGCCGCCCTGGGAACTGACGAGGCCGAAGCCGAGGCCCGTTTCGGTTTCCTGCTCGAGGCGCTGCGCTACGGCGCGCCGCCGCACGGCGGTATCGCCTACGGCCTCGATCGCCTCGTCCAGCGACTTGCCGACGCGGACTCGATTCGCGATGTGATCGCCTTCCCCAAGACCGCCTCCGGCGCCGACGTCCTCACCGGCGCGCCCGCCCCGGTCGACGAGCCGCAGCTGCGTGAGGTGGGCCTGCAGCTCCGCGCCAAGCTGCCTCCTGCGGGGGGATGAGCTTCGCGGGGCGGATCCGGGCGCTGTTCGGGGGTCGCTCACCCGGACCCGGAGTCACCCCTGTCCACGTCGACGATCCGCGCTTCGACAGTTGGGAGGTGGTGCGCGACTTCGCCGACGTGAAGACCGCCCGCGCCTGGCACCAGGCGCTCGAAGACGCTCACATCGAGGCGGTCCTCACCGTCGACTGGCCGCTCGATCGCTACGGCCGCGGCGACATCGCCCTGCGGGTTCGTCCCGAGGACTGGAGCGAGGCCGAGCTGCTGCTCTCCAACCTTGACGACTGAGCTCGCGCTACGGGCCTCCTCGAAGATCCAGACGCCGTGCCTCGTCCAGGCAGACGGGACCTCTCTTCCGGCGCCGGTCGCCGTCGCAATATTCGTTCACCTGACCGAGCCGGGCGGTGCTACGGTTGCGCCAGAGGCTCGAGCCCGTACGAGAGCCGTCTCACCGTTTGACCCAACACAAACGGCGCGGGAGCTGATCTCTCTCGGTCCTGTGGGACTGCGAGGAGGCACCCACCCTTTACTTCAAGGGATCAAAGCCAGAGGCGGTACCGG
>DATMIH010000039.1:0-2995 GCA_035554595.1 Solirubrobacterales bacterium
GCTGATCCTGACCACGACCGCCTACGCGCCGCTGGCGCTGCTGCAGCCGTGGATGCGCAGCGTCGCCGAAGTCAATCCCGTCACCCACGTGATCGAAGCCGCCCGCCAGGGCTTCCTCGGCGGCGTCAGCTGGGCCGAAACGTGGCCCGGGATCTTGGCGCTGGCCGGCCTGCTCGTCGTGCTCGGCGCCTGGGCCCTGCGCGAAATGCGCCGCACCGCCCAGTGAACCGCGGCCGACGAGACACAAAGCGATCTATATCTTCGCTTTCAGGCCCATCGGCGGAGGCGGTGCGGGTGCTGCGGGGGAACTGGGTCGAAGGGGAGCGGGACGGGGTTCGGTTCGCCTATACGCGGCCGAGCCCGAGCCGCTATCCCTGGCAGTGGTACTGGGACTCCTGCTTCGCCGCGATCGTCTGGAGGCGCTTCGAGCCGGCCCGGGCGCAGACCGAGCTGAAGACGCTGTTGGCGGCGCAGCGCGAGGACGGCTTCATCGGCCACACAATCTTCTGGGACCGGCCGGTCTCGCTCAGCCGCCTGCCCTTCTACAACATCACTTCGCGCCACTCCTTCCAGACCGAGACGATCCAGCCGCCGCTGCTGGCTTGGGCCTGGAAGATCGCCGTCGGCGACCCGCGCGAGGAGCCCGGGATCGCCGCCCAGGTCGAGTGGCTCGCCACCGAACGCGACCTCGAGGGCGACGGCCTGCTCTGGATCATCCAGCCCGACGAGTCGGGGCTCGACGCCTCGCCCAAGTTCGAACCCGTCTGGGGCTGGCGGACCAACGCCCGGGCGGGCTTCCCACTGCTCGTCCGCCGTAATCACCGGCTCGGCTTCAGCGCCCGGCGCATCCGCGAGCGCGGCGGGCCGCTCCTCTGCGAGACCCTGGTCAACACCCTCTGGTCGCTCTCGCTGCAGGCGTTGGGTCGTCCTTCGGCGACGCCGGCCCTGATCGAGCGGCTCTGGGACGAGCGCCGCGGCCTCTTCGTCGACTGGGCCGAGCCCGGGCGGGTGGGGCCCGGCGTCGTCACCTGGGACGCGCTCGCGCCGCTTGCCCTACCCGACCTTCCCGAAGCGATCGGCCGGCGCCTGGTCGAGGAGCACCTGCTCAACGAGCATGAGTTCCTCACCCCGGTCGCCCCGCCCTCGGTGTCGGCCTCGGAACCGAGCTACGAACCGGGTGGCAGCCGCGGGCCACTGCGCCGCTACTGGCGCGGTCCCACCTGGGTCAACTCGGCCTGGCTCGTCTGGCTCGGCCTGCGCCGGCTCGGCTACGAGGAGGAGGCAACGCAACTGGCCAGCGGGGTGATCGGCGCGGTCGAGCGCGAAGGCCTGCGCGAGTACTACGACCCACGCACCGGGGCGGGGCTCGGCGCCCGGGACTTTGCCTGGTCGGCGCTGGTCGCCGAGCTGGCCGAGCCCGATCCCAGCGCGGCGCGCAGCCACCTCTAGGGCAACTGCAACGTGTTACAGGCTTGTGGGGCACGCAACACGTTGCACCTCGTGGGGCACAATGGGGGTGTGTCGCGTCCGCTGGTCAGTGTCGTCATCCCTGCCTTCAACTCCGAGCGCTTTCTCGGCGAGGCGATCGAGAGCGTGCTCGCCCAGACCTATTCCCCAGTCGAGACGATCGTCATCGACGACGGCTCGCGGGACGCCACCGCCGAGGTTGCGGCCGCCTATCCTCAGGTCCGGGTGATCCGTCAGGAGAACGCCGGCCCCGCCACCTCGCGCAACCGCGGCTTCGCCGCCTCGAGCGGTGGCCTCGTGACCTTCCACGACGCCGACGACACGATGACTCCAGACAAGCTCGAGGTCCAGGTGGGCCACCTGCTGGCGAACCCCGGGGTGGGCGTCGTCATGGGCGAACAGGAGGTGATCGTCGAGCCCGGGTCCGAACTGCCCTTCTGGGTCGAGGGATCGAGCGCTCAGGCCGTGGTGCCGACCCGCCCGGCCGAGGTCTCCGACGGGCCGGACGTACATGTGATGACGATGCTGCTGCGGCGCGAGGTCTTCGTGCAGGTCGGTCCGTTCGACGAATCGATCCGCCCGGCCGAGGACATCGACTGGGCGATGCGCGCGGTCGAGGCCGACATCGAGATCGCCAAGCTGTCGCGGGTGCTGCTGCGACGCCGAGTGCATCCGGAGAGCCTCACCCAGGACGTGGCCGCTGTGCGCGCCAGCGTGTTCCGCGCCTTCAAGGCCAGAATTGAGCGTCAGCGCGCTCGCGCCGTCGGCTGAGCGAGCGGAGACCGTGCGTGGGCAGCTGCCAGACGCTCTCCAGGCCCCAGAAGCGGCGCGCGAAGCCGACGAAGCTGCCCGGTGGGGGGGCGCCGGTGTCGAGGTCGCGCAGGCGCCGATAGCGGTCCCAGGCCATGCGCAGGGTGCGCAGGGGCGAGTCGGGCCGACAGGCGGCGCGGAAGGCGGCGCGCTCGTGCCGGGTGGTGGGCGCAGCGGCCAGGCCGGCAAGGGCGGACGGCGGAACGGGCGCACCGAACTCCACGCGCAGGTAGTCGAGGGCCGTGGCGGTGGCGACGGTGAGGCGGCGACGTTCGGCCTCGGCGACGAGGCGGTCCCACTCGAGCCCCTCCCCGGCTGAGCGGATCACCGTCACCGCGTCGGCGATCCAGCGGAACGGCGGCAGCGGGCTCCACGGCGTGCCGTGCACGCAGGCAAGCAGGAGCTGATCCGCCGGGCAGGGGGCCAGGGTGTTGGCCCCGGCCAGCTCCAGCGGAACCGAGGCGCGCCAGAGATGCTCGTCGCGTGCCGGCTGCCAGAGCGCGAACCAGTGCAGGTCGACCTCGCCGTGGTCGGAGCCGGCGAAGCCGAGCGAGTGATGCACCCGCGTCCAGGACGGCGGATCCTCGTGATCGGGCGTCCAACCCGCCGCGCTCAGGACCTCGATCGCGTCGGTTGCGCGATCGAGCGGCACCAGCACGTCGACGTCGTCCATCGGACGCACGCCGACGTCGCCGTAGGAGAGCAGCGCCAGTGAGGC
>DATMIH010000040.1:0-19633 GCA_035554595.1 Solirubrobacterales bacterium
CGACTGCAACCTCGGCTCGAAGCTGACGATGAAGTACCCCTCGATCTACCTGCTCGGGCCCGAAGCCCACGGCGAGATCCTCTCGATCGCCTTCGCCGGCGACGGCCAGCACCAGGACGCCGGCGGCAAGATCATCCACGCGGCGCCGCGCACCTCGTCCTCGATCTTCTCCAAGTCGATCTCCAAGGACGGCGGCCGAGCGACCTACCGCGGCCTGCTCGAAATCGCCGACGGGGCGACCGAGTCGCGCTCCAAGGTCGTCTGCGACGCACTGCTGCTCGACGAGGACTCGCGCTCGGACACTTACCCGACGATCCGCATCGACGAGAACGACGCCAACGTCGGCCACGAGGCGACCGTCTCCAAGATCGGCGACGAGCAGCTCTTCTACCTGCAGAGCCGCGGCCTCGATGAGGAGGAGGCCTCGAAGATGATCGTCAACGGCTTCATCGAGCCGGTGACCAAAGAGCTGCCGATGGAGTACGCGGTTGAGCTCAACCGGCTGATCGAGCTGCAGATGGAGGGCTCGATTGGCTGAGGTAGCGACGCTGCCCCCCCTCCCCGATCAGAAGACGAAGGGGTGGGAATTCACCGACCTGTCCGGTCTCGATCTCGATTCGTATGAGCCTGGCTCGGCCGAGGTATCGTTCGGCTCCGCCGGCGGCGCTGTGATCCTGCCGCTGAAAGAGGCGAGCGAGTCACGGCCGGAGCTGGTCGAGGGACGGCTCGGCTCGCTGGCACCCGCCGACGATCCCTTCGTCGCGCGCAATGACGACGCCTGGAGCGACGGTGTGCTCGTCCACGTGCCCGCCGGGGTCAAGGTCGAGGAGCCGATCCGAATTGAGGTGCCACTCAGCGAGAACGGCAGTGCGCTCAACTGGCGCACCCTGGTCGTGCTCGAGGAGGGCGCCGAGGCGGAGGTCTGGGAGCACTGGTCCTCTCCGAGCGACGACATCGACGCCCTGCTCAACTCGGTTGTCGAGCTGAGCGTCGGCCAAGCGGCGACGCTGCGCTACGTCAACACCCAGGACATCTCCGAGTCGGCCTGGATCTTCGCCACCCAGCGCGCTCAAGTCGAGCGCGACGGACGGCTCGACTGGACCGCGCTCGGTTTCGGCTCGGCCAACGGCAAGGTACGGATGGAGACCAACCTGGCCGGCCAGGGCTCCGAGGCCCGCGTGACCGGCGGTTACGCCGGTGGACCGGGACAGCACCTCGACTACGACACCACCCAGGAGCACGCCGCCCCCAACACCAACTCCGACCTCGCCTTCCGCGGCGTCCTTGCTGCCGGCTCGACCGCGGTCTGGCGCGGCATGATCCGCGTCGACCCAGGCGCCCAGCAAACCGACGCCTTTCAGGAGAGCCGCAACCTGCTGCTCTCGACCGAGGCCCACGCCGACGCTATCCCCGGCCTGGAGATCGAAGCCGACGACGTGCGCTGCACTCACGCCGCGGCGGTCGCCCAGGTCGATCGCGAGCAGCTCTTCTACCTCACTTCGCGCGGGCTCGGCGAGGCCGAGGCAAAGTCGCTGATCATCGAAGGCTTCCTCGAGTCCCTGGTCGAACGGCTGGCCGAGGGCCCGGTGCGCGAGGAGATCTCCGCCGCGCTCGAGCGCCGCCTCGCCGAGATCCTCTAGCCCCTCCGCGCTCCGCCTAATCCTCTTCGCGCTTCTTACGGCGTTCGGCGAGCGTCGACCTGGCCAGCGAGACGACCACGATCAGCACCGGCGGCAGGTAGAGGACCCAGAGCCAGTGACCGGCGTGGGCCAGCGGGATCAGGACGGCCATGTCCCCAGTATGAACTGCTTAGCACCGAGACCGTCGGCCTTGCGAGCAACGGTCCCGGTGCAAGGGAGAGGGAGAGTCAAGTACTAGGACTCATCCTTAGTAAACCACTTCGTACAGAGCCTGCATCAGTAAAAAACCCTGCTTAACGGTTATTTCATCTGCACTTTTCGCAAAAAGCGGAAACTAGCCATTGCCGACCGACAGTAGGTAAAGGCCGAAACAGGTAAACGCGACCATGACGGCGAGCATCCAGTACTGCGAGCGGGCGGCCTGTTTGTAGTCGCCCCAGTAGGCGGTGGCGCGGTCGTGGGCAAGGGTGAGGCCGACGACGTGGCCGATGACGAGCGCCCCGACCTGTACGTACCAGATTGCGTTGGCGCTGAGGATCTTGAAGTTGATCCCACCCGAGGCTGTGCCGAAGAGGTTCGTCGTCGCGGTGCCGAGTGGATCGGAGAGCAGATAGGTGAACTGCGCTTGCTCCTGAAAGACGAAAAGGCTGAAGTAATGCGCCACCAGGTAGGCGAAGGCAATCGGGATCAGGGTGTGGGCGAAGCCGGCCCGCAGTTTGTCGCGCGACGGGGCACCGCGCACGGTGGCCATGCCACGCACCCCGATCAGGTAGACCAGGCCAACGCCGACAAAGCAGAGCAACATGAAGATCGTGTCCGCCAGTCGCAAGGAGGTGGTCAGACTGAGTCCGGTTTCCGCCAGCCATTCGAAGGTTTTGATGATCGCGTTCTTGAAAGCGCCCTCCTGCGCGCCATCGAAGCTGGTGCTGGCGATCGAGGCGATTACCACCGCAGCGGAACCCGGCACGGTCGCCCAGTGCGTCGAGGCGGACAGCGGCAGGCGCCGGCCGAGCCGTCCATCTCGCACGCCAAAAGCCCCGAGCTGGGAGAACATGCCGAAGTAGACGGAGAACACCTCCCCCGTTTGACACCACTTCTCGACCCCAAAGAGGGTCATCATCACCAGCGTGTAGAGGCTGTAGATGAGCGCCGCGATACCGGCCGAGTGGGGCGCAAGCCCCACCGCCACTCCACCGCTCGCCCCGTACACAACCTCTAGCCAGACTACGGCAAGCAGGGTGATAGCGGCGGGCCAGCGACCAAGCCGCTCCGGGTACTTGAGATGAGCAGGGGGCTGCCCCGCGATCAGGGTGAAGGCGCCGCCGATCACCCGAGCGACGGCGCGCCAGGGGTTGAACGGACGGAAGACGTCGCCAAAGACCACGCTGAACAGTGGAAAGCCCAACCAGGCAGTGACATAGAGGAAGGTCAGGGCGAAGTTGCGGTCGGGAGCTTCGGTGCCCTTCAGGCCTGCGTAGATCGAGAGACCGAGAAAGAACACCCCGATCGCACCGCAAAGAATTTGGACCGGGATGCTGAGCAGGGTCGCTGAGAAGCGCTCGCTGAGTGGTCGCCAGCGTTCGTTCTCGAAGCGTGGTTTGCGCCACGCTGCCGAGAGGGCAAAGAAGGAAATAATCAAGACAATCGACGCCCCCCAGGCGAAGAGCCAGGCGGGAATCGGCAGGTCCTTGCGCGCGACCAGCGCGTGCGCGAGCGGCAGGAAGAAACTCATGGGTTGACGGTCAGTTCGAGAATCTGTTCCTTGCGACCCTCGAGCTCGGCCTCAAAGACGCCTTCGATCGTGGCGGGGAAGTCGAAGCTGACCGAGCCACCGGCCTTGACGTCCTTCATGATGTCGTAGCCGTGCATGTGGACCTCGTCGCTAACGTCGGAGTCCACCTTGAAGCGGACCTGTTCACCCTCGTTGTAGGTCAGATCGGCGATGCCGCCAACGGGTTTGCCGTGCTTGATCACAATCGTCGTGACCTTGCCGTCGGTGTTGGACGTGGTCTTGCTGCTGTCGTCCTTCTTCAGCACAACCAACAGCACGATCGCGACAACGATGACCACAATTCCGGCGACGACGCGCGTGGTGTTCGAATTCATTGCTCACTCCTTGGTTCCGGGCACGGCGAAGCCGCGCCAGATTGACCCGCGACGGGCGCCGCGGACGGCTTGGACCTAGGGAGCGAGCGGCGGTGGGCGCTGGGCGTAGCCGAAGGCGAGCAGGAGTCCGCCGCTGATCGCGTGCGAGCACGGGACCCTCGGGCGCCGCTGGCTCTTCGCCGCGCGAGCGCGGGGCCTGGCCCAGATCCGCTCGGAGATCCTGACGATCGCCTTGAAGCCCGGGTAATGGCCGAACAGCAGGGAGCCGAGAAGCAGAAAAAGCGGGATCAGCGCCAGGGCGATCTCGAACATTGCTCTGAAAATCTAGCGGAGTTCATCTAACCGCCAGCTAATAACGTTCGCATCGATGCGCCCCGAACGCGACAACATCGCCGCCCCCGACCTCTCTGATGAGATTGTCTGGGTAGGCGAGCAGCCACAGTCGATGCCGGCCTTGACTGCCGACGGCCCGGTTCTCGTCCACTTCCTCGACTTCGCTCAGCTCAACAGCGTTCGCACCCTCCCCTACCTGGTCGAGTGGGACAGCCGCTACCGCGAGGCCGGTCTGACAACGCTGGGAGTACAGGCGCCGCGCTTTCCTTTTGGCTCGGATCCCAATCGGGTTTCCGCCGGCCTAGCCGATCTCGGTGTCACCTTTCCGGTCGCGATCGACGCCGAGCGCGAGCTCTGGCTCTCATATGGCTGCGAGGGCTGGCCCAGCCTCTTCCTCTGGACAAACGGTGGCGCGCTGAGCTGGTTCCACTTCGGCGAGGGCGAATACCTCGGCACCGAGATGGCGATCCAGGAAGAGCTGCGCGAGCTCGACGCCCTGCGCTCGCTGCCGGAGCCGATGGACGCACTGCGACCCAGCGACTCGCCGGGCGCCAAGGTCATGCCCCCCACGCCCGAGATCTTCCCCGGCGGCTCCTGGGAGCAGCCCTGGATTGGGGGCGAACTGGAGCTCGACTACGAAGCCGGCGGCGCCCATGCGACCGTCGAGGGCCAGGGCACGCTCACGGTGACCATCGACGGCACGGATACGCGACGGCTCGAGATCGACGGCGCGCGCCTCTACACGCTTGCCGAGCACAAGCGCCACGAGGCCCACCACCTCAAACTTGTGCCCTCCTCGGGCCTCCGCATCTGGTCCGTGAGCTTCGCCGCCGGCATCCCGTAGTCAGGAGGGCGGGGACCTCTCCAACGGGCGGATACTCAAAATGCCGGCCTAATTAGGCCGGCATTTGGACGGTGGAGAGGTCCCCGCCCTCCCCTACGCCGAAGCCGCCGCCGAAGCTTCCCGAATCTCCTTCGGAAGCATGAACCGCACGTCCTCGTGGACCGTGCGCAGCTCGGAGACGTCCTCGGCTCCGCGTTCGCGGAAGAGCTCGACGAGGCGCTCAACCAGCTCCTCGGGGGCGCTGGCGCCGGAGGTAATGCCGACGGTATCGACACCCTCCAGCCACTCCTCCTCGACCTGGGTGTGGTTGTCGATCAGGTGCGAGGCGGCGCCGTGTTCGCGGGCGACCTCGACCAGGCGGTTCGAGTTCGACGAGTTGGTCGAGCCGATGACGAGGACCAGGTCGCACTCACGGGCGAGCTGCTTGACCGCGATCTGGCGGTTGGTCGTCGCGTAACAGATGTCATCTGACTTGGAGCTGACGATTCCCGGGAACTTGGCCCGCAGAGCGGCGATCACCTCCGCCGTCTCGTCGACCGAGAGCGTGGTCTGGGTGATGAAGGCAACCTTGGCCGGATCGGCGACCTCAAGGCTCTCGACTTCGTCCGCGGTTTCGATCAGGACGATGCTGTCGGGCGCCTCGCCGGTCGTCCCTTCGACCTCCTCGTGGCCGGCGTGGCCGATCATCACGATCGTGTAGCCCTCGGCGGCAAAGCGGCGGGCCGAGACGTGGACCTTGGTTACCAGCGGACAGGTAGCGTCGATCGTGCGCAGCTTGCGCGCGGCGGCGTTGTCATGGACCGCCGGGGCGACGCCGTGGGCGGAGAAGACGACCATCTCGCCCTCGGGCACCTCGGTCTCCTGCTCGACGAAGATCGCGCCCCGCTTGGCCAGCTCCTCGACCACGTGCTTGTTGTGGACGATCTCCTTGCGCACGTAGACCGGGGCGCCGTGGAGCTCGAGCGCGCGCTCGACCGTCTGCACGGCACGGTCGACCCCAGCGCAGTATCCGCGCGGGGCGGCAAGCAGGACCCGTTTCGGGGCCCCGGTGGCGAGCGAGGGCATATCTGCAGAGTAGCCGGGCGCCATCTCCTCCGCTCCCGCGAGGACGTGCTTATGACAACCGGCGATCACACGTCCTCGCTCCCGCGTCCGGGGATGGCTAGCCTTGCGGGATGGCAACCCAAGGCCGCCACCTCGACAGGCTCACCGCAGTCGACGCCTCGTTCCTCACCAACGAGACCTCGGCGAGCCACATGCACGTCGGCGCGATCCTGATCTTCGAGGGGCCGCCGCCCAAATACGTCGACCTGGTCGAGCACGTGCGCGGGCGCCTCAGCCAGGTGCCGCGCTTCCGCCAGCGCCTCGTCGTGCCGCCGCTTGAGGCCGGCCGGCCGCTCTGGGCCGACGACGTCAACTTCAACCTGACCTACCACATCCGCCACAGCGGATTGCCCGATCCGGGCGGCGAGCAGCAGCTGAAGCGGCTTGCGGCGCGGGTCTTCTCCCAGCAGCTGGACCGCTCAAAGCCGCTCTGGGAGCTCTGGCTCGTGCAGGGCCTGGAGCGCGACCGCTTCGCCCTGCTGACCAAGACCCACCACGCGATGGTCGACGGCATCTCCGGCGTCGACATCGGCACCGTGCTCTTCGACCTCGAGCCGGTGCCCGAGCCGGCGACCAGCGACGACGGCTGGGTGCCGGCGCCGCAGCCGAGCACGATCGACCTCGTCGCGCGGGGCGCGGTGGACGCGCTCGAGGCGCCGGTGAAGATCGTCGAGCGCGCGGTCGAGGCGGTGCGCCACCCCGAGACGGCAGCGCGGCGGATCGGCGAGGCGCTGGAGGGCGTCGGCGAGATCGTCGGCGCCTTTGCCGACCCGGCCCCCGACGTGCCGCTGAACCAGCCGATCGGACCGCACCGCCGCTTCACCTGGGCGCGCTCGGAGCTGGCCACCTTCAAGCGGATCAAGGACGCGCTCGGCGGCACCGTCAACGACGTCGTCCTGGCCGTGGTGACCGGGGCCCTGCGCGAGTGGCTGCACAGCCGCGGCGTGCGGACCGAGGGCCTGGAGCTGCGGGCGCTGGTACCGGTCTCGATCCGCAGCCAGGACGAGCGCGGTGACCTCGGCAACCGGATCGCGGCGATGCGCGGGCCGCTGCCGGTCTACGTCGAGGACCCGGTGCGGCGACTGCGGGTGGTCAGCGAGCAGATGGAGGGCCTGAAGCGCTCCAAGCAGGCGCTGGGTGCGGAAGTGATCTCCCGCTTCAACGACTTCGCGCCGCCGACGCTGCTGGCGCAGGCCTCGCGGATCAACTTCTCAACCCGGCTCTTCAACATGATCGTGACCAACGTGCCGGGCCCGCAGATCCCGCTCTACGTGCTCGGCCGCGAGCTCGAGGAGGTCTTCCCGGTCGCCTTCCTGCCGCCCAACCACACGATGGCGGTGGCGATCATGAGCTACAACGGCCGGGTCGGCTTTGGCCTGCTGGCCGACTACGACTCGATGGAGGACGTCGAATCGATCGCCGAGGGCTTGAATCGCTCGCTCGCCGAGCTCGAGCAGGCCGCAGCAGCGGCCACCCGCGCCTGAATCTGCCCGCGCACCGCGCCAACTAGGCTAAGTCGGTGGCCATCCTCGTCGCCCTCTTCATCGTCGTCCCGATCATCGAGATCTACGTGATCATCCAGATCGGCTCGCTGATCGGCGTCTGGCCCACCGTCGCGCTGCTGATCGCCGACGCCGTGCTCGGCTCGATGCTGCTGCGCCACCAGGGCCGCGGCGCCTGGCGCCGCTTCAACGCCGCCCTCGCCGAGCGCCGCTTCCCCGGCCGCGAGGTCGCCGACGGCCTCCTGATCGCAATCGGCGGCACCCTCCTGCTCACCCCCGGCTTCGTCACCGACATCTTCGGCGCGATCCTGTTGATCCCACCGACCCGAGCGCTCGTCCGGCGCCTGATGCGCGGCTACGTCGGCCGGCGGTTCCTGATCATGGGCGTGCCGGGAGCGGCGGGCTCGACGGGACCGGCCCCGACCTCAAGCCGTCACTACGACTACGACGCCACAGCCGAAGAGATCGACGCCGACGATCCGCGGTTGACGGGATGAGCAGCTCCGCCGCTGAGCGCCAAAGCGAGCGTTAGGGTCTATCCATGCTCGGAGTTGCTTTTGTCGTCGTATCTCTATTGCTCGCCGTCGGCGAGTTCTACCTCTGGCACGCCGGTCTTCTCTGGCACGAGCCAAAGAAAGATCCGCGCAACTTCCCTCCTCGCTGGTAGGTCGTTGCGGATAGCAGCGGGCTAGCTGTTGGACCCGCCGGGGCCACCTGGGCCGCCAAAGAAGCGCAGCATGTAGAGGAAGAGGTTGGCGAACTCGAGGCAGAGCAACAGTGCCCCGAAGATCGCCATGTTTTCGGCTTCCACCCCGCTGCGTTCGGCGCCCATTTCCTTGAGCTTCTGAACGTTCCAGGCGGTCATGCCGGCGAAGATCGCCACGCCGCCGAGGGTGGTCAGCCAATACAGCGCCGTCGAAGCCCAAATCAGATTGAAGAGCAACGCCAGTAGTAGGCCGACGAATCCCATGAACAGAAGCGAGCCGAGGCTGTCGAGATCGCGCTTGGTGAAATAGCCATAGAGCACCATCGCTCCGAACATCCCGGCCGCTGCCGCAAAGGCCGGCGCGATCTCGGCTGACGTGTAGAGGCTGAAGACGATCGAGAAGACGAGACCGTTGATGCCGGCAAAGAGGCAGAACAGGAAGGCCGCCGTCTGCGCACCGATTCGCCGCATGCCGAGCCCAAGGCCGGCGACGATCCCCAACTCTGCGAGCAGCAGACCGACAAAGACGAGTGGATGATCTTCGAAGTAGGCCGCCGTATTGCCGTTAGCGGCGAACCAGGCCGCGATCCCAGCGCTGAGGGCCAAACCCACGAACATCCAGGCGAACGAGCGGACCACGAACGATTGGGAGGAAGCATCGCCTCCCGAGAAGCGACCGGAGCTCGCGGCGGAACTGCGGTCAGCTTCGAAGTCCGTCTGAGGATCGGCCATCATCCGAACAGTCTCACTCACCCAGATTGACTGTGACTGGAGCCCAAGGGGGAAGGGACGTGCCAGGCGCTGGACTCTGGAGCACGACCCTGTCCTGCCTTGAGGCTGTGCCCCGCTGTCGATGCACCCGGCCGATCCTGCACCCGGCCGACCGCACCCTCTGCCTTGCCAAATCCAGCGGCCTTCCCCTGAGACGTGGCACGAGGCAACCCTTTTCGGCAGCGGCGTCGCCGCCTCTCTCCGGCAGAGGTTCGGGCGGCGGCATGATGACTTCGACGGTCGAAGGGCCAGCTACCCAAGCCGACCCCTGGAGGATCGGATAGGTGAAGGGAGCTCCACCGGCGGCGGGATTACCGGCCCTGTGGTGGACCGTGAGCGTAACTACGTTTGGCGATGAAACGCTTAGCGTCGTGGGAACGCTTCTGCCGACCGCGTCGCTCGCTTCTGCCGCCCAGATGGAGAAGGCCACGTGTTCGCCGTCAGCGTAGTAGACGACCGCGCCTCGTTCATCGACCTGCTGAAGTTCCTGACCTTCTTCCAACTGCACTTCCCAGGAATAGTCCTCCGGATCCGAAGGACCATGGATCTCCGGGAACCACATGCCTTCGTATGGAGGGAGCGGATCGGCGGCGGCAGCGCTGCTCAGAGCAGCGCAGACCAACACGAGAACTGCGATGAGCGCGTAGACCCTCCCTTTCCACACGCCGAAAAGACTACCGCCACACGAAACCGATCTTGTCTCGCCGAGACGACACCTGACCGGCCGGAAGTAAGGCGCTGCCCTCAGTCGCGACGCCGGCGCCGGCGAAAAGGCTCTTCGAGGTCCGTGGTGGCAAAACCCCCCGTGTTTGGCGCCCCGCTGGCATAGCGGTAGAGGGCGACGGAGAAGACCTGCTGCGCGGCGAGCGAGAGGGCGGAGACCAGCAGGATCGCTCCGACCGCGATTGCGATCAATGCAGCGCCGAGGGTGGGGGCACTGGCCCTCACACCGATGCCGACTCCGACGAGGATCCCTACGGGGATCATGGCGAAGACAGTCCAGACGCCGATACCGGCCAAGCCGGTAATCCCCTCACCCCATCGGCCCCTGATCAGGCGTACCGACTCCTTAGCGGTCTCCAGGGGACCAGCGCCCTCGAGTGCCAGCAACGGCACGGCAAAGATCGTCGCCAGGCTCCAGGCGGCCCCGAGTAGCCAGGACGCGAGCCGCCCGGCGCCGGGAATCCGTGACGCGAGCTGCTCCAGGAGGAGCCCAACTCCCGCGGCCAGGAGCGACCACTGCGCGATGCGACCCAGCCGCCCCCAGGAGATAGAGAGCGCTTCACGGACGCCGATCGGTCGGCCGTCGAAGCTTGCCGCGGCCGCGCCGGCCAGCGCGACGTTGAAGAAGACGCTGAGAAAGGTCATTGGGTAGATGCCGATGATCGCTGCCAGCGCCAAATCGCCCCGCGAATGAGTCGGCGAGCTGAGGTAGCCGGAGAAGTAGAGAAGCGCGGCGGCTCCCGCCAACCCACAGCCCGCCCCCATCAGAGCGATCGAGATCATCGTCGGGTCCCGCCGGATCAGCACCCAAGCGGCCTTCGTCAGGCGCCAGCCCCGCTCCATCTTCCCCTCGGCGGGGGCACCTCCACCCTGAGTCTGTCCATCCTCCACGCCCACGACAATTGACAGGTTAGCGGGAAGGTCGCCTAATTCTTGACGACGTAGACGCGGCTACCGTCGGGACTGACCGCGAGTCCAAGCGGGAATGGGCCGACCTTGATCGGCTTGGCGGCAGGCTTGCTGGTTACGGTGTTGATGGTGGAAACAGTGCCGGATGCCAGGCAGCTCACGTAGGCGCGATCCCCGTCGGGACTGATCGCGACCGCAGTTGGCCTACCGCAGACCTTGATCGGCTTGGACGCGGGCCTGTTTGTTGCGGCGGTGATTACTGAGAGCGTGTCGTCGCGGGCATTCGCGACATAGACGAGGCGGCCGTCGGGACTGATGGCTATCGCGGACGGAGTGTCGTCTGTTTTGATGGTCTTGACGGGTTGCCCGATGGCTGCCGTATCGATCGCTGAGACCGTGTCATCGCGCACGTTGGCGACATAGACGCGACTACCATCAGGGGTAATCGCGATTGCGAGTGGGTAGCCGCCGACCTTGATCGGCCTAGTGGCAGGCTTGTCGGTCGCGGTGTCGATAACGGAGATGGTGTCGCTTCCGGCATTGGAAACATAGATGCGGCCGCCGTCAGGACTAACCGCGATCGCGATCGGCACGCGACCGACTGAGATCGGCTTGGCGGCAAGCTCATTGGCCTCGGTGTCGATTACCGAGACGGCGTTACTTCCGGAATCGGCTACATAGGCGCGCAACCCATCGGGAGAGATCGCGATCTGTTCTGGAAAGCGCCCGACCGCTATCGCTCTCACAGTCACCCTGCTGGACGCGGTGTCGATTACCGAGACGTTTCCCCCATGCAGCCCACCCGCGTTGACGACATATGCGCGGTCCCCGCCGGGACCCAGAGCGATCGCGCTGGGGAAGCGGCCGGTCTTGATCGTCCCCGTAGCCAATCGGTTGGTAGCGGTGTCGATGATCGAGACGCCTCCGCGGATCTGGGATACGCCAGCACCCTTTTGGGCGACAGCCCCTCCGGCGCTCACAACCATCCCAAGCCCGACGAGTAGTAGGCCGACCGAAATGCAATGGATACGCCTTCGTCTATTCACCGCGATGACATTAATGATCAGGCAAGTCGCGTGAGATTTCCGGTTTCTTAAGCGGCCTTGGTATGGACGTGCCGGGTCCACCCTAGGTTAGGCTTCCACTCTTGCGCCCTACCGTTCGATTCATCTTTCTTCTCGCGACAGTCACCGGCGTGGTCATGGCACTTGGTGATCTAGGTGCCGCCAGCGGCAGCAGCGCCCAATGCTCTGCTGGTCCCACGGAACCGTCGCTCGAACTCACCTACCGGCTGGAAGCTGGAACAAAGAGGGTCACGCCAAGCACTCGCCGCACGGCGACGGGCATCGTCTGCAAGCGCTTGCTGACGATCCTGGGTGCCGACGGTCAGGTTCAGCTGCTTACCCACAAGCGAATCCGCGTACTTCTGTCCAATGTCCGGGACGCTAGACACGCGAAGCGAGCCGCCACACAGATCGGCGAGGCCGGGCGACTCTATTTCTACGATTGGGAGCAAAACCTGATCGGACCTGAGCGGAAAATTGGCGGTCACCCGGGCACGGTCCCGCCAGCCACAGCTCTACGCAAAGCGAATCACGAATGGCGCGCCGCTGGCAGAAGCACAAGGTTGCTGGCTAACGCGCAGCTGATCTCTGCCGGCGCCTTCCCGGATGTCTACGGCGCGGTCAGACTGGCTTCCGAACAGAAGCCGCGGAAGCGTTGCGCAGCCTGCTCCGCCTCAGCACCCCGCTTCTACATGTTCGATCGCTCTCCGACCCACGAACTGATTGCCGGGCCATTCTCAGCCAGGGCCGAACTTCGCAATGCAGTTGGCCAGCGGCACCGCCATAACGACATCATGCTCAAGGTCCCCGTGGGCACGACGATCGTCTCGGAACACCCGAGCAGCCGGACTGGCGAAATCCTTATGACAGCCGAACCGGGCTGGTTCGCGCTCAGGGACAGTCCGGCGCTGGATGGTGCCGACATCGTCAGTCCCCACCAAGAAGTCGACGAAGTTGGCCAACCAGACGTCACCTTCGGCTTCACCGCCCAAGGCCGCGTTGCCTTTAAACGGCTCACCCGAAAAATCGCCAAACGTGGTCGGGCCTCCGCGATTGGCCCGGTTGACGGTTCCGGCGCCGAAGCCCTCTCCGGTCACCTCGCCACTGTTTTCGACAGCGAAGTAAAGACCCGACCCATCATCAATTTCGCCGACTTCCCCAACGGAATTGACGGCCACACCGGTGCCCAAATTTCGGGTGGCTTCCCCAACATTCGGGCGGCCCAAGATTTCGTGAACATCCTGAAGATCGGCGGCCTGCCGATCAATATGGGGTTGTTGAGTCAGCGGATGCTGCGCAATCGCTACGGGCGCACCCAGTCCTCCACCCCGTCCTCCGCCGCCAACGAATAGACGGCGAGGTCGAGATCGCGGCCGCCGACCCGTCCGCGAAGGCACAATCCAGCCCCCTGCACCCTTCCATGGCCAGGCCACCCTCCGCAAGCAGGGGGAAGACTGGGAATGGAGTGGCTCGCTTAGCGCCCGATTCCCCGGACGGACCGTTCGCCTCACCGGGCCGGGCTTCGAGCCCCTCGTGACGACCTTCAAGCCCCGTCCCTACACGTTTTTCGTCTTCGCCCACGACGTGCGCTGCTGAAGGCGCGTCTCGCGGCTACAGGAGGCGCCTCGAGGCACGGGCGTGGCTAAAAGCCAAGTGCGAACTTGGCGTCCTCAGTCATCATCTCGGGACTCCAGGCTGGGTCGAAGACCATCTTGGGATGGACGGCGTTAACGCCGGGGAGGTCGCCGACGAACTCCTTCATCTGCTCGGAGACCTGGGGGCCGATTGGGCAGGCCGGGGTAGTGAGGGTGAAGGTGACGAAGACTTCGTCCTTCTCGATCTCTACGTCGTAGACGAGGCCGAGGGAGACGAAGTCGAGGCCTAGCTCGGGGTCGATCACTTCCTCGAGGGCCTCTAGTACGTCGTCTTCGGTCAGCGCCAGGGTCTCGTTCTCGCTCATGCGGCAATGGTACTGGGGCTACAACTGGTCCGGCCCGATCGGCTCGGTTGGCGGCTCATGATCCGTCGCGCCCAGTTCCAACTGCCACCAGCCGACATCCCGCCAGGCACCCGCCTTCCAGCCGATACGGCGGTAGACGCCAACCGGAGCGAACCCCAAACGCTCATGCAGAGCCACGCTCGCGACGTTCGGAAGAGTGATGCCGGCACAGGCAATGCGAAAGCCCTGGCTAAGCAGGCTCTCAAGCAGGTCCTCGTAGAGGCGGCGACCAACACCCTGGCGCCACTGTCCCTTGTCGACGTAGACGGAGACATCGGTCGACCAACGATAGGCGGGGCGCTCTCGGTGTCTACAGGCGTACGCATAGCCGAGCAACTCGCCGCCACGCTCGGCAACAAGCCAAGGATGAGTGGTCGAGATTCGGGCGATTCGATCTGCCATTTCCGCCTCATCGGGGGCCGCCTCCTCGAATGAGGTCGCGCTCGCCAGAACGTATGGCGCGTATATCGCCGCACAGCCCGCGGCGTCTCGCGCGGGAGCGGCATGGCGAATCAAGAGCTCCTCCATCAAGCGGCAATCTAGACGCCCACACCGCACGACTTCATTTCCCGTCAATAGGGTGCCTGGAAATGGCAGATTCAGAGACCATCGTGCGCCGCTCGATCGGCATCGTCTTCGCCGATGGCGGCCTGCTTGCGCTCAGCGCGGTGCGCCCGCGGGGTGCCGGGGGACACGGCGAGGAGACCACTGGGGCGGTGCTCTGCGGCCCCGATGGCGCACCGGTCGACGTCTCCGAGACGCTGCTCTCGACCGAGTATGGGCCGGACGGCGTGCAGCGCCGGGCGACGCTCGAGCTCTGGCTCGATGACGAGGACGGGCAGCCGCTGCGCGGCGCCGGCACGCTGATCAGCGCCGCCGAGATCAGCCACCCAGGGTTGACCGGAACGGTGGCCTTCTTTCGCTGGTCGGTCGAGGGGCGTGAGGGACTCGGCCACTACGAGGTAGTGCGCGGCGATGGCTGAGATCAAGACGATCATCTCGGACTTCGGCGGAGTGCTTACTACCCCGCTGCTGCAGTCCTTCATGGCTTTCCAGGACCAAACCGGGATCACGACCGAAACGCTGGGCAAGGCGATGCAGGCCGCCACCGAGGCCAACGGCGAGAACCCGCTCTTCGAGATGGAGCGGGGCGAGATCAGCGAGGACGCCTTCCTTGCTCAGCTGACCGAGTACCTCGAGCCGCTGCTCGGCCACCCACCGGAGATGCACCGCTTCCGCGAGATCTATTTCGAGGCGCTGGAGCCGAACCCGGCGATGATCGAGCTGATGCGTGAGCTGAAGACTGAGGGCTACAGGATGTCGATGCTGACCAACAACGTGCGCGAGTGGGAGCCGCTCTGGCGCTCGATGCTGCCGGTCGACGAGATCTTCGAGACCGTGGTCGACTCCGGCTTCGTCGGCTGCCGCAAGCCCGAATCGCGCATCTACGAGCTGACCTTGGAGCGAGTGGGCGAACCGGCCGAGGCCTGCCTGTTCATCGACGACGTCCTCGTCAATATCGAAGGCGCTCGCAAGGCCGGTCTCAACGCTGTCCACTTCCAGGACAACGAGCAGGCGATCGGCGAGATCCGCACCGCTCTCGCCTAGAGCAGGTGGCGCTTGAGGAAGTCGAGCTGGTCGGCGACGAGCGCCTCGTGGGCGGGCCCGTCGTAGATGTCGAAGTGATCGACGCCCGGATAGGTCCGTAGCTCGCCCTGCGGCGCGCGGCGAGCCGCGGCGATGGCGGGGCCGGGCTTGGCGACCCGATCCGCCTCGCCGACGCAGACGAGCCAGGGACAGTGCAGCTTGGCGGCGTGGCGCACCGGTCGGTAGGGGCGGCCGAGCAGCCAACGCGAGGAGACCCGGTTGCGCCAGCGTGAGTCCTCGCCGATCTCGACCACGCGCCGCCAGCCCTCCTCCCCACCCGGCGCGTTGATCAGCGCCGGTTCATCGGGCTGACCCACGGCCGGCAGATGGCGGCCCTGCACCGCGGCGGCGAGCGTGCGGGCGCTCACCCGCAGTGAGGAGCGATGGGCCTGGGTGACGATGTCAAGGAAAGGCACCTGGCTGATCGCCGCCGCGACATCCGGGTCGTCGGCCGCCGCGGCAAGCGCGTTGCCGCCGCCCATCGAGGAGCCGAACGTCGCGACGCGAGCGCCGTCGACCTCGGGCAGCGAGCGCGCGAAGGCGATTGCCGCCCGCCAGTCTTCGAGCTGTCGTCCGGGATCAAAGAGATCGGGCTCGCCGCCGCTGTCGCCGAAACCGCGATGGTCGAAGACAAGGGCGGAGAACCCCTCGGCCGCAAAGCGCTCGGCAAACGCCCCTAGACGATCGCGGCGGGTTCCAGAGAGGCCGTGGGCCATAACGACGACTGGGGACCGCCCGACGCCGGCCGCGCCAGAGTAGAGCCATGCCTTACAGGAATCGGCACAAGAAGCAAAGGTCAGATCTTGGCGAGCCATCTCACTGATAACGAAGACCTGGATCGAAACGTGAGAGGACTAAATCGAAGCCCGAAGATGTGTAGGCAAAAAGCCGCCCCGCAAATGCGCGGGGCGGCTTCGGGCCGGACTTCGACAACACTGGCGCTAAGGCGCGGTAACCGTCCATTCTCCGCTGACGTAAGAGCCGTTGCCTTCGGGCTCCCAGTAGACGATGAACCCGTTCTTGTCCGCCGCCGGATCGTGGAAGGCAAAGTCATAGATGCAACACAGGCTGACTTCGCTCTCCTCATTGTCGTAGAGACACAGGTGGTTGGGTGCGGCCCGACCGACACCGGGGCAGGAGGGCGAGGTTTGTTCCTCGAGGAGCCATTCGACGTTCCCCTCGGGGATCGCCGCCGCAAGTGGCTGCTGGAAGGTAATTCCCTGGGCGATATAGCCTTCTTCGGATTCGCCGCCACCCGCAGCGTAGAAGCCTGACTCCGACTTACCGGATGGCAGTGTCGTCAGACCGGAAGCGGAGCCTGCGCTGGTGGCATGGTTGGCGCTAGGCACAGTTCCGAGCGAACCGGCGTTGATGTCCGTGCCGGTGAGGCTGCCATCGGCCACCTTTGCCCCGGTCACCGCTTTATCGGCGATCTTGCTGGTCGTAACCGCCTTGTTCTTGAGCTTGGCCGCGGTCACTGAGTTCTTCTTCAGCTGCTTGCTGCCAACGCTGTTCTTGCCGAGTTGCGAGGCGGCAAAGGCAGTGGCGCCGCCGAGGACGAGAAAGACCGCGATCGACGACATCACGTTTGCGTACGTGAGCCGCTTGCGAATCTGCTTCACAGGGAGTCTCCTTGTGTTGTTGGAGGAGGCACGAGTGGGTCCCATGTGGGGCCCAACGGGAACTTCTCGGATAAACCCTTTAAACCTTCCAGAGCGCTGTCAAGCAACCCGGACGACAGATCTACTGTGAGGGGTCCTCCTAGTTATCCGAGCCCGCCCGGTCCCAGATGTAGAGCTCTACGGCCTCGAGGGCCAGCTCCATCTGGCGGGGGGAGGAAAGCAGGCCGAGGACTAGCTCGAGGGCGTCCTCCTCGGTGACTCCGGCGTCGACGGCCTCCTCACCGCGGAAGCCGGCGGCGAGCTTCATCGCCTCGCGGCGATTGTCGCCGAGGGAGCCGAAGGCGCCCATCAGGAAGTCGCGGTTCGGCACCGGGTGGCCGACCTCGAGCGAGCCGTGCCAGGCGGCGAGCATCGAGAGGTCGTGCTCGTCGAGCTCGGAGAGGGCCTTGGCGTAGTGGGTCTCGAGCTCGTCGTCGGGGATCTCGTCGACCCAGGCGCGCACCGCCTCACCGAGCAGCTGGCGGCGGGCCTCGCGGCCGATCGAGTCGGCGATCGCGCGGATCGCGTCGGCTGGGTCTACGAAGCAGAGGGCCATTGGAAAGTCAATCTAGAGAAGGCGGTAGACGGCAAATCGGGGGGCGTTTTGCCGGGGTTTGCGGCGTTCTGGAGCGCCGCGGGCGGACCTATGCTGGAACGCTCACCCTATGCCGCTGAAACTGATCCACGGACCACCGAACTCGGGCCGCGCCGGCCGCATCCGGCGCGGGCTGATCGCCGTGCTCGATCGCGATCCCGTCCTCGTCGTCCCCACCCTCGACGACGTCTACGCCTTCGAGCGAGAGCTCTGTGCGAACGGCGCGGTACTCGGCGCGGATGTGATGACCTTCAGCGGCCTGTTCGGGGCGGTGGCGACCGCGGGCGGTGCGCCTCCCGGGGCCGTTCTCACCCCGGCGCAGCGCCTCGGCGCCGTCGCGGCGGCGGTGAGCGAGCGGCGCTCGGAGCTGGGCCCGCTGCGCGGCTCTGCCCTGCAGTCCGGCTTTCCGCTGGCCCTGGAGCGGCTGCTCGACGAGCTGCAGGGAGCGGGCCTCGCACCCGCCGACGTCGAAGCGACCGCCGGGACGCTCGAGGGCTCGGCCTACCTCGGCAACATCGCGGCCCTCTTCGCCGCTTACGCGCGATTGCGGGACGAACTTGGCACCGTCGACACCCACGGCATCGCCCGCGACGCGATCGGCCTGCTCAGTGAGGGCGGAGAGTTTTGGCGGCGGCCGGTCTTCCTCTACGGCCTCGACGACCTGACGCCCAATCAGCTTGCCCTGATCCGCGGCCTCGCCTCGACCACCGAGGTGACCGTGGCGCTGCCCTACGAAACCGGGCACACGGCGCTCGAGGCGCGCAATGCCCCGCTGCTCGAAGCGCTCGAGCGGATCGGCATCGACTCGGTCGAGAAGACCGCCGCCGACCCCGCCAACACCGACTCGCCGCTGCTCTTCCATCTGGAGCGGGGCTTCGGCGCGAGCGAGCCGCAGCGCCGCCCGATTGACGAGAGCCTCGTCTTCCTGCGCTCCGCTGGCGAGCGCGGCGAGGCCGAGGCGATCGCGGTCGAGGTGGCGCGGCTGCTGGCCAAGGGCTGCGAGCCGGAGCAGATCGCGATCGTCGTCCGCGACCCGGCGCGGCGCGGCCCGCTGATCGCCTCGATCCTCGAGTCCTACGGGATCCCGACCGCGCTCGAGGCGGAGGTCCCGGCCTCCACCACCTCGGTGGGAGGCGCCCTGATCGCCCTCTTGGAGGCGGTCCTGGGGACCGGGAGGGCGGCCGACCTGCTGCGCTACCTGCGCGGCCCCTCGGGAACATCGTCGGGGCGCGCCGACTGGTTCGAGCGCACGCTGCGTCGTCAGCGCGTCCAGACGGCGGCCGCGGCGTTGCAGCTCTGGGAGGAGAAGTACGAAGAGCCGCTGGAAGCGGTTGCGCAACTGCGTGAGGCCGCCGGCAAGCCGGCCGGTCTGGCCGCCGAGGTTGGGGCTCTCGCCGCGGCGATGGGTGCCCGCGCCGGCTCGGAGCTGGAGGCGCGCACCGCGGCGGCAATCTCCACGGCGCTGAGCGAGCGGGCGGCGCTCGACGGTCTGGCGCCACTGCCCGAAGCCCTGGCGCGAGCGCTGGCCGGCATCCGGGTGCGGGTGTGGAGCGGCCCGGTGGAAGACCGGGTCAGGATCGCCGACCCGCGCAGGGTGAGGGCGGCGCGCTTCGACAACGTCTTCGTCGCCTCGCTGCAGGACGGCGAGTTCCCGCGCGGGGCCGCCCACACCGACCCGTTTCTCTCCGAGCGCCAGCGCGAGTCGCTCGGCCTGCAGCCGCGCCACGACAGTGACGCCGAGGAGCGCTACCTCTTCCACGTCTGCCTGGCGCTGCCGAGGCGCAAGCTCTTCCTCTCCTATCGCGACAGCGACGAGAACGGCGGCGCCGAGGCGCCCTCGCCCTTCCTCGAGGACGTCGGGCAGATGCTGGAGCCAAGCGAGAGCGAGCTTCACGGCCGCGGCCTGGCCGAGGTCGTCCATCGCGTCGCCGATGCGCCCTCGGAGACCGAGCTGGCGCGGGCGATCGCCGCAACAGGCACGCAAGCGGACGCGGAGCAGTTGCTGAGCGTCGCCGGCGCCGCGGATGGG
>DATMIH010000041.1:0-10012 GCA_035554595.1 Solirubrobacterales bacterium
ATGGGCAACATGGGGGCCTGCGTCCGGGTCGCGGCCGCCGCCGATGCGGCCGCGGTACTCACCACCGGCAGCAACGATCCCTGGCACCCCGAGGCACTGCGCGGCGCCGCGGGACTGCATTTTGCCCTGCCGGTGGCGCGGATCGACGCTCTGCCCGAGAGAAACAGGCCCCTGATCGCGATCGACCCCGAGGGCGAGCGGCTGGGGGAGGGCGAGCTCGACCCGCGCTCGATCCTCGCCTTCGGCACCGAGCGTTACGGCCTCAGCGCGGCCCTGCTGGAGCGCGCCGACGCCCGCCTGGCGATCCCGATGCGCGAGGGGGTCTCCAGCCTCAACCTGGCGACGACGGTCTCCGCCGTGCTTTTCTCGCAACGCCTTTGAACCTTGGCGGCGACGGCCACGTAGATCGGCCCATGAAGAGAATCGTCGTCTCGCTCGCCCTCGCCGCCGCCCTGATCGCAACCCAGGCGGCGCCCGCCGCGACGCCCAGCGCCAGCGCCAGCGCGGCGAAGACCGTGAGCATCAGCCACTTCGAATTCCACCCTCCCACGCTCAATATCGCCAAGGGCACGAAGGTCGCCTTCTCCAACTCCTCGGGCACGGCCCACACCGCAACCGACGCGGGCGCCTTCGACACCGGTCACATCAAGCCCGGCCACAGCGTCACTGTGCGATTCACGCAGAAGGGAACGTTCAGCTACCACTGCGAAATCCACCCCTTCATGCACGGCAAGATCGTCGTCGGCTAAACGTCTAGCCGGAAAATTACGGATGTGCGAAGCAGGGGCAGCGCATAGCGTGGGGAAGATGGTGAGGGCGGCGTTTGGCCGCCAACCGTTTTCACGACCGAAAGGACGCCGCTTTGCCGTTTGCCGACATTAATGTTGGAGAAGCACTCCTCGTCGCATTCGAGGTCTTCTTCTTTGTCATCTGGATCTGGATCCTGATCACGATCCTCACCGACCTCTTCCGCGACCACGAGACGTCCGGGTGGGTGAAGGCGGCCTGGGTGCTCTTCCTGGTCTTCATTCCCTTCCTCACCGCGCTGATCTACCTGATCGCCCGCGGCAGCGGCATGCGCGACCGCACGATCAAGGCGCAGGCCGAGGCAAAGCAGCATTTCGATTCCTACGTCCGCGAACAGGCTCACGCCTCCTCGCCGGCTGACGAACTGCACAAGCTGAACGACCTCAAGGACAAGGGTGCTCTGTCTCAGGAGGAGTTCGACAAGGCGAAGGCGAAGCTGCTCGCGTAGCTGACGAGGGGGTCGGTACCCCTCCCCAAAACGCTCGGCGGGAGCCTCGCTTGAGTGTTTTGGGGAGGGGTACCGACCCCCTCCGGAGCTACCCAAAGCTTCAAGCACTAGGACGAAGTACCGCCCGCGGCGGCAGGGTCTTCCGGGGTCCCTCCCCAGGAACTCCCGCGAAGCGGCCTGGGGAGGGACCCCGGAAGACCCTGCTGGTACGTCGGCGCATCTCGCAGAAACCCTCCAAATTGCGGAGTTTTGCACGGGATCTTGCAAGTTATTAGCGATTCCTAACAATTGCGCGAGGGGTTCGCTACCGTGCGCCGCCGATGCGCGTTCCCCTTCGCGGCAACTCACTGCGGCTGCTGCTGCCCGCGGCAGCGCTCCTGGCCCTCCTCTGCGTGGTCGCTTCGGCGCCGGCAAAGGACCTGGAAGAAAAGCTCCAGGACACCCAGGGCAAGCTCAGCCACGTGCGCGAAGACCAGAGCTCGCTGGCGGCCACGATCGCCGAACAGAACAAGGCGATCGACTCGATGATCGGCGAAGTCTCCGACCTGCGCCAGCAGCAGGCAGCGGTCGAGGCCGAACTCTCGGAAAAGCAGGACGAACTCGACGCCGCGACCGAAAAGCTCGAAGCCGACCAGCGCCACCTCGCCGCGGTGCGGGCACGCCTGGAGCGCGCCCTCGATGTCCTGCGCGAACGGCTGGTCTCGATCTATGAGTCGGGCAGTCCAGACATGCTCAACGTCGTGCTCGACTCGGCCAGCTGGTCGGAAGTGAACACCCGCGCCGACTACCTCGACCAGATCCAGCAGTACGACGACTCGGTCGCCACCCGGGTCAAGGGCCTGCGCGACGAAGCGCGTGCCGCGGTCAAGCGGATGACCGCCGTGCGGGCGCAGATCGAGGAAGCGCGCGACGCGATCGCCGCCAAGGAGAAGGAAGTCGCGGCCGCCCGCGAAGAAGCCGAGGCGCGCTTCGCTGAACTGAAGTCGGCCCAAGCCGAACGCCGCGCCGCGATGGAAACGCTCGAGTCACGTGAAGAAGCGCTCAGCGACAACCTCGCCTCGATCTCAGAACAGATCGCCAGCACCACCGGCGCGCCCGCGCCCGTGACCGGCACCCCGGCTCCGTTGACCGCCGGCGAGAGCGCTGAATTCATCTCCGAAAGCCAGGCCAGCGTGCCCAGCGCGGCGCCGGCCGCGGTCGCCGCCGCGATCGAAGCGGCCAACTCGATCGCCACCACCCCCTATATCTGGGGCGGCGGCCATGGCTCCTTTGAATCCTCGGGCTATGACTGCTCCGGCGCGGTCAGCTTCGCCCTGCACGGCGGCGGCTTCCTCGAAAGCCCACTCGACTCGACCGGCCTGGAGACCTGGGGCGAACCCGGTCCCGGCAAGTGGATCACGGTCTACGGCAACGCCGAACACGCCTGGATGATCATCGCCGGCCTCGCCTTCGACACCGTCGGCGGCCCCGGCCCCCGCTGGCACAGCTCCCCGGTTGACTCGCCCGAAGGCTTCGTCGCCCGCCACCCACCCGGTTACTAGTCGCCGACGGGACTCAAAGCGAAGATATAGATCGCCCTGAGGCCCGTCGACCCCAGTGTGCGGCGTTGCCGCGGCTGACGTGGATCACGCCCTCGAAGCCTTCTCGCTGCAGAATCGAGGCAGCCAGGCCGCTGCGCTTGCCGGCCTTGCAGATCGTCGCGATCGGTCGCTCGCGCGGCAGCTCGCCGAGGCGCGCCTGTAGCTGGGCGAAGGGGATATGGATCGAGTCGGGGACGTGGCCTTCGGCGTACTCGGCCGCGTTGCGGACGTCGAGTACCTGTGGGCCCTCGCCCGACTCCAGTCGCCGCGCCAGCTCGGCCAGATCGATTGCCTCAATCCGCTCCACCGGCCGGTCCTCGGCGCGCCAGGCGGTCATGCCGCCACCGAGGAATCCGCGCACGCGCAGGCCGACCGCGGCCAGCAGCTCGGCAGCCTCGAGCTCGTTGCCGTCGGAGGCCGCGACGACGAGCAGATCGGCGTCGACCGGGACCATCTCGGCGACCTTGGTGGCGAAGCCGGTGTCATAGCCGGAGGCACTGATCGAGCCGGGGATGTGGGCCTCGTCGAACTGCTCGTTGGTGCGCGAGTCGACCGCCAGGGCGCCTTCGGCGATCGCCGCCTCGAAGCCGTGCGGGGTGAGCTGGGTTGGAGCGCTGATCGAAGTGACCAGCGGCCCGCGGTTGAGGGCGACGATGTGGCCAATGTTGGGCGGCTTGCTGCCGATTGTCGCCACCGCGTCCGCAACGAACTCGGCCTCGCTCTCGAAGCGCAGGGCGCGGTTGTGGCGGCGCTCGAAGCCGATCGTCGAGCAGGTCTTGAGGTCGATCCCGGCGCTGCCGCAGAGCGAGCCGCCGAGGTGCCCCGGCCAGACCTCGGTCTCCTCGGGCAGGGCCAGCAGCCGCTGGTGCAGGGAGCGGAAGATGTCGGCGGCGCCCTCGCGCGGCTCGACCGCGAGGTCGGGACGGGCGACGTCGCCGACGAAGAGGCAGTCGCCGCTCAGCACCGCCCAAGGGTCATCGCCGCGGCCGGCGTCGCGCAGCAGAAAGGAGGTGTGCTCGGGCCGGTGGCCGGGGGTGTGGATCGCCTCGATGCTCGCTCCCTCGCCCAAGGCCAGCGTCCAGCCATCGCTGAAAGCCTGGTGCGGGTAGGTCACCCCGGCCAGCTCGTGGACGTGGATCGTCGCCCCGGTCGCACGCGCCAGGCGGCCGTGGCCGGAGACGTGATCGGCGTGGTTGTGGGTCTCCAGTACGTGCTCGATTCGCACCCCGTGCAGGCGGGCGAGGTGCAGGTAGGAATCGATGTCCCACTGCGGGTCGACCACGGCGGCGACGCCGGAGGCGGTGTCGCCGACCAAGTAGGAGGCGCAGCCCAGATCCTCGTGAATTATCTGGCGGAAGAGCACGGGATCAGGGTAGCGGCGCGGCAAACCGGGTACTAAGGGGAACAGCGCAGTTCCCGCGTCCCGGGCGGGACAGGCCCGGCCGGAGCGGGCGACCGAAGGAGAGATCATGGAGTCAGCATCGATCCGTGCCCACGAGTCGGCGGTCGGAAACGGAGGTCAGCAGCCTGTCGGCGCGGCCCAAGTGCGCGAGGGCTGGACGCCCGCCGATCCAGCACCACTCGGCCTCGCCGCCTTCGCCCTAACCACCTTCGTACTCAGCATGTTCAACGCCGGCCTGGTCAGCAAAGCAGGCGAGCCGGTGGTGCTCGGGCTGGCACTCGCCTACGGCGGAGTCGCCCAGGTCCTTGCCGGGATGTGGGAGTTCCGCACCGGCAACACCTTCGGCGCGGTCGCCTTCACCTCGTTTGGTGCCTTCTGGATTTCCTTCTGGGCCTTCGTCACCTTCTTTGCCGGCGAGGTGCCGGCTGCCAACGTTGGCGACGCCGTCGGCCTCTACCTGATCGCCTGGGGCATCTTCACCACCTACATGTTCGTCGCCTCGCTGCGCACCAACGCCGCCGTGGCGCTCGTCTTCTTCCTGCTGGCGGTCACCTTCTTCCTGCTCGGCATCGGCAACTCGGGCGGCAACGAAGGGCTGGTCGAAGCGGGCGGCTGGTTCGGCTTGGCGACGGCGGCCGCTGCCTGGTATGCATCTTTTGCGGCGGTCGTAAACGCGACCTTCGGGCGGACGGTCCTACCGGTCCGGCCGCTGGGTCCCTGAGCAGGAGAGGAGCGGCAAATGGCAACGCGCGAGGGGTCATCGAGCCTGGAAGCGCAGCTGAGTGAACTGCTCGAGGTAGAGAGCTTCGAGCCGCCCGAGGAGTTCCGCTCGCGGGCCCTGCTCAGCGACCCGGGGATCTACGAGCAGGCGGCGGCCGACCCGGAGGGCTGGTGGTTGGAGCAGTCCAAGCAGCTGCTCGACTGGGCGCAGGAGCCAAGCGAGAGCCTCGACGACTCCAACCCGCCCTTCTACAAGTGGTTCGCCGATGGCAAGCTGAACGCCTCCGCCAACTGCCTCGACCGCCATGTCGAGGCGGGCCGGGGCGAGCGGGTCGCCTTCCACTGGCGCGGCGAGGAGGGCGAGGAGCGCGACATCACTTACGCCGAGCTGCTCGCCGACACCCAGCGCTTTGCCAACGCGCTCAAGGACGTCGGCGTCGAGGCCGGCGACATCGTCGGGATCTACCTGCCGATGATTCCCGAGGTCGTCGTCGCGATGCTGGCCTGCGCCCGCATTGGCGCCCCCCACAACGTCGTTTTCGGCGGCTTCTCGGCCGAGGCGGTGCGGGAGCGGATGGAGTTCTCCGAGGCAAAGGCGCTGGTCACCGTCGACGGCGCCCGTCGCAAGGGCAAGACGGCGCCGATCAAGGAGCAGGTCGACGAGCAGATGGACGATCTGGAGAGCCTGGAGACGATCGTCGTCGTCCGCCACACCGGGATCGACTGCCCGATGCGCGAGGGGCGCGACCGCTTCTACGACGAGCTGATGGACGCGGCCGAGGCGGAGTGCCCGGCCGAGCCGTTCGACGCCGAGCAGCCGCTCTACATCCTCTACACCTCCGGCTCGACCGCGAAGCCAAAGGGGATCCTGCACACCACCGGCGGCTACCTGACCGGCGTCGCCGCCACCCATCGCTACGTCTTCGACTTGAAGCCAGAGGAGGATGTCTACTGGTGCGCGGCCGACGTCGGTTGGGTCACCGGCCACTCCTACATCGTCTATGGCCCGCTGCTCAACGGCGCCACCAGCGTGATGTGGGAGGGGGCGCCCGACTACCCGAGCAAGGGCATCTGGTGGGAGCTGGTCGAGCGCTACGGGGTCTCGATCCTCTACATGGCGCCGACCGCGATTCGCACCTTTATGAAGTGGGGGGCGGAGATCCCGGAAGAATCGGATCTCTCCTCGCTGCGCCTGCTGGGCTCGGTGGGCGAGCCGATCAATCCCAAGGCCTGGCTCTGGTACCAGCAGGTGATTGGCGCCGGCCGCTGCCCGATCGTCGACACCTGGTGGCAGACCGAGACCGGCGCGATCATGATCTCGCCGCTGCCGGGAATCACCGCGACCAAGCCGGGCTCGGCGACGACGCCCTTCCCGGGGGTTGAGGCAGAGGTCGTCGACGAGAACGAGGGGGAGCCGGTCGACGACGGCCAGGGCCTGTTGATCCTCAAGCGGCCCTGGCCGTCGATGCTGCGCACCCTCTACAAGGAGGAAGAGCGCTTCATCGAGACCTATTTCTCGCGCTTCGGCAAGCAGACCTACCTGGTCGGCGACGCCGCGCGCAAGGACAGGGACGGCTACTTCTGGGTGATCGGGCGGATCGACGACGTCGTCAACGTCTCCGGCCACCGGCTGTCCACGGCAGAGGTCGAGTCGGCGATCGTCGCCCACGAGAAAGTCGCCGAGGCGGCGGTGATCGGCCAGTCCGATGAGGACACAGGCCAGGCGATCTGCGCCTTCGTCACCCTGCAGGGTAATGCCACCGAGAGCGAGGAGTTGCTCGAGGACATCCGCGCCACGGTGGCCGAGCGGATCGGCAAGTTCGCCCGGCCGAAGCGGATCATCTGGGCCGACGACCTGCCCAAGACCCGCTCCGGCAAGATCATGCGCCGCCTGCTGCGCGACATCGCCGAGGGCCGGGCGCTGGGCGATGTAACCACCCTGCGCGATCCTGACGTGATGGGTGAACTCGAGGCCAGGATCGCCGAGGCGCGGGACGGCGAGGACTGAGACCCATCCCGGTAGGGGTTCCACTTAACTTTTTCGGTGGAGCGGAGCTTGCTGTCGCCGCAAGGTGGACGCCGAAAAAGTGCAGACGTTCCACCCCTACCGGGATGGGTCTCAGTGAGCGCGTTCGTCGACTAGGCGCTCGACCGCGACCTCAAGCGCCTGCAGCTGCTCTTGGACTCCGCGCAGCTCGCGCAAGGCGACTACCTCGGCTGAGATTTGCTTACTCTCCAGCTCCTGCTCGACCTCGGCGATTTCGGGACTGAGGAAGCGCTCGGCGAAGGCGCCGGTGAGCAGGGCGACGAAGCCGATGCCGATGATCAAGATCGCGACCGAGACGATTTCGCCGCCGGTCGTGGTCGGGTAGATGCTGGAACCGAGCGTGGTCATCGTGGTTATCGCCCAGTAGATCCCTTGCCAGTCGTTGAGATGCTGGGAGTGTTTCTCGAAGGCGACGAAGAGGGCACCGCCTCCGATCACGGTGAGGAAGGCGAGGAACATCGCGTAGTGCAGCCCCTGCAGCGAGAAGACCTCGCGCGAGAGCTGCGCCAGGCGCAGCAGCCTGGTCAAGCGCAGCAGCCGCAGCACGCGCAGGCTCTGCAGGCCGGCCGGCAGGATCGGCGGGGTGAAGACGACGAGGAAGGGGTCGAGCGGGTGGTGGCGCAGCCAGAGCCGGCGGTTAGGGACGACGGCCAGCATCACCACCAGCTCGATTAGGAAGGCGAACCAGGTGACCCAGTTGAGGATGTGGGCGACCGTCTCCAGGCCGCCGCCGGGGTGCGACTCGCTGATCGCCACCATCGGCAGGGTCAGTGCCGCGGCGATCAGCATCGGCGTGTTCAGCGCTTCCGCCACCCGCGTGCTGCGGGCGTCCATGCCCGGCGCGTAGTGGACGGTCTTCTCGCTCGCCTCGGCCATCCGCGTGAACTTCGACGCCAAGGGCTATGTGCCTACCTCACACGCCTGAGTTGGAGCTCTGCCGCAACCTTTCGAGACTGGTCGGTTTTCAGACCCCCGAATGCCCCCGGCAGTCGCAGGGGCTCCGGGAATCGACCAAGGAGGCAGCATGATTAGGCAGTGGATGTTGGGGCGACTTGGCTTTATCGCCGTCGTCGCGAGTATGGGAGCGCTGCTTGCGGCAACGGGCGCGCAGGCGTCGACGGTCACGGTCGGCAGCGTGCTGCCGCCGGGAGCGGAACCGACCGAATTCAAATCCGTGGAGACCTTCTTCAACACGGCGCTGCCGGAGAAAGGCGCAAACCTGACCTCGCCGGTGAGCGGTGCGATCGTGCGCTGGCGCATGCAGAACCCGGTTGGCGGCCCCTTCTTTCTCAGGGTGCTGCGACCCAACGGCTCCGGCGGCTACATGGCGGCGGGCACCAGCAACCCGGTGACCCCCTCGGGCGCCGGTCTGCAGACTTTCACCGCCAACCTGCCGGTGCAGGCGGGCGACCTGATCGGCGTCGACCCGACCAACGTCACCGACAAAATCGACGTCGCCAAAGCTCCCGGTGCCAGCTTCGGGTTCATCTTCCCGCCGCCGTTTGACGGTGCAACGGTTGCTCCGAGCGGCTCGAAAGCCGGCGAAGAGGTCGAGCTCAGCGCCGAAGTTCAGCCGACGCCCGTGATCAGCTCGATTGCTCCGGACTTCGGCCCGGTAGCCGGCGGCACGACGGTGACGATCACCGGCACCGACCTCGCCTCGGCGAGCGCGGTCAAATTCGGTGACCTGCCAGCGGCGAGCTTCAAAGCCGAATCGGAAACCAAAATCACTGCGGTGGCGCCGCCAAGCGCCAAAGTCATCGGGGTCGACGTGACGGCGACCACGATCGCCGGCACTAGCGCCACGGGGAAGGCCGATCGCTTCTTCTACGAAGGCTGCGTCGTCCCCAAGCTGAAGGGCAAGAAGCTCAAGGACGCCAAGCGGATGCTGGGCCGGGCCGACTGCAAGGTCGGCAAGGTGACGCGCCGCAATGCCAAGCCGAAAAAGGCGGGCAAGGTGTTGAGTCAGGGCACCAAACCGGGCAAGGTGCTGGCCTCGGGCTCCAAGGTGAAGCTGACGGTCGGCAAGAAGTCGACGAGCGCCAAGTAGGACCGCTGCACGGACCGGCCGCCTCCCGCAGCGCAGGGGGCGGCCGGTCTCGTACCATGGCTCGGGCAACCAACTATCAGGAGACGCCCAGCCGATGAGCACCACCGCCACGCAGGACTACAAGGTCGCCGACATCGATCTCGCCGATTTCGGGCGCAAGGAGATCGCGCTCGCCGAGGTTGAGATGCCCGGCCTGATGCAGACCCGCGAGGAGTTCGCCGCGGAGCAGCCGCTGAAGGGAGCCCGCATCACCGGCTCCCTCCACATGACGGTGCAGACGGCGGTGCTGATCGAGACCCTGGTCGCGCTCGGCGCCGAGGTGCGCTGGGCCAGCTGCAACATCTTCTCGACCCAGGACCACGCCGCCGCCGCGATCGCCGCCGCCGGCATCCCCGTCTACGCCTGGAAGGGTGAGACTCTGGAGGAGTACTGGTGGTGCACCGAACAGGCCCTGCTCTGGCCCGACGGTGGCCCCAACATGATCCTCGACGACGGCGGCGACGCGACCCTGCTCGTCCACAAGGGTGTCGAGTTCGAGAAGGCTGGCGAGGTGCCCGACCCGGCCACGGCCGACTCCGAGGAGTTCCGCATCATCCTCGAGACTCTGAAGCGTTCGCTCGAGGCCGACCCGCAGCGCTGGACTAACATCGCCGCCGCGATCAAGGGCGTCACCGAGGAGACGACCACCGGCGTCCACCGGCTCTACCAGCTGGCCGAGACCAACGACCTGCTCTTCCCGGCGATCAACGTCAACGATTCGGTGACCAAGTCGAAGTTCGACAACCTCTACGGCTGTCGCCACTCGCTGGTCGACGGCATCAACCGCGGCACCGACGTGATGATCGGCGGCAAGGTCGCGGTGATCTGCGGCTACGGCGACGTCGGCAAGGGCTGCGCCTCATCGCTGCGCGGCCAGGGCGCCCGCGTGATCGTCACCGAGATCGACCCGATCTGTGCG
>DATMIH010000042.1:0-11820 GCA_035554595.1 Solirubrobacterales bacterium
GAGGAACTCGGGATCCTTCGGATCGCTCTCGAGCTTCTCGCGCAGGTGGCGGATGTGGACGTCGACCGTGCGCGGGTCGCGGTACTCGGAGTCGCCCCAGACGTGCTCGAGCAGGGTCTCGCGGCTGAGCACGCGGCCGGGTGAGCGGGCTAGTGCGCCGAGGATCTCGAACTCGACGTAGGTGACCTTGACCTCCTCCGCGCGCAGGGTGACCATGCGCCGCTCGAAGTCGATCACGAGGTCGCCGTGGTCGATCGTGCCCTCCTCCGCCGGTTGCCCGCTCATCCGCGAGCGCCGCAGCGCCGCCTTCACCCGGCTGCGGAACTCGCGCATCGAGAAGGGCTTGGTGATGTAGTCGTCGGCGCCGACCTCGAGGCCGGCGACCTTGTCGGTCTCCGAGCCCTTGGCGGTGAGCATGATGATCGGCACCTGGCTGCGCGAGCGCAGTTCGCGGCAGACTTCGACGCCGTCGAGCTTGGGCAGCATCAGGTCGAGGATGACCAGATCGAAGCGGGCCTCCTCAAAGCGCTGCAGCGCTTCGCGGCCGTCTTGGGCCGAGGTGACGTGGTAGCCGTCCTTGCGCAACGGATAGCTGAGCAGCGTCTGTATGGATTGCTCGTCATCGACGAGGAGAATGCGAGTTGAGCCGTTTGGCATGGACAGAGGATATTCCCTGCACAAACCCGCATATGGCGGACGCGGGCCAGGGCCCTGTGCATCTCTGCTTCTTCAGGGCCCTGGCCCGCGGCGCACCTGGGCGGAATTGGTCATGGACAGATGTGCGAGTACCAACTACTAAGGTTGCTGGGTAGAGAGCCGATATGAAGCGCAGGATGCAACCACGACAGTTGAAGAGCCTCGTCGAGACCGGGCACTACAAGCCGGAGCCCTCGCTAGTCGCCGCCGCGATGTTGCAGCGGCGCGGCGTGAGGGAACTGCTGACCAGCGAGAGCTTCATGCGAGCTGGTCGAATCCCCCCGGCTCCAGAAGTCCGCCACCGGGCGGCCTGATCTCGACCCCGGCGCCGGGCTTGACTTCGCCTACCTTTGTAAGCGGGACGCCCCCTTCGTCCAGCACCGCCTCGCCCGCCCGCACCAGTTGCGCCGGGGCAATGCTCGCGAGCAGCTCGTAGTCCTCACCGCCGCCGAGCAGCCACCAAGGATCGCGCCCGGCCGCCTTGCTCTGCGCCACGGCCGCAGGCGCCAGCGGCACTGCCGCGGCCTCGATCTCGAGCTTGACGCCGCTGGCCTGGGCCAGGTGGCGGGCATCGGCATCGAGCCCGTCGCTGAGATCAATCATCGCCGTGGCCCCGGCCTGCGCGAGCGCCTGTCCGGCCGCCAGCCGCGGCATGGGCTCGAGTTGCCTCCCCACCAGCGCCTCCAGCGGTGACTTCGCCTTTTTGGATGCCAGTGCCCCCTTAAGGGCGAAGTCAGCCTCGGGGTCTCGGCTGTTGAGCAGCTCGATGCCCGCGGCAGCGGCGCCAATCTCGCCGGTGAGGACGAGGACGTCGCCAGGCTGCGCGCCGGCGCGAGAGACGAAGGCGTCCGGGGCGGGCGCGTGGCCGACCACGGTGATCGCCAGGAAGAGCTGTTCTGAGCGGGTGAGGTCGCCGCCGGCGAGATCCGTGCCGGTCTGGCCGGCGAGCGCGGCCATGCCGTCGAGCAGCTCGAGGCATTCCTCCTCGCCGAAGTCGGGAGGGATGCCGAGAGCGACGTAGGCCTCGCCCGCCTCCGCACCCATAGCCGCGAGGTCGGAGAGAGCGGTGGCGAGGGCCTTGTGGCCGATCTGGGCGGGGCTGGCAAGGTCGCGGCGGAAGTGAACACCGTCGACGAGGGCGTCGACCGAGGTTGCCGTAGCGCCGCCCGGCACCGTGACTGCCGCGTCATCGCCGCTGCCGAGATGCGTACGTGGCCCGCTCGCGGGTAGCCGCTCTCGTATCTGCGCCAGGAGCTCGAACTCGCCCATACGCACCATTGTCCCTCCCAGCCACCGCCGTCACTAAGGTCCGACGCCAAGTGGAGCGCCGTCAGCCCCTTCTACACCGCATCGGCGAGGCCGGCGCGAAATTTGGAACCAAGCCGCCGCGCAGCAAACGCGTGCGGCTGGCGATCCAGCTCGGCATCGCCGTCATCGTCTTCGGCTTCCTCGTCCTCACCGTCGTCGACCAGTGGTCGGAGATCCAGGACAAGGGCGTTCATTTCCACGTCCTCTGGCTGATCCCGGCCTTCGTCATCCTGCCGATCTTCTACGCGCTCAACGCGGTCGGCTGGGACCTGATCCTGCGCTTCCTCGGCTACAAGCTGGGGGCGGGACGGGCGCAGGTCGCCTGGGGGCAGCCGCTGCTAGCTCGCTACGTCCCCGGCAGCGTCCTCTATGTATTGGGTCGGGTGCTGCTCTCCGAGCGCGCCGGCGTGCCGCGGCGGCTGACGGTCGCCAGCATCGTCTACGAACAGGCGCTGCAGGCGACCTCGGCGATCGTCGTCGCCGCCTACTTCCTGATCGTCCATCCCGACCTGCAGGGCCAGCCACTGCGCTGGGGGATCTTGCTGCTGATCCCGTTGCTGATCGTGCTCCTGCACCCGCGTGTATTCGGGCCACTGGCCAACCGCGTGCTGCGCGCCTTCGGCCGCGAGCCGCTGCCCGAGGTGATGTCGCTGGGCGGGGTGATCGCGGTGATGGCCTTCTACGTCCTCAACTGGGGCGTGATCGCGGTCGGCATCTACTGCGTCGCCCGCTCGGTCAGCTCGATCCCCCCCAGCCAGATATTCGTCGCCGGCGCGGCCCAGGCCTTTGGTTATGTGGCGGCCCTAGCCACCCTGGTCGCTCCCGCTGGCCTCGGGATCCGCGACGCGGCCTTCGCCTGGTCGTTCAAGGTCGCGGCGCCGGGCGACAGCTTCGCCGTCGCCTCACTGATCGCGATCGTCGTGCGAGGGGTGCAGACCGTGGTCGAGATCCTCTACGTGGGGATCGTCACCGCGTTGGGGCGGCGCGAGGGGTGGTCCATGCATACCGGGGTCATCCATCCTTCTCCCGAAGAGGAAGAGGCGACCTCACAGCGGGATGCGAGCTCCGAGCTGATAGGCGGTCAACCCCAGGAGTAGGAGTTGGACGGCACGATCCCTGGAGAGAGCCGCGGCGGGTAGGGGCCAGAGGAGGTACCAGGGGAGCAGCCAGGCGGTGGCCAGGAGCAGGCCGGTGATTGCCCAGGCGGTGGCGCGGAGCCAGTCGCCACCGCGGTGGGTCCAGGCGAGGAGGTAGATGACGAGGGCGGCATATAGGGCGAGGAACCCGGCGCGGACCCAGGCGGGGTCGAGGCCGGCGAGGCGGGCCGTGGTGATCGGGATGCTCATGTGACTGGCGCGGCCCTGGTTCTCGCCGGCCAGGGTGAAGGCGTGCAGCCAGTCCCAACCGAACCCAAGCCAAGCCACCCCCCCAATAACAAGCGCGGCCGCGGCTCCTCCCGCCAAAAGCCGGCCGGCGGGACTCAAAGCAGAGGTATAGATCGTTTTCGGTCCCATCGGCTGCTGGTTGAGGGTGGCCAGAAGGGCGAAGGGGGCTGCCACGGCAGTTGGGGCCTTGACGGCGATTGCGGCCGCGAGGGCGGCGCCGGCGGAGGTCTCGCTCGCGCTCAGCACGCCGGCTGCCCCGAGCGTCATCAGCAGGACAGCGATGCCGTCATTGTGCGGCCCGCCGACAATGTGGACGAGCACCAGGGGGTTGAGGGCGACGAAGGTGGCGGCGCGGGTGGGATTGATGCCGCGGGCCGGGGCAAGGCGCGCGACCAGATAGGCGGTTGCCAGGACCGCGACGGCCGATGCCGCCTTGAGCACATAGACGGCCGCTTCTACCGGCAACCAGGCGAGTGGGTAGGTCGCCAGCGTGAAGAGTGGCCCGTAGGCGCTGGTGGTTTCGGTCCAGGTGACGTGGGGGAAGGCGGAGTCTCCGGGGGCGCTCTGCGGAGCGTGGACGTAGGGATCGAGGCCGTGTCGGACCGCGAGCCGGGCGTAGTCGACGTAGCTGTAGACGTCGTGTGAGAGCAGTGGCGGCAGGCAGGCGAAGAGGACGAGGAGCGCGGCGATCACGGCCCAGACCAGCCGCCGATCGAGCCGCGGCACTATCACCAGCGCGCCGAGGTAGGCGGCGAATCCACCCCACATCAGGGCGTAGGCAGCCCCCGGCGCGAGGTTCAGCTACTTGCTCCCGGCTTCTTCAGCCGCGCCGCCGCCGCCGACGTTCGCGGCGGGAGGCGGAGGTGGGACCGGCGTCGGCTGCTGTCCCGCCCCCGGGGCGTAGGCATCGGGGTTGTAGCCGCCGGTTACTTCTTCGCCGATTTCGCGGGCGCGGTCGGCTTCGGCTTCCGCCGCGCCACCCGGCCCAGCCGCACCCTTGGCCCGCGGCGCCGCGGCCGTGAAGTGGCCGAAGTACGGCGCCCAGCTGATCGGGTGCTTGGGCTGCTCGAATTCCTCACAGGGGATTTCGGCGCCCGAGTAGAGCGAGTGCCAGATTTCGGCGGGGAAAGTGCCGCCGAAGACGGTGATGCCGTGCACGCTGGTCATTTCGATCGCGTTGGACTGCGGGTAGCCGACCCAGACCACCGTGGTCAGGTTGGGCTGGTAGCCGGCGAACCAGGCGTCGGTCTCACGATCGGTGGTGCCGGTCTTGCCGGCCTGGCCGGGGCAGCCGGTGTAGGCCGCGGTGCCGGTGCCTTCGGTGATGTTGTCGTGCAGCAGGCGGGTCACCTCATAGGCGACCGCTTCGGAGATGACGCGGCGCGGCGGCTTGCGGCCTGGGCGCTCGGTCCTGCCGGCGGGGAAGACGACGCGCTTGATCGCTACCGGGTCATGGTGGATGCCGCCGTTGGCCAGCGTTGCGTAGGCATCGGCCATTTCCAGCGGCGAGACACCGACGCGGAGGCCGCCGATGCCCTCGGCCGGGATGCCATCGAGCGGGCTGGTGATCCCCATCGACTTTGCCGTCGCGGCGACCCGTTCCGGGCCGACGTCGAGGTCGAGCTGGGCGAAGACGGTGTTGTCGGAGGCGACGGTCGCCTGCTGCAGGTTGACCCGGCCGAGGTAGCCCTCGTCGGCGGTGTGCACTTCCCAGTGGCCCCACTTGGGCAGGTTGAGGTCGAGCGGTTTCGAGGTGTAGTAGGTCGTGTAGGGGTCGATGCCCTGCTTGATCGCCGTGGTCAGGACGAAGGCCTTGAAGGTCGAGCCGGGCTGGCGGTGTCCCTGGGCGGCGAGGTTGAACTGGCTCGAGTCATAGCTCGAGCTGGAGACCATCGACTCGATCTCGCCGTTGTCGGGATCGATCGAGACCAGGGCGGAGGAGGGGTCGGTCGAGTAGGGCAAAGCCGAGCGCATCGCTTCCAGGCCGACCTGCTGCAGCCGCGGCTCGATCGTCGTGTAGGCCTTGATCCCTCCGTCGCGCACGGTCTGGGCGCCGTAGCGTTCGATCAGCTCGTGTTCGACATAGTCGAAGAAGAAGGGTTCGCGGTGGGCGAAGTAGGAGCCGGAGACGTCCAGCCCGAGACCGCTTGCTTCGGCTTGCCGGGCGCGCTCGGGGGAGAGGTAGCCGAGGTGGGCCATCTTGGTGAGCACTGAGTTGCGGCGCTGGCGGGCTTCGCCGGGGTGGAGGATCGGGTTGTACTCGGAGGGCGCCTGGGGCAGGCCGGCGAGTAGCGCCGACTGTTCGAGCGAGAGCTTGGAGACCGGTTTCGAGAAGTAGATCTGCGCCGCCGCGCCGACCCCGACCGTGGTCGACCCTTCGACCGTCCCGTAGGTGGCGGTGTTGAGGTACTGGTCGAGGATTTCCACGCGCGAGTGTTTTTCGGCGTACTCGATCGCCAGCTTTGCCTCGATGATCTTGCGTTCGAGGTCGCGCTTGGGGTTGCGCAGGCAGAGGTGGCGGACGAGCTGCTGGGTGATCGTCGAGCCTCCCTCGACGGTCTTGCCCGCTTCCAAGTTCTTTACCGCGGCGCGGAGGATGCCCTCGGGGTCGACGCCGCCGTGTTCGTAGAAGCGCTGGTCCTCGATCGCCACCGTCGCCAGCTGCAGCTGCTTGGGGATGCGCTTGATCGAGACCGGGTCGCGCGCTTCGTCGGAGTCGACAAGTCCCAGCTTGCTGCCGTCGCCGGCGTAGATCACCGAGTTGCCGGTGCGGTCGACCTGCTTGCAGGCCGCCAGCGAGGGAGCGTCGGCGGCGACGTCGAGCACCCAGGAGGCGATCGCGAAAACGCCGAAGGCGAGGACGACGAAGAGGGTGCCGCCGAGCAGGGCCAGCTTGCCTCCAATTCCCCCGCGCTGCCGCTGACGTCGCCGATTGCGCTGCGCCATGGGGAGAGGGTACTTCGGCCCCGGCGCCGCTCAGGCCTGGGTGTCTTCGGTCGAGAGGTTGTGGATGATGCCCTCGACCAGCATCTGGTTGGGAATGACGATCGTCGTGCCGTCGCCGGGGCTGACGTAGGTGTAGGAGAGGGTGATGTCAGTAACCCGGCCGGCGACCTCTTCGAAGGAGATGCGGTCGCCGATCTTGATTGGTTGGGAGACCGCGAGCTGAACGCCGGCGACCATGTTGGCGATCGTGTGCTGGGCGGCGAAGCCGACGATCGCCGCCAGCACCGCGGTTGAGGCGAGGATCCCCGTCGCCAGTCGCTTCAGCTCGGTGAACTGGCTGAGTGCGATCGCGACCACAACGAGGAAAACGATCAAGATCACGAGGCGCCGCAGGAAGCGCAGGCGCGTCTTCGTGGAGCGGGAGACCTGGGAAACTGCGGGGCTCATGGCGACCAACTTAGAGGTGGGGGGAGTCGGGCAGCCCTCCCGGCTCGACTTCCCGTACGCGAACTGGGGTCCGTGGGCCGCAGTGCTCGGGGTCCTGCTGGCAATTGGGACGGGGATCGTGCTCTCAGTTCCGGCGCTGATCATCGACAACCCGCCCTCGGGCGGAGAACTGAGCGATGCAGCCAACGCCTTCGTGCAGCTGGCTACCGCGCTCGGCTTCCTGCTGGTGCCGATCGCGATCGCCGCTGTCCGCGGTGCGACGGTGCGGCAGGCCTTGTCCCGGCTTGGGCTGCGCCGCTTCCGGCCGGGGCAGGTCAAGTGGATGTTCGCCGCGATCGGCGCCTACCTCGTCTTCGCAATCGTCTACACGGCAATCTTCGGCGAACCGCACCAGAAGGACATCGCCGAAGACTTCGGCACGGTGCCGGTGCAGATCCTGCTGATCGTGATCGCGGCGCCGATCAGCGAGGAGGTCTGCTTCCGCGGCTTTCTCTTCGGCGGCCTGCGCGAGCGCTGGCCCAGAATCGCGGCGGCGCTGATCAGCGGCCTGATCTTCGGCGGCCTCCACGCGACGACGGGAGTCAGCGCCGTGCCACCGCTGATCATCTTCGGCTTCATCCTCGCCCTGCTCTACGAGAAGACCGGCTCGATCTGGCCCGGAATCCTGCTGCACATGCTGAACAACTCCGTGGCGCTGCTCGGCCAGTAGCGGCAAAGAAATGGCCCGCCGGGGCGGGCCATTGGTGAAGCCGCTTCGAGGGCGACAAGCGATTGACAACCAAGAGCGAGGATACCAATGACGGCCCTTTTCACTGAAGGCACGAGACCGATCGTCTGGCGGAACTACCCGCAGGCCGCATGACATTTGCACCTCGACCAAGTCTTATGCCTTCAGCAAATTGACGACGGAGGGCGGGGGACTCGAACCCCATCCGGACTGTCTGGTCTGAACTCATGGTTGTCAATCACTTGTCACGACCTCGCGACTTCACCCTCCGCTGTGCCGAAACGTATTGGCGTCATCGTGCAAATCAAGAGGCACGTCTCTTATTTGACAAAGAATTGACTCTTTCGTCACCCCGACCGCGCGATCAGTAAGAATCTGGGCCGTGAGTCGCCGTCTCGGTCCCGCCTTGATCGTCTTCGTCCTGCTTGCGCTGGCAGCGGCGCCGGCTGCGTTCGGCGCGGCGCCCGTGCCGGTGAAACCCACGGGTCTCCCCGACGCGACGGTCTCGATCAAGGTCGGGCACCTGCACGGGGGCAAGGCCGGGATCTACGACACGGTGCCGGTCAACGGCACGATTACGCCGTTCGCCCCCGGCCAGCACGTCGAAGTGACCTTCTACCTGAACGGGCACAAGCTGCTCGCCCGCCAGGCTGCGGTGCAGCCGGGCAAGGGTGGCAGCGGCAGCTTCAGCGCCTCGATCATCCTCCGCGAGGACGGCAAGTACGCGGCCGCGGCCAAGCACGTCGCCACCGCCGCCCTCGGCGGCGACAGCACCGTGCGCAAGAGCTGGGGCGTGAGCTTTCCGGCCCTGCACGCCGGCCAGTGCGACAAGGTCGTCAACGGTTTCAAGCAGGCGATGGCGAAGCTTGGCTACAACGCCGGCGGTGGCAAGTGCTTTGACGGCCGCACCGGTCGCGAGGTGCTCGCCTACCGCAAGGTCAACGGCATGGCGCGCACCGAGCGCGCCGGCAAGGGCCTGGTCAAGAACGTCTTCGGCGGCCGTGGCGGCTACAAGGTCCGCTACCCGAGCGCCGGCGAGCACGCCGAGGTGCCGCTCGACAAGCAGGTCCTCGTCCTCACCAAGGGCGACAAGCCCTTCGCGATCTACCCGGTCTCGACCGGCAAGCCCTCGACCCCGACGGTTACCGGCCACTACAGCTTCTACCGCCAGGAACCGGGCTACAACTCAGAGGGCATGTACTACTCCTTCTACTGGCACAACGGCTACGCCGTCCACGGTTACCACGAAGTGCCGACCTACGCTGCCAGTCACGGCTGCGTGCGCACCTTCATCGCCGACCAGCCGCGGATCTACGAACAATTGAATTACGGCGAGAGCATCTTCGTCTTCTAAGGGGGAGCCGGTGATCAGCGAGAGAGCCCTGAAAGCGGTTCTCCTCGTGATCGCGGCCTGGCACATCGTCACCGGCGGGATGGCGCTGGTCGCCCCCGACACGTTCTTCGACCAGATTGGCCACTACGGGATTGAGAACTCCCATTACGTCGGCGACGTCGGGGCCTTCATGCTCGCCTTTGGGGTGGCGGTGGCAATCTCGATCTGGCGCGCCTCGTGGCGGGCGCCGATCCTCTGGCTGGGAGCGCTCTGGTACGGCTTCCACGCGATCAACCACGCCTTTGACACCGGCGAAGCGAAGAGCGAGGCGCGCGGCTGGGGCGACACCCTGGCAATCGCCTTTGGCGGTGTGGCTGCCGCCTGGCTGGCCCGGGTATCGGAAAGGCTGAACGCCGCAGACCACGAGTAGGAGGTGCGGGATGAAGGTCTTCGTTGCGGGTGCGAGTGGGGCGATCGGCAGGCCGCTGGTGCGGCAGCTGCTGTCTGCAGGTCACGAGGTGACGGGAATGACGCGGCGCGAGGAGAACGCGGCTGCGATCCGCGAGGCGGGCGCTGAGGCGGTCGTCTGTGACGTCTTCGACGCGGCGGCGCTGGAGAGCGCCGTCCGCGCGGCGGCTCCCGAGGTGGTGGTTCACGCGCTGACCTCGCTGCCGCCACGGCTCGACCCCAAATCAAGTGACGCGCTGGCGCCGACCAACCGCCTGCGCAGCGAGGGCACGCGCAACCTGATCGCCGCGGCGAAGGCGGCGGGCGCGCGGCGCCTGATCGCCGAGAGCGTCGCCTTTTTCTACGTCCCCGAGGGTGACTGGGTGAAGGGCGAGGATGCCCCGGCTTTCGCCGCGGCGGCTGGTCCGTTTGGCGCGGCCGGCAAGGCGCTGGCCGACCTCGAGCGGCAGGTGACCGGGGCGGAGGAAATGGAGGGCGTCGTGCTGCGCTACGGCTGGCTCTACGGCCCCGGCACCTACTACGACCGCGATGGCTCCCAGACCGAGGACTTCCACAAGCGGCGGATGCCGATCGTCGGCAAGGGCACCGGGATCTTCTCCTTCATCCACGTTGAGGACGCGGCGAGTGCGACGGTGGCCGCGGTGCAGCGCGGCGAGCCCGGCGTCTACAACGTGGTCGACGACGAGCCGGCGCCGCTGAGCGAGTGGGCGCCCGCCTTCGCCCGGGCGGTCGGAGCGAAGAAACCGCGGCGCGTGCCCGTCTGGCTCGCCCGCCTGGTGGCCGGCTCCGCCGCCGCGGCGATGACGACGAGCCAGCGCGGCGCCTCCAACGCCAAGGCCAAACGTGAGCTCGGCTGGCAGCCGAGCTACTCGAGCTGGCGCCAGGGGTTCGCGGACTCGGCTGCGCGGGGCTAGACCGACCTCACGCGGGCCGTCGCCGATTCGTAGGATGGGCGCCGTATGCCTGACCTCGCCGCCGCCAAGGGGACCCTGCTCGCCGAGCTGCGCGAGCACTCGCTGATCCTCGGCGAGGTGACGCTCTCCAGCGGGGCGACCGCGCAGTACTACGTCGACGCGCGCCGGGCGCTGCTGCGCCCGCCGGGCTTTCTCGCCGCCGGAGAGCTGATCGCGGCGATGGCGGGCGAGCTCGGCGCCACCGCTGTCGGCGGCCCGGCGACGGCTGCGATCCCGCCCTCCTGCGCCGCCCTCGCGGTGCCTGCCGGCGCCGACCTGGTCGGCTTCTTCGTCCGCGGTGAGCGCAAGCAGCACGGCCTGCAGCGCTGGGTCGAGGGACCGGTCGCCGACGATGCCCGCTGCTTGGTCGTCGAGGACACCGTGACGACGGGGGGCTCAACCGCGCGGGCGATCGAGCGGATTGCCGAGCAGGGGCTCGAGGTCGTCGGCGTCGTCGGCGTCGTCGACCGCCTCTCCGGCGGCGCGGCAAAGATCGAAGCTGCGGCGAGCGCCCCCTACCGCGCCCTGGTCACGATCGACGAGATCTACCCCGACCGCCCGGACCGCGCCTGAGTTGGAGCCCGACGCCGTAGAGATCCGCGTGCTCGGCTGCCTGGTCGAGAAGCAGCGCACCACGCCGGACGCTTACCCACTCTCGCTCAACGCCCTGCGCCTCGCCTGCAACCAGTCCACTAATCGCGACCCAGTCGTCGATTACGACGAGCAGACCGTGGTCGAGGCGCTGCGTCGCCTTGCCCTGCGTGGCTGGACCCGGCTCGCCAGTGGTGCCGGCAGCCGCGCCCGCAAGTACCGCCACCTGCTCGATCAGGCCTTCGGACTCGACGATGCCGAGGTGGCCCTGCTAGCTGTGTTGATGCTGCGCGGACCGCAGACTCCGGGCGAGCTGAAGCAGCGCGGGCAGCGTCTGCACGATTTCGCCGACCTCGCCGCCGTGCAGGCGACGCTCGAACAGCTGGTCGGGCGGGGTCAGGTCGCCCGTCATGAGCGCCAGCCGGGGCAGAAGGAGGACCGCTTCGAGCAGCTGCTCGGAGGCGGGGCTGCGCAGCCCGCCCCGGCGTCTGTGACGCCGGCCGATTTGCCTGCAGACGAGGGCGCAGATGAGCCGCCCGCTGCCGTGCCCGCCGCCGCGCTGGCGCCGGCGGAGGACCGCCTCACGCGCCTCGAGCGCGAGGTGGCAGAGCTGCGCGCGGAGCTTGCAGCGCTGCGCGCCGAGCTCGGCGACTGAGCAGCGCCACGATGAAGCACGGCACCAAGCGCCAACAAGTCTAGGAACGCTCGCCACCCGTCGCTAACCTGAAGCGACGGGTATGGGGCGAGCTAGACGGAAGAGAGGCGTGCCAGCGTGAGGCGGCTGCCGCCCGGGCCGCACGGCCTTCCGCCCGAGCTGGTCGAGCGCAACCAGCGTGAACGCCTGATCGCGGCGATGGCCGAGATCTGTGGCGAGCGCGGCTACGCCGAGTCCTCAGTCGCCGAGATCGCCAAGCGCGCCGGCGTCTCCACCGCCAGCTTCTACCGCCAGTTCAAGGACCGCCGCGA
>DATMIH010000043.1:0-3761 GCA_035554595.1 Solirubrobacterales bacterium
GTTTCGGCCCAGCTGACGCCGCCGAGGAAGCCCTGGCGGGCGGCTTCGATCACGTGGGTGACGGGATTGACTTCGGCGACGCTGCGCATCCACGGCTGCAGCAGCGCCAGCGGCGCGTAGGCGGTCGTGGTCAGGATCAGCGCCATCATTCCGGCCTGCATCAGCGGGGCGGCGGACTGGCTCTTAAAACGCAGTGCAAGCCCCGATCCCCAGCAGGCGGCAACCGCGGCCATCGCCGCGACCATGAAGTAGGTGACCAGCAGCCCGTCGATCCCCGGCCAGCCGGCGCCGAGGATCAGGGCGATGATGAAGACGAGGGTGGCCGGGATCAGGGCCCGGGCGCTGGCGGCGAGCACCGTGCCGGCGAGCAGGACCCAGCGCGGCGCGGGGGAGACCAGCAGGCGGTCGACCCAGCCGCCCTCGATGTCGCGGGCCAGATTGACGCCGGCGGCGGCACCGGTGAAGCCGGCGCCCTGCAGCATGCTGACCGGCACGATGTAGCTCTCATACGTGCCTGTGCTGAAGCCCTTGAGCTGAGTCAGGGCGCCGAAGACGCCGTTGAGGCCGAGGAAGAAGATCGTCGGGGCCAGCACGCCGGGGATCGCCGCCCCCGGCACCCGCAGCAACTCGTTCTTGGCCCGCGTCATCAGCGCCGCGATCGTCGCCAGGTTGGCGCGCCACTGCGGCAGTGCGGCAGCAGATTCCATCAACCCACCCGCAACCGGTGGCGCAGGGCACGGGCGCTGAGCACGAGGCCGAGCACGACGATTCCGGCGATTGCCAGCACCGCCTCGCCCAGTTCGGTCGCGTCGACCCCGGAGATGATCGGGCCGCGGATCCCTTCGACGACGAAGCTGAGCGGGTTGTATTCGGCGATCGTCTTGGCCGGCTGAACCATCAGCTCGTTGGGGAAGAAGGCGGAGGAGAGGAAGAGGACGACGAGGACCAGGGGGAAGAGGCCCTGGACGACGCTGGCGCTACCGGTACGCAGCGCAATCGCGGCCCCGATCCCCCCGACCGCCATCGCCGTCGCCGTGACCAACGCGATCGCAATCAGCGCGCCGGGCACGCCGCTTTCGATGTGGGCGCCGAAGATCAGTCCGATCGCGAGGAACCAGAGCGAGCCGAGGAGGCCCAGCGCCGCCGTCCCGGCAAGGCGCCCGAGAACGATCGTGTAGCGCGGGATCGGGGCCGAGAAGAGGCGGTCGGTGAAGCCCATCTCGATATCGACCGCGAGCGCGATGCCGCCGCTGTTGCCGGCCAGCATCAGCGACTGCATCATTGCCCCGGCGAGCATGAACTGGAGGAAGCTCTGCACCGGCGGGAAGCCCGGCAGGTTGACCGCGCCGCCGGCGCCGCCGGTCTGGATCGCCAGCAGCAAGGTGGGGAAGACGACGATCGGCGCCATCAGCTGCGGCCGGCGGAAGGTCTGGCGGATCGAGCGCATGCCGAGCGCCCGCACGACCCTGGCGTTGGTCGCCAGCTCGCTCATGCCTCGACGGCCTCAGGCTCCGCCTCGCCCTCACCCTCCGCCTCGTCCTGCTCGTCCTTCTCCAGATGGTGGCCGGTCTTGGCAACGAAGACGTCATCGAGGGTGGGGCGGACCAGCTCCAGCGACTCGACCGCGATCCCGGCCTCGTCGAGCGCCCGCACGACCTTGGGGATGTCGGCGGCGCCGTTCGCTGCTTCGACCAGCACCGTGCGCCCGTCGACCGGCGGCAGCAGCTTGCCCACCTCGGCGCAGACCTTCTCCGCCTCGGCGATCGAGCCGGCGGCGAGCTGCAGCTGGATGTGCGGGTTGCCGAACTCGGTCTTCAGCGTGTCGGGAGTGCCTTCGGCGACGATCCGGCCGCTGTCGATGATCGCCACGTTGTCGGCGAGCTGGTCGGCCTCCTCCAGGTATTGGGTGGTGAGAAAGACGGTCGTGCCTTCGTCGTTGAGCGTCCGCACCTCCTCCCAGATCGTCTTGCGGCTGACCGGGTCCAGGCCGGTGGTCGGCTCGTCGAGGAAGAGCACCTTCGGCTCGTGGACCAGAGCCGCGGCGAGGTCGAGCCGGCGCTTCATCCCGCCCGAGTAGCCGCCGACACGGCGATCGGCGGCGGCGGCGAGGTCGACCCGCTCGAGCAGGTCGTCGGCACGCCGCTTGCCTTCGGCGCCGGGCAGGCCCTGCAGCGTGGCCTGTAGGCGGATCAGCTCGCGACCGGTCATCAGCGGGTCAAGCGCCGCCTCCTGCAGGGCGACCCCGATCGAGGCCCGTACCGCACGCGCCTGCTTAACCACGTCGTGACCGGCGACGGTTGCCTGGCCGCCGGTCGGCAGCAGCAACGTCGTCAGCATCCGCACCGTGGTCGTCTTGCCGGCGCCGTTGGGTCCGAGGAAGCCGAAAATTTCGCCCTCCTCGACGCTCAGGTCGACGCCCTGAACTGCCAGCACCTCGCCAAAGCTGCGCTGCAAACCCTCTACGACGATTGCCGGCATCGGCTGGCAACCCTACTGAGGCAACCTGGCCGGGATCGTGCAAAGCGCACGCTGTCGCGGCATCACTCCGGTCTGGGCGGCAGAATCGAGCCCGCAACCCTTGGCAAAGGCACGGGTTTGCAGCTTGAGATCGTGCAAGGAGCAGCGAAAAACCGTCTCGTCAGGTCTCCGGTCGCCCTCGCGGCCGCTTTTGCCTGCGCGTTGATCGCCCTCGTCGTGGCCGCTTGGCCCGGGGCGGCCGACTCGGCGCCGCTGGGCGTGGTCGTACTGGGCAAGACGACGACGACCCCGCCGCCCTCCTGCCCCGGCAAGATCGTCAACAACGTCGAGGTCGTCCCCTGCCGGGTCGAGGGCCACGTCAGCGGCTACCAGACCAAAGCCGGTGGAGTCGAAAATCCCTACGAAGTGCCCTTTGACGGCAAGATCGTCGCCTGGTCGATCACCCTCGCCAAGCCCTCGCGCACCGACACCAAAACGACGACCAACGAGGTCGGCTTCTTCGACGAATTTCTCGGCAAACCGTCCGAGGCGCGGATCGGCATCCTGCGCCCGGTCGAAGAATCGAAGCCGCCCAAATTTACCCTCGTGCGCCAGAGTCCGCTCGAGCTGCTCAACCCCTACTTCGGCAGCACCCCGATCTTCGCCCTCGAGCACCCGCTCTCGGTCCTGCGTGGCCAGATCGTCGCCCTCACCGTGCCCACCTGGGCGCCGATGTTCGCCTTCAACGTCTCCGAAGAAGACACCTGGCGCGGCAGTCGCATCGAAGATCACTGCGCTTCCAAGGAAGACATTCAGGGGGGGCACCCGCAGCAGGGTGTGGGGAAGATCAAGACGTACGGGTGCTTCTACTCGAACGCGCGTCTGCTCTATACGGCGACGCTGGTCAAGAAACCGTAAGACGGGGCATCAGGAAGGCCCGGAGCGCCGGGTACCCCTGCTCACTCGCCTACCTGGCTGAATCGCCCGTTGCCGTCCGAGATCGGATAGGGCCAGCGGCGCAAAACGTTCGCAGGGGCACCCGGCGCTCCGGGCCGACTCCACGCCTGAATTACGGAAGCTTCAAGGACGTTGCCGTGCCGAGCTTCGCGGAGCTACCGAGGGACATCACCGTGTCGAGAGCTCACGAGCTTCGGATGGCCCGAATGGCAAGCTCCTGGCGCCCGGACGTGAGCGACGAGCTCGCCGCCGCGCTTGGGTGAGCAGCGCTTCAGCCCTTGGGGCGGGCGTCGGTAGGGCCTCCGAACGTTTTGCGCCGCTGGCCCAGCAAGATTCTCGGACGGCAG
>DATMIH010000044.1:0-2994 GCA_035554595.1 Solirubrobacterales bacterium
TCGGCAGAGGCCGAACTTGCGGTAGTAGGCACGCGGCCGGCCACAACGACGGCAACGGTTGTATTCACGTGATTTGAACTTGGCCTTGCGGCCCTGCTTCACCTTCAGCGAAGTCTTAGCCATTCTCCTGATTCTCCTCGCCGGCCGCACTCTCGGCCTGCTGGTCGCCCTCGGCGGCGGGCTCTGCGCCCTCCTCGCCACCCTCATCGGTCTCGGGCTTGGCGTATGCCTCGGGGTTCTCCTCCTTGAGCTGCTCCAGAGCGGCTTCCTCGGCCTCGGCCTTTAGACGGGCCTCCTCCTTGCGCTTCTCCTCCTCGGCAGCTTCCTGAGCCTCGATGTCGGCGTCGGGTTTGCCGGGGCGGCCCTCTTTAGCAAAGGGCATTCCCAACCCGAGCAGCAGCTCGAAGGCCTCTTCGTCGGTCGCCGCGCTGGTCGTAATAGTCACGTCCAGACCGCGAACCTCATCGATTGAGTCGTAATCGATTTCGGGAAAGATCAGCTGCTCCTTGACGCCCATTGAGTAGTTGCCGCGGCCGTCGAAGGAGCGCGGGTTAAGGCCGCGGAAGTCGCGGATGCGCGGCACGGCGATCGAGCAGAGGCGGTCGAGGAACTCCCACATGCGAGCCCGGCGCAGCGTCACCGAGAGGCCAACCGGCATCCCCTCGCGCACCTTGAAGGAAGCGATCGACTTGCGGGCGCGACGGATGCTCGGCTGCTGGCCGGCGATCGTCGCCAACTGCTCCTGCGCGGCTTCCAGCATCTTGGCGTTCTGCTTTGCCTCGCCGAGGCCCATGTTGAGCGTGATCTTCTGCAGGCGCGGCGCCTGCATCGGGGTCGAGTAGCCGAACTTCTCGGTCAGCGCCGGCAGGATCTCCTGCTCATAGCGCTCGCGCAAGCGCGGCGGCGGAGCGGCCTGAGACTGCACTGTCGCGGACTCCATTAGAAGGTCGTCCCACTGCGCTTGGCGAAGCGCTCGCGCTTGCCGCCTTTGTCGCGGCGCACGCCGACTCGGGTCGGTTTGTTGTCTTTGGGGTCGAGCAGCATCACGTTGGATACGTGGATCGGCCCCTCCTTCTCGACGATGCCGCCAGCCTGCGGATTTTTGAGATCGGTCTGCGAGCGCGGGCGTTCGTGGCGCTTAATCATGTTGAGGTGCTCGACGTAGACGCGGTTCTTTTTCGGCTCGGTCCGCACCACGCGGCCGGTCTTGCCGGAGTCCTTGCCGCCGATGACCATTACCTGGTCGTCTTTGCGGATGCGCATTCCCTTCGCCATCAGAGCACCTCAGGCGCGAGCGAGATGATTTTCATGAAGTTGCGATCGCGCAGCTCGCGGGCGACGGGGCCGAAGATGCGGGTGCCGCGCGGGTTGTTGCTCGCCGGGTCGATCAGCACCGCGGCGTTTTCGTCGAAGGAGATGTAAGTGCCGTCGGGGCGGCCGAGCTGCTTCTTGGTGCGCACGACCACGGCCTGGACGACCTCGCCTTTGCGCACGCCCCCCTGCGGGCTGGCCTGTTTGACCGTAGCCGTGATCACGTCGCCGACGCCGGCGTAGCGGCGGTGCGATCCGCCCTTGACGCGGATGCAGAGGATCTCGCGAGCGCCAGAGTTGTCGGCGACTTTGAGTCTCGACTCCTGCTGGATCACTTTGCCTTCTCCAGGACCTCGACCAGGCGCCAGCGCTTGGTCTTGGAGAGCGGACGGGTCTCGACGATGCGCACGGTGTCGCCCTCGCCGGCCTCGTTCTGCTCGTCGTGAGCATGAAGCGTGCGCGAGCGCCGCACGACCTTTTCGTAAGTCGGGTGCCGGCGAGCGATGTCGATCCGCACCGTGATCGACTTCTCGCCCTTGTTGGAGACGACGATCCCCTGCCGGGTCTTGGCCGCAACAGCGTCCTTCTCGGCCACAGGCGTACCCGTGCCAGCGGTCTTGCCCTCTTTAGCCGCAGCCCGTTCCTTCCGCCGCGAGCCAGCCTTGAGCTTGCGCTCCTGAGCGCGCTTCGCAGCCCTTTCCTCAGGAGTGAGCGTCGGACCAGCTTTGTGCGGCTCGCGAGAACGCTGCAGCCTGCGCCGCTCCTTCCAAGGAAGATCGTCCTCAGGGTCGGGCTCCGCGGCAGGGGCAGCCTCGGCGGCTGGCGCCGCCTCCTGCTCAGCCGCAGGGGCGCCAGAAGACTCTGCCGCAGGTGCCTCGTCCTTGGACGCATCCGCATCTTCCGCGGGTGGCGCGGATGAGGGGTCCTCGCCCGCAGCGTCGTCCCGCGAGGACGAGGACCCCTCGTCCGCGACAGGACCCGCGGACGACTGCGCCTCGTCCTGGGGCGTCTCGTCAGTTACGTCGTCTTTTTTCGTCTCGTCCGTCATCTCTTCAGCTCTTTCTCAACGTCAATCCCGCGCTCCTTGGCAACTGTCAGCAACTTGGCGATATCGCGCCGGGCGCTGCTCAGGCGGGCCGTGTTCTCCAGCTCGCCGGTTGCCTGCCGGAAGCGCAAGTTGAATGCCTCCTGCTTGGCGTCGAGCAGTTTGACGATCAGCTCGTCGTCTTTCAGGTCGTGCACCTCGGCGGCCTTCACTGTGAATCCGCCCCCTCGCGCCTCACGAACTTGGTCCTAACGGGAAGCTTGTGCCCGGCCAGGCGCAATGCCTCGCGAGCGAGGTCCTCGGGCACGCCGGCCAACTCGAACATCACCTTGCCCGGCTTGATTACGGCGACCCAGCCCTCCGGGTTGCCCTTGCCCGAGCCCATGCGGGTCTCGGCGGGCTTCTTCGTGTAGGGCTTGTCGGGGAAGACGTTGATCCAGACCTTGCCGCCGCGTTTGATCTTGCGGGTCATCGCCACACGGGCGGCCTCGATCTGGCGATTGGTGATCCAGCCGCGATCGAGCGACTTGAGGCCGTACTCGCCGAAGGCGACGGTGCTGCCGCCCTTGGTGTAGCCACGCATCCGGCCGCGCATCTGTTTGCGGTGCTTGACCCGCTTCGGCATCAGCATGGCTAGC
>DATMIH010000045.1:0-5846 GCA_035554595.1 Solirubrobacterales bacterium
GCCGGCGCAGCCGGTCGAGCCGGCGCCGGCGCCGGAACGGGCGCAGCGCGAAGGACCCGTCGCTCAGCCCCGGCCGCGGCCGGGATTCGCCGGCGGCGACGCCAGCTGACGATTCAGGGACGAAGTCACTGGGTGAAGGGGCACGGGATGCCTCTCGCCCGGACAAATGCCGGGCTAATTAGCCCGGCATTTTGAGTATCCGCCCGTTCGAGAGGCATCCCGTGCCCCACTCAACAGCCAGGGATACTTCGCCCATGAATCCGAAGCTGATGGGCGTCGTCAACGTCACCCCAGACTCGTTCTCGGATGGGGGGCAGTACCTCGATCCAGATGCGGCTGTTCGGCACGGCGCGAAGCTGGTTGGGGACGGGGCGGCGATCTTGGATGTGGGCGGCGAATCGACTAGGCCCGGTGCTGAAGAAGTCGATGAGGCGGAGGAGTTGCGGAGGGTCGAGCCTGTTGTTCGGGCGCTGGCTGGGGAGGCCACCGTTTCGATTGACACTTCGAAGTTGGCGGTTGCTGAAGCCGCGCTGGATGCGGGAGCCTCGATCGTCAACGATGTGACCGCGTTCAAGCACGATCCCGGGATGGCGGGACTCTGCGCGGAGCGCGGGGTGGGGGTGGTGTTGATGCACATGCCGGGGAACCCGCGGACGATGCAGGACGATCCGCGCTACGACGATGTCGTCGATGACGTCAAGGCCTTTTTGGTCGAGCGGATGGTGTTCGCGGTTGGCCAGGGAGTCGACGAGGAGCGGATTTGGCTGGATCCGGGGATCGGGTTCGGCAAGACGCTGGAGCACAACTTGGAGCTGTTGCGCAGACTGGGAGAGCTGCGGGAGTTGGGGCGGCCGTTGGTGGTCGGGACCTCGCGCAAGAGCTTCATCGGCAAGGTCGACGGCTCGGATGTGGAGGATCGGATTGGGGGTTCGATCGCTACATCCGTGCTCGCGGCGGCCGAGGGGGCGGACGTGCTGCGGGTGCACGACGTCGCCGAGATGGCGCAAGCGCTTGCGGTCACGAACGCGGTGCTTGGGTAGGTTCCTCCCATGGAGGCACACGGCAACGGGTTCGATTCGCGCGTTGAGGTGGAGCTGCGGGGACTCTCGATCTACACCCACCATGGCGTCAGCGATGCCGAGCAGGAGATCGGGCAGCGGCTCGAGTTCGACATCTCCTTCGACGTGCCCGATTGCGACGCGGTGCTCACCGACCGGATCGAGGACACGGTCGACTACGCAGAGGTCTGCGACATCGTCGCCCTCGCCGCTACCGAGCGCAGCTACCGCACGCTCGAGCGTCTCGCTCAGGTCGTCGGCGGCAGGTTGATGGAGCGCTACGGCTGCGAGTCGGTGCGCGTTCGCGCCGCCAAGCCGGAGCCGCCGCTGCCGCTGGCGATCCAGGAGGTCGCCGTCGAGGTCGTTCACGAGCGCGGCGAAGAGGCCGACGAGGACGACGCCGAAGCAACTTGAACGGCGCCGCGGTGAGGATCGGCTATCTCGGGCTCGGCTCCAACGTCGGCGACCGCGAGTCACACCTACGGGCGGCAATCGAGCTGCTGCGCGAGCGCGGGGTGGAGGTCGAGGCGATCTCCTCGACCTATGAGACCGAGCCGGTCGGCGAGGTGCTAGATCAGGCCGACTTCCTCAACGCGGCGATCCGCGTCCGTACCGAGCTCGAGCCCGAAGCCCTGCTCGCCCTCTGCAAGGAGATCGAGGTGGCCCGCGGCCGCCAGCTCGACGCCCCCCGTCACAGCCCGCGCCCGCTCGACGTCGACCTGCTCCTGCTCGGCGATCTCGAGCTCTCCAGCGAGCGCCTGACGCTGCCTCACCCCGAGGTCAGCAGCCGCCGCTTTGTCCTCGCCCCTCTGCTTGAGCTCGATCCCGAGCTGGCGCTCCCCGACGGGCGGCGCATCTCAGATTTCCTCGCTGCCCTGGGCTCGGGCCAGCGCGCGGAGCGCTCTGGCCGTCCTTTCCTCGTGTCAGACTCGCCCCCGAACTTCGAGTAGATACAGGAGGGACGACGATGAGCAAAAACGTCCATCTAGTGCCAGGAGATCAAGGCTGGAACGTCAAGGTCGAGGGTGGGTCGCGGGCGGCTCATTTCCGGACCCAAGACGAAGCGATCAGAGCTGGACGTAGCCTGGCCAGAGACAATCACTCCGAGAACATCGTTCATGGGCGGGACGGCAGGATCCGTCAGCGCGACAGCTATGGGCGCGACCCGTTTCCGCCGCGGGGTTAGTTTCGCCGCTTGGTCGCCCTGCTACCTTTTGTCTGCTGGCTGGGAGCAGGTTCGCACTAGCGAGTCTCAGGGTTTACCCCTCGGTCGGCACTATCTTCGAAAGGCCTCGTCGAGTCGGCGGGGCCTTTCTCGTTCAAGGCCGGGGCGGAGGGTGCCAGATCGAATTGGCCCAAACGAAAGGTTCAATGCGCTTCTCCCAGAGCTCCCTGATCGCTTCAGCGGAGCGGTCATCTGAAACCAGCCCGGACTGGATCTTTCGCATTCGCGCGGCAACGAAAGTCGCGCAGTCGGTCAGCTGAATGGCGGGGTTGCGGTGGGATGGCACGAAGTGAATCGTGTCCACGATGCGCTCTATCTGCTCGGTTTTCCAGCCCCAGGAGGTGCCGATCTCCTGGTAGTTGGCCAGGTCTCGCAGCGCTGCGTCCTCGATCTCTTTTGCCTCGTCAGCCACCAAGAGGAATCGATATTCGCGCTCTCGCGCAAGTCGCTCGACCGACTCAATCGTGAACATCAATGCGATGTCGTGGGGATGAAATGGCTTTGCGTACCTACGCTCCAGGTCAGGCTTGCTGACCCCTCGAATGACGATCTCTGCCTCAGCAATCTCGATCCCGGCCAGAACCGCGTCGTAGATCGCAATCCGTTCTTGAGGGGACCGCCCATCGAAGTAGCCCTCCGCGGCAAACAGCTCCTTGCCGTGGAACTCGAAATCGTCTTCGCTGCAATCTCCGGCGCAGTACTCACGGGCCGTATCGCGAATGTGCTCGTGCAGCGCCCTGACCTTCGACTCCTCGACGGCCATGGTTAGAACCAGATGAATGGGCTGGTTTGAATCAGTGAGATTGCGACCGGTATTTCCGGTCTCATCCATGTACGCAAACCACATCTTCGCTACCCCGCTTGCTCGCAGAATTGCCGCTGGTAGCCCCCCACCACCTTCCGGGGGGAAGCCTATCTAGGCGGCGCTTGGGGAGCGCAGCTGCTGCAGCCAGGCCGGCGGCAGGATCGGCGGCGCTTTGCCCGGGTAATCGGGGGTGACTCGCTTGGCCAGGGCGCCAGCGGGCCGGCGCTCGATCGCGGGCCGTAGGTCGTCGAGTGTCATCGCCAGGGCGAGGCTGGGCGCGATCTGGAAGTCGGCGGCGTTGAGCTGCTCGCCGTTCAGGACTCCAGCCTCGACCCAGGCGTCGATCTTGTCGAGAAAGCCCGGCAGCGCGGCGAGGTCGCGGCGCACGTTCTCGTCGGTCGCCTCGTTGGTGCGGGCGGCGAGGGCGACGATCGGAGCCGCCGTCTTCACCGCGAGGCCGATCGGGATGCCGAGCTTGGCCCCCTCGGAGTAGCTGCGCAGCGAGGAGCTGTCCTTCTTGATCGACCACCAGGAGATCTGGCGGATCGGGTGCTGAAGCTCCTCGTCACCGAAGCGCTCCGCCTCTTCGACCGCGGCGCGCAGCTCGGGGTCCTCGGGGAAGAGCGCCGGTTGCGGCTGCAGCCGCTCCAGCTCGCGCGCGATCGGGCGCGAGCCCTGGACCTTGCGCCCGTCGATCTTCAGCGCTGGCACCGTTTTGCCCGCAAAGCCGAGGACGCGCAGGATGCCCTTCGACATCACCGGGAAGAGGTCGGTGCGCTTGTAGGCGATGCCCTTGTACTCCAGCATCGCCCGCGCCGCCATGCCCGGATGCGAGCCTGGAATCGTGTAAAGACGCGCCTCCACGGCGCCGATCCTACGCCGTCGGTGATAATCGCGCCGTGCTGCTAGCGGCCGACGTCGGCAATACCCAAACCCACCTGGGCGCCTTCGACGGCGAGCGCCTTGTCGAGCACTGGCGCTTCCAGACCCGCTCGGGCGCGACCGGCGACGAGCTGGCCGAGCGGATCAGCGGCCTCTTCGGCCTCTGCGACATGTCCTTTGCCGAGATCGACGCTGTCTGCGTCTCCTCAGTCGTGCCGCCGCTTGGCGCCCAGTTCGAGCAGCTAACCGAGCGCTACCTCGAGGCCGAGTGCCTGACGATCGGCCCCGGGCTGAAGACCGGGATGCCGATCCGGATCGAGAACCCCCTCGAGGTGGGCGCCGATCGCCTCGTCAACGCGATCGCCGCCTACGAGCGTTTCGGTGAGGCTTGTGTTTCGGTCGACTTCGGCACCGGCATCAACATCGATGCGGTCTCCGCCGACGGCGAGTACCTCGGCGGCGCGATCGGTCCCGGTCTGGCGCCCTCGCTCAGTGCCCTGATTGAACGGGCGGCCCGGATTTCCAGGATCGATCTTGAAGAGCCGAAGGAAGCGATCGGCCGCTCGACCCGGGCGGCGATCCACTCCGGCTTCATCTTCGGCTTTGCCGGATTGATCGACGGCATCGTCGGCCGGATCGAAGAGGAGCTGCCGAATCCGCGGGTGCTCGCTACCGGTGGCTACGCCTCCATCGTCGTGCCCTTCACCGAGACGATCGATGAGGTCGACGACATGCTTACCCTGAAGGGGCTGCGCCTGATCCATGAACGCAACACCCGAACAGCCCGCGCTGACTGATCCGCTCCGGATCGGCGACGTCGAAATCCCCAACCGCGTTCTACTTGCTCCCCTGGCGGGCATCGGCAACTGGTTTGTGCGCCTACAGGCGAAGCGGCACGGAGCCGGCCTGGCGGTCTCCGAGATGGTTTCGAGCTTCGGCCTGCACCACCGCAACGAGCGCACCCTGCGCGAGCTGATGCGGATCCACCCCGACGAGCACCCGGTCTCGGTGCAGCTCTTCGGCCACGACGCCGAGGTGATGCGCTCGGCCGCGGCGGTGGCGGCGGAGGCGGGTGCCGATCTGATCGACATCAACATGGGCTGCCCGGTGCGCAAGGTGCGCAAGACCGGCGCCGGGGCCGAGCTGCTGCGCGAGCCCGAGCTGGCGCTGGCCCTGGTCCGCGGCGCGGTTGAGGGCAGCGGTCTACCGGTGACGGTGAAGCTGCGCTCGGGGATTGAAGTCGGCGATCGCTCCGGATTTGAGCTGGCGGTGCGGCTGGCCGAGGAGGCTGGTGTCGCCGCGATCGGCTTTCACCCGCGGGCGGCCACGGTTGGCCACAAGGGCAGCCCCGATTACGCGCTCACCCGGGAGCTGGTCGGGCGGGTCGAGGTTCCGGTGATCGTCTCGGGTGGTCTGAAAAGCGCCGAGGCCGCCCGGCGGGCGTATGAGGAGTCGGGCGCCGACGCCGTGATGATGGCCCGCGGCTCGCTCGGTAATCCCTGGGTCTTCGAGGAACTGACCGGTCGGCGTTCCGCGCCGCCACAGCGCGATGAGGTCGCCGCCGAGCTGCTTTGGGTAATCGATCGCGCCGAGGAGCACCTCGGCACCGAGCGCGCCGGCCGCTACCTGCGCAAGTTCTACCCCTGGTACATGGAGCCACTTGGCGCCCCGCCTGAGCTTGCCGACGAGCTTCAACGCCACGCCGACCTGCCGCAAGCTCGCCGCTTGATCGCCAATTTGGCCGCTCCAGCGCCCTCGCTATAATCCCGCGACTTCCGGCCCTGGTGTGGTGAGGCAGACGCCGCCGCACTTGGGCGTTTTTGGGTCTAGGAGCCGTTTGCGGCAGTTCTCAATCCACTAAAGCGAGGTTGGACCA
>DATMIH010000046.1:0-5530 GCA_035554595.1 Solirubrobacterales bacterium
AGCTGGAACTCGGAGCGGGTCAGGTTGACCGGCTCGCCGTGGACGGTGGCGACGTGGCGGACGAGGTCGATCGCGACCGGGCCGGCTTCGATCTTGACCGCCTGGTTGAGCGGGCCGCGGTCGAGCTCGCGGCGGCGCAGCTGGGCGCGCACGCGGCCGAGCAGCTCGCGCACCGAGAAGGGCTTGGTGACGTAGTCGTCGGCGCCAACCTCCAGCCCGACCACCTTGTCGACCTCGGCGTCCTTGGCGGTGAGGACGATGATCGGAACGGCGCTGCGGGCGCGCACGTCGCGGCAGATGTCGAGACCGCTGGGGCCCGGCATCATGATGTCGAGGATCAGCAGGTCGAAGTAGATGCCGTCACCGCTGAGTTTCGCCGCCGCGTCGTTGCCGTCGACGGCGACGTCGACGTCGAAGCCCTCCTGGGCGAGCGCGTAGCCGACCGACTCGCGAACCGAGGGCTCGTCGTCGGCGACCAGTATGCGTCCGCTGCTCATCGACTCTCTCCCTCGCTCGTCTTCATCAGGTTCCCCCGTTCGTCTTCATCAGGCCACCGGGGTCGGGCTCGGTTGCGAGATCGGCAGGCGGACCCAGAAGGTGCTGCCTTTGCCCTCGACCGAGGTAGCGCCCATCTCGCCGCCCATCACGTCGACCATGCGGCGGGCGATCGCCAGGCCGAGGCCGAAGCCCTCCTGCTTGCGCGTCTCGCTACGACGGTAGAAGCGCTCGAATACACGCTCAATCTCCGCCGCCGGGATTCCTGTTCCAGTGTCGATTACCTCCATGATCACGTCCCTCTCGCCGTCGCGGCGGCCGCGAACGGTAACGGCGCCGGGGGGTGGCGTGTTCTTGAAGGCATTGGTCAGCAAGCCAATCATCACCTGGCGCAGCAGGGTCGGGTCCGCCTTGGCGGCGAGATCGGGCTCGACTTCGACGTAGAGATCGACGTGTTTGCGCGGCTCGACCGCGGCGACGACGTCGCGGATCGCGATCGGCACGTCGACCACCTCGGTCTCCCCCGCCCCCAGCGACTCGACCCGGGCCAGGGTGAGCAGGGCCTGGGTCAGGCGGCTCATCCGATCGGCGTCCTCGGCGAGGCGATTGAGGAAGTGATCGCGTGCCTTGGGGTCGTCTTTGGCGCCGCTCTGCAGCACCTCGATCGCGCCGGAGATGCCGGCCAGCGGGTTGCGCAGCTCGTGCGCGGCGTTGGAGACGAAGTCGGCTTCGGCGAACTCGCGCCGCATCTCTTCGGTGCGGTCGCGGACGACGGCGAGCACGGCCCGCTCGTCCGGCAGGGCGCGCGCCTGCATCGCGTAGGCGCGGTCGCCAATGCGCAGGGCCGGGTGGGCGGCGAAACCGACCTCGGCGGCGCGGTGGAGGTGCATCAGCAACGGCTCGGGCGGGCGGCCACCCTCGAGCAGGTCGGCGGCGGCGCTGTTGGAGAAGCGCACCGGCCCTTCGTCGTCGACCACCATCACCGCGTCGGTGAGGCCGTCGAAGATCGCCTCGAGCTTGTTGCGATCGGCGGTAAGCACGCCGAAGCTCTCCTTCAGCGACGCACGCATCGTGTCGAGGGCGCGGGCGAGTTCGCCGATCTCATCGCGGGCGCCAACCCGCAGCGGCGCGTCGAATGAGCCCGAGGCCATTTCGTTGGCGGCCTGGGCCAGCCGCGAGACGCGGTGGGTGATCGCGACCGCGATCAGGAAGCCGGCGAGGACGCCGATCAGCACGGCGACGACCAGCGCCTGCCTGTTGTCGCCGAAGAGATAGACGGCGAAAGCGGTGATCAACGAGACGGCGGCAAACGCGCCGGCCAGCCACAACCGCATGCCTATCCATCTCATGAGCAGTTACTAACACATCCCCTTCCTTGTACGCATCCGACTTTCACCCACCCAGGGTGGGGTCAATGTCGGATGCGCGGCCCTTCCGGGTGGCATGGGAGAATCAGTCGGTGCGGACTCTCGTCTTCATTCCCGCCTGGAACGAGCAGGACTCGGTCGCGAGCGTGATCGCGGACGTGCGCGAGTGCCTGCCCGAGGCCGACCTGCTCGTGATCGACGACGGCTCGGGCGACGCGACCGCCGAGCGGGCGCGGGAGGCGGGCGCCCTGGTCGCCTCGCTGCCCTTCAACCAGGGACTGGGCGCGGCGCTGCAGACCGGCTACCTCTACGCGCTGCGCGAGGGCTATGAGGCCTGCGCCCACCTTGACGCCGACGGTCAGCACCCGCCGCGCGAGGTGGCGCGGCTGCTGGAGGAGATCTACGGCGACCGCGCTGATCTGGTGATTGGCTCGCGCTACCGCGACCCCGGCAAAGCCGAGAGCGACGACTACAAGCCAACGCTCTCGCGGCGGATCGGCACCGGCGTCTTCCGCTTCTTCCTCACCCTGGCGACGCGCCAGCGCTTCACCGACACAACCAGCGGCATGCGCGCCGCCAACCGCCAGGTGATGGCGCTCTTCAGCGAGCACTACTCGCCGGACTTTGCCGAGATCGAGTCGCTGCAGCTCGCCGTGCGCGAGGGCCTGCGGGTCGAGGAGCTGCCGGTGCGGATGCTGGAGCGCGCCGGCGGCAGCTCCTTCCTGACCCCGCTGCGCTCGGCCTTCTTCATCTTCAAGGGGATGATCGTGCTGCTGGTCGGCCAGTTCCGCCCGCGCCACGCCGGGGCGGGCGAGCAATGAACGCGGCGCTGCTCTGGGCGGCAAGCGAGAGCCCCAAGGTCCACCTCACCTCGCAGACCCGGATCATCGCCGCGGTCCTGGCGCTCGCCTTTATGGGCTTGGTGCTGGAGCTGATCCGCCGCGACAAACTGCAGGAGCGCTTCAGCGTCGTCTGGTTCGTCGCCGGCCTGGGGATGCTGGTCGGCGCCGCCTTCCCGGGCCTGCTGACCCTGGTCGCCGACGCGATGGGCGTGCGCGACACCAACGTCGCCCTGTTCTCGATCGTGCTGCTCTTCCTGCTCGGCCTGGCGCTCAACTTCAGCGTGACGATGTCGCGCCAGGCGGCGCAGATCACCCGACTCGCTCAGGAGCGGGCGCTGGAGAAGGCGAACGCTCAGGCAAACAACGGCAAGTCCCACGACATGACGAGGCCCAGCCGTCGTTAGGCAAGGACGCAGGGAGCCCGAATAGCAGCGCTATTCGGGCGACCGAGGACGCCGCATAACGACGGCTGGGGCCGTCCGCTCAAGCGAAGATGCGCTCAAGGCGGAAGGCGAGCGCCTCGAGGGCCAGCTCCTCGGAGACGTTGAGGTCAAGCCGGCGGCGGGTGTCCTGAACCAACTCGGCGGCGCGGCGGGGGCGGGACGGGTCGAGAGCGGCAGCGCGGGACTGCAGGGCTGCGAGGTGGTCGCGGTTGAAGACCACGTCGGTCGCACCCGAGGCAGTAGCGGCGAGATCACGAAACCAGCTCGCGTTCAGCTCGAGGGCGAGATCGAGAGTCTCGGTGCGCCGGCGGCGGCCCGAGCGCTTCGCTTCGTCGGTGATGTCTTTAGCGCTGCGCTTGACCCCGGCTTCGGCTTCTTCGTCGAGCAGGTCGCGAGTCGCCGCTTCTGCCTCTTCGCCTACGGACTCGGCCGCCTTGAGAACTTTCTGCCAATCACTCTCCAGCTCGATGGCCGCGGCACGGAGCTCGCGGCCAGAGTCGGAAAGGAGAAACTGGGCGCGGTCGACGTCGCCGGCGGAGAGGCGGGCGGCCGCCGCGATCTCTTCCGGAGAGCCAGCACCTGAAAGTCGGGCCTCGACGACTTCCGGTGGCAGCGGGGAGAAATCGATCGGCTGGCAGCGAGAAGCGATCGTCTCCAGGAGCATCGAGGGTTCGGCGGTGAGCAGGATCAGGTGGACGAAATCAGGCGGCTCCTCGAGCGTCTTCAAGAGCGCGTTCTGACTCTCGTCGCGCATCTGCTCGGCGGCCTCGATCACGAACACCCGCTTCTCCGCTTCGAAGGGTCTGTAGGACGAGGCGCGGATTACTCGCTCGCGGATTTCCTCGACCATGTGCTGAGCACCGCGTGGGCGCAGCCAGACGAGGTCGGGGTGCGGCGAGGGGTCGATCAGGACGCGGCGACGAGCGTCGTCGGGATCGGTGGCACCATCGGCGAGGATCTCGGCGGCGAAAGCTCGCGCGACCGCTGCCTTGCCGGCGCCCCGTGGACCCCTGAATAGATAGGCGTGACTGGGTCCTGTCGCAAGTGCGGCCGTGAGCGCGACCCGCGCCCGCGGCTGGTGCTCAGTGGCCTCAGTCAGCAGTTCCGACACGGACTGCCTCCATCACGCGCTCGTGGACCTCCTCCACCGTGCCTTCGCCGTCGACAACGACGACGCGGTCGGAGGCGATCTTGGCGATTTCCTCGTAGGCCTCGGCGACGGCGCGCTGCAGCTCGAGGCCCTCGGACTCAAAGCGGTCGTTGCCCTCGGCGCGGCCGAGCCCGGTCTCGGGCTCGACCCGCAGCAGCACGGTGACGTCAGGCCAAAGGCCGTCGCTGGCGTTATCGGTGAGCGTGATCACCTCGGAGGCACCGAGCCCGCGGCCCGCGCCCTGGTAGGCGACGCTGGAATCGGCAAAGCGGTCAGCGACGACGTCAATACCAGCCTCCATCGCCGGCCGGATCACCCGCGCCGTGAGATCGGCGCGGGCGGCGAGGAAGAGGAGCAACTCGGCGTACGGGTCGAGCTCGAGCTCAGGATCGGCGAGCAGGCCGCGGATCCTCTCCGCCGCCTCGGTCCCACCCGGCTCGCGGATCAGCAGCGTCTCAGGGCCGAGCGCTTCGGCCAGCAGCTTTGCCTGCGTCGACTTGCCGGAACCGTCGATGCCCTCGAGGGAAATGAACACGTCGCGATCCCGTTCCGGTGGTCCTTATGCGTCGTATAGCCGCATAAAGCGCACCGGAAGCGTTATTTGGCCGCGGCCTTGGCGCGTTTGCGGCCGCGGGTGGCGGTGTCGGCTTTGCTCGCCGCGACCTTGGTTTTTTTGGCTTTGGCGGGGACTTTGTCCTCATCGCCGGCGGGCAAGGGCTTCTCCGCCATCGCTTCTTTGGCCGCTTTCGCCGCTTCGCGCTCGGCGCGGCGTTTCTTCATCTCCTGCATTGACTCGCAGTCGTCGTTGAGGCAGAGGTTCCAGGGACGGCCGCGGAAGGGCTGCACTTTCAGCCGTGGCGTCTCGCCGCAGATCGAGCAGCGTTCTTCGAGTTTGAAGACGTCGCCGCGCTGGGGCAGCGGGAAGGTCTGATCGCAGGACTCGGGATCATCGAGGGTCCAGCCACTGCAGCCGACGAAGCGCTTGCCCGACTTCTTGGCGCGAATCACCCGCAGCATGTGGGGGGAGCCGTCCTCCTTCTTGCGGCCGGCTTCTTCGCAGACCTTGCAGGGACCGAGGATGCGGTCCTCGTCCATGCCCTTCCAGACGACTTTGGCCAGGTCTTCGCGGCTGGCGTCGATTTCGGTCCAAGTCTTGTGCAGCAGTTCGCGGCTGTCGCCGACGACGCCGTCCTTGCTCATCGCGCCGGCGGCGATCTGGTCCATCTCGGACTC
>DATMIH010000047.1:0-16785 GCA_035554595.1 Solirubrobacterales bacterium
CACCGGCTTGATCTGAAGTCCCTCCACCGCCTGAGTATCGACGAACCGCCCGATGCCGGGTTTGGAAATGCCCGGTTCAAGTTGATTCGGGTCCGCGCCGATTAGTGCCGGCGATGGGACAGGGACAGACTCCCCTCACGCTGCGGGAAGGCGGAGAGCACGCTCGTGCTCGCGGTCTCGCGCTCAATAGCCGCTTGCTTCTACTGGTCCTTGGGGCGTTCGCCGCCCTGCTGGCGGCCGGCCCCGTCTTCGGCCTCAGCGGCTATCCGCTCGTTCTCTTCGAGCTCACGGCGATCGGGGCGATGTTCGCCGCCAACCGCTGGTACAGGCCCCAAATCGACCGCTGGCTGCGCGGCGCGGAGGGCGAGCGCCGCGTCGGCGCCGCGCTCGCCGAGTTGACCGCTGACGGCTGGATGGCGCTCCATGGCGTCTCGCTCGGGCGCGGCGACGTCGATCACATCCTGATTGGCCCCGGGGGCATCTTCACCATCGAGACCAAGAGTCACCGCGGCAGGATCCCGATCGACCGCATCGACCCGCGAATGCTCAAACAGGCCTACGCGGAGAAGAAGCTGATCGAACGCATCACCGGCATGGAGGTCCAATCCCTCCTCGTCTTCAGCCGAGCCTGGCTGATCGGCTCAGTCCCCGCGCAGCGAAATGGAGTGACGATCCTCCCCGCCCGCATGCTCGGTCACTACTTCTCCCGCCGCCGGCCAGTGCTCACCGCCGAGCGCGCCGGACAGATCCATGGTCACCTGGCCCAGGCGCTGGGAACGCCTGAGGTGTAACCAGGAGCCAGGCCAAACGCGTATGGCGAGGGTGGTGTTGCATCTCGAAAATTTCAGTACGCAGGCTCAAGTCCAGAAAGCATCGGAAAGCGGCGCACGTTCGTCGTGAGCAGGTCGGCCTCGAGGAGCTGCGCCGTGGCGGCGATCAGGTAATCGGCATCATCGATGCCACTGTGGGCACGACGGTGACGCTGGGCGAGCGCGCCTGCGGACCGAGCCACCTCCTCCCCGACGGGCACCCAGGAGAGTGCCGAGAAGAACTGCTCGAGCGCCTCGATCTCACCTTTACGGACGCCGGCCAAGAGCTCGAAGCGAACGACCTCGCTCGCGAGAAGAACCTCTTCGGCTTCGATCAAGGCACTGAGCAGGTCTACCGCCGACTGCAGGCCGCGGAGATGATCGATCGCGACGCTCGTGTCGAGCAGCTTCACTTGACGCCGAGGCGGGTCAAGCGCTCGTTCAGGTCGCCGCCGCGCACGGCGTCGACGTACTCGGCCCCGCTGCGCTTGCGACCCCGCCATGAGCCGGCACTAGCCCTAAGCCCGCTGAGCCTCTCGTCTTTGCCTTGTCGGCCGAAGGTGGCCCGCACCGCGCGGCGGACCAGCTCGGAGCGCGATGCTCCCGTCTCTAGCGAGGCACGCTCCAAGAGCTCTAGCTCGTCTTCGCCAAGGTAGATCTGGGTTCGACTCATAGCATCACTATACACCTAGTGGTGTCGCATATCGAATTCAAGACACCGCGATTACGGCACGCTACGACCGCGAAATGAACCTATCTTGCAGCGAGAGGAATGGAATGGCGAGGGTGGGAATCGAACCCACGACACCACGATTTTCAGTCGTGTGCTCTACCAACTGAGCTACCTCGCCTGGAAGCGCAAAGCCGACGCTTGCTGGGCGAAGGCTAGCGACCGGGCGGCGAGGAGGCTGCTTGCATTAGGGCGGTGAAAGCGCTGCGGGCAGCGATCGTGCTTGTGGGCCTGCTCGCCATCGGTGCGGCCCTTGCTTCGGGCGGCTCGCGAGCGGACTCGGTTCGGCAGCGCTACCTGCCGCAAAGCAACTCGACGCGGACGATCGCGAAGTTCGGCACGGCCAGGACCGTGACGGTCCACTCGTTGGGTGAGCCCGACGCCGTACGCCCCGATCCCGGATGGCTCGCGGAGGCGCGGCCGCTTGGCGGCGGCGCGCCGGCTTGGGCGCGGCGGATGTACCGGCGATCGCTGCTGGTCCTGCACGCGCTGACAGACGAGCGCACGGGCGCGGTGGAGGCTGGCGCTCGCGAGGGCTGGAGCTATGTCTGGCCCCGCGACGCCAGCGCCGTCGCGATCGCGCTGGCGGGGGCGGGGTACCGGGGGGAGGCACGGCGCATCGTCGGCTTCCTGGAAGGGCTCGAGCTTGGCGCCGCAGCGCGGTTCCATGACACTGGCGCGCCGGTCGAGGGACGTTCCGCCCAGGGCGACGCGGCCGGCTGGATCGGGGCGGCCGCCAGGGCGGCAGGGCTGCCGAGCAGCTCCGTTGAGCGACCGTGGCGAGGGCTCGACGACTACCAGGAGAACGGCGGCGGCGATTTCCTCGGCAACGCGATTGCCGCGGGCTCGCCGCACGCCCGGGCGCTCTTCGAGACGCCATCGGGAGAGCTCTCCCGCCGCGCCGACGACCCCTCGTCCGGACTCGACTCGGCCGCCGCCTGGGCGGTGCGTCCCTTCCCCCATCCGGCGCTCTTCCCGCTCGTGCGCCGCACGCTGCTGCGGCTGGCGGCGAGGAGTGGTCGCTTCGGCATCGTCCCCTCCGAAGACTGGGACGGCGGCATCGACCCCTGGACGGCGCCGACCGCCTGGACCGCCTGGAGCCTCGACGCGCTCGGCGAGCGCCCCACGGCGCTCCACCTGATGGCCGATCTGCACCGCGCGGCCACGCCAGCGGGCATGCTCCCCGAGCGCGTCGACGCACATACCGGCACCCCGACCTCCACCACGCCGCTCGCCTGGTCCCACGCCTTCGCGGTCCTCGCCCTGCGCCAGCTCTGGCCTGGACCAAAGTGAAACGCGTTACGGCTCTGCGAGATCCACAAAACGTTGCACCCCGGAAGTGGCGACTAAAGCGCCGCCAGCGCCAGATCGACCGCCTCGCGGGCCGAGTCGGCCGGGACGACGCCGGGCGCATCGGCCATCCGCTCGCGCCCGTTGAGCTCCCAGCTGCGCAGGGCGACCACGCGGCGGCCAATCGCCCGCGCGAAGCCGATCTCCGAGAGCGTCCCCCACTCGCCCCCGATCGCAATCACGATCTCGCCGGAGGAGACCACGGCCAGGTTGCGGGCGTGGCCAATGCCAGTCGCGACCACGTGCGTACAGAACTCGTTCGCTTCGCCAACCTCATGCCCCGGCACGATCCCGATCGCCTCCCCACCGGCTTCGCGCGCACCGCGACACGCCGCCGCCATCGTCCCGCCCATCCCGCCGCAGACCAGTGTCACGCCTGCCTCGGCAAGCAACCTCCCGACCTCTTCCCCGAGCACCGCCGCCTCGGACCCCAGTTCAGCGCCCGAAGGACCGATGACGGCCACCTGACGTCGGCGCTCGGATGGGAGGGGGTGGGCCTCACCGGAACCTCCCTGCTGTTCGTGACGGTGAGGCCCACCCCCTCCCATCACTGCCCCTCCTTCATGGTCCTCATCAGCTCCAAGGCGCCCTCCTTGTGCAGCGGTTCGTTGAGATTCCCGCACTTGGGGCTCTGCACGCAGGAGGGGCAGCCCGACTCGCAGGGGCACTCGCCGATCAGGCGCTCGGCGTCGCCGAGCAGGCGCTCGAACTGCTCGTAGCCGCGCAGGGTGATGCCGACGCCGCCGGGGTGGCCGTCGTAGATGAAGATCGTCGAGCGGCCGGTCTGGAAGTGGACGTTGGTCGAGAGGCCGCCGATGTCCCAGCGGTCGCACATCGCGATCAGCGGCAGCACCGCGATCTGGCCGTGCTCGGTGGCGTGTAGGGCGCCGAGCAGGACGTCGGGCGGCAGCGCGCTGCTGAGCCCGTCGGGCAGCACGTACCAGAGCGCCTGGGTGGCGAACTGCTGCTCGGGCAGCTCCAGCGAGACGATGTCGAAGGGCTCCTGCTCGGAGATCGAGACCCGCTGGTAGGCGATCACCTGCTCGGTCACCGAGACCTCGCCGAAGCGCAGCTCGACCCCCGAGGTCGAGCGCTGCTTGCGCACCCGCTCGATGTAGATCTCGGTCTCCTTCTTCGGCCGCGTGTACCAGTCGCCGTCGAAGCGCGAGACGATCGCCCGCCGCCCCTGCACGTCGAGCTGCTCGACCTCATAGGAGCGGCCGAGGTGGAGGTAGATCGCGCCCGGGTGAATCGTGGTGAAGGCGCGCTCGGACTCGACCAGGCCGAGCATCTCGCCCGACTCGCGCTCGATCACCGCGACCGAGTCGGGCGAGGCCGAGCGCAGTGGCACCTTGGCGGCGACGAACTCGCTGCTGCGCGGCATGATCCGCCCGCCCGCCTGGCGCAGCTCACCGGCGGCCATCAGCCGCTGCGCCCGCTCGCGCCACTCGGGCCCGAAGAGCTCGGCGTCCGCCTCGCTCAGCGGCAGCTCATACGCCGCTGCGACCATGTGCCGGCCGGCGATCTGCTCGCTGGCGTGGTCGAGGATCGCCGCCTCGACCGGGCGGCCGATGAACTCGTCGGGGTGGCGGCAGAAGAACTGGTCGAGCGCGTCCTGGCCGGCGACGTAGACCGCCAGGCCGCGGCGCCGGCGCCCCGCCCGGCCCCACATCTGGCGCAGGCTGGCGACGGTGCCAGGGAAGGTGACGCAGATCGCCGCGTCGAGCTCGCCGATGTCGATGCCGAGCTCGAGCGCGTCGGTGGCGACCACCGCGAGCAGCTCTCCGGCCGCCAGCCGCGCCTCGATCTCGCGCCGCTGCTGCGGCGTGTAGCCGCCGCGGTAGGGAGCGATCCGCGCCGCCAGCTCGGGCTTGCCGCGCGCCTCCAGCGATTCGCGGGCGAAGCGTTGGATCAGCTCGATCCCGCGCCGGCTCTTGAGGAAGCAAATGGTGCGCACACCATGCGAAACCAGCTCGGCGAGCAGGTCGGCGGCCTCCGACAGCGCCGAGCGCCGCGTCCCGGTCGCCTTGTCGATCAGCGGCGGGTTCCACATCGCGATCTCGCGCCCGGCCCGTGGCGCGCCGTCGTCGTCGATCAGCTCGAAGGGTGTGCCGACCAGCTCTTCGGCCAGCTCGACCGGGTTGGCGATCGTCGCCGAGGCGAGCAGGAAGCGGGGCTCCTGCCCGTAGGCGCGGGCCACCCGCCGCAGCCGCCGCAGCACGTTGGCGACGTGGGAGCCGAAGACGCCGCGGTAGGTGTGCGCCTCGTCGACCACGACCCACTCGAGGTTGGCGAGGAAGTCGCCCCAGCTCTTGTGGTGGGGCAGGATCCCGACGTGCAGCATGTCCGGGTTGGTGAGGACGAGGTTGTTGCGGCGGCGGATCGCCGGTCGCTCTTCCTTCGGCGTGTCGCCGTCGTAGATCGCCTCGCGCAGCCCCGGCGGCCGCAGCGCAGCCAGCTTGCGCGCCTGGTCCTGGGCCAGCGCCTTGGTCGGGTAGAGGTAGAGGGCGCGGCGCTTGTCGTCGCGGGCGATCCCGTCGAGCACCGGCAGGTTGAAGGCGAGGCTCTTGCCCGAGGCGGTGCCGCTGGTGATCACCAGGTTCGAGCCTGCGGCCGTCCGCAGCGCTTCGCGCTGGTGCGAGTAGAGCTTCTCGACGCCACTGCGCTTCAGCGCTTCGACGAAAGCGGGGTCGAGCGAGCGCGGCAGCGCTACCTCCTGCGCCCCGCGCTCCTCTTCACCGCTCTCAGCGACGATCCGCCCGTCGCGCCGGGCTGGATCGAGCGCAATCGACCAAGGCGCCTCCAGCAGGCTGGCGGACCCGCGCGCCGTCATGCGGCGTCCTCAGTCGCCCGAATAGCGCTGCTATTCGGGCTCCCTGCGTCCTTGCCTGACGACCCGCGGATCGCGCCAGCAATCTTTGTTGCCTGCAGGGAGCTGCGGTCGTGGATGCGCAGGATGTCGGCGCCGCCGCGCACCGCCAGGGCAACCGCAGCGACCGTGCCCCACTCGCGCTCGCCCGGCGGCAGACGCTCCTCCCAGGAGCCGGCCACCACGGCGCCGATGAAGTCCTTGCGCGAGAGCGAGACGTAGAGCGCCAGGCCGAGCGCGCCAAGCTCGGGCAGGCGGCGCAGGATCTCCAGGTCCTGCTCGGTCGTCAAGTCGAAGTCAAGTCCGGGATCGATCGCGATCTGCTCCTCGGCGACGCCAAGCTCACGGGTGCGCTCGACTCTCCCCCCGAACCACTCGACCAGGTGATTGACCACATCGCCGTACTCCGGCGCCGGCCGGTCGACCCGCGGCGGCCCCTCGATGTGCATCAGCACGTAGCCGCAGCCGGTCTGGGCGACAAGCTCGAACATCTCATCCGAGCCGCCGGAGATGTCGTTGACGGCGACGGCGCCCGCTCCGAGCGCCGCCCGGGCAACCTCGACCGAGAAGGTGTCGGCCGAGATCGGCACCCCCGCTCCCGCCAGCCCCTCGATCGCCGGCACCAGCGCCGCGGCCTCGACCGCGGGCGCTACCGGCGGCCCGCTTTTCGCCGCCACCGCCCCCACGTCGAGCATGTCGAACCCCGCCTCGACCAGCGCCAGCCCGTCTTCAACGGCTTGCTGCGGAGTACCGCTACGAGCTCCCTCAAACATCGAGTCGGTTGTCACGTTGACGATGCCCGCAGCTTGCGGCTGGCCGTCGGCACGTCGCCAGATCATCGAGCCGATCCTCGCGCGGGTGGCATCGGGTAGGGGGGCCGAGGACAGCCCGTGGACTGCCCGCAGCGCCCCCCTACCCGATGACAGGACCCGCGCGCCGATTCGCTCACGATCATCCGGCTACGGTAACGACCCACCGATGGCACTGAACTGCGTCTACACCGACCTCGACGGCACCCTGCTCGGCAAGGGCAGCTCGCTCTTCCGCGACGCAGAGGGCGGCTTCTCGCTGGCCCAGTCGCGCGGGTTGGAGGCCTGCCACCGGGCCGGGGTTGAGGTCGTGATCATGTCCGGCCGCCGCGAGCCCCAGGTCCACGAGGCCGCCCGCCTGATGGGCCAGAACTCCTACATCTACGAGGCCGGCTGCGCCTTCGCAATCGAGGGCGAGACGACGCTGCTGACCGGCGACCTGGTCCCCGACGAGGACGGCACCGTCTACGAGAAGATCGAGGCCCGCGGCATCCCGAAGATGCTCTTCGCCCACTTCGACGGGCGGCTCGAGTACCACGCCCCCTGGCACCACGGCCGCGTCCTCTCCCACCTCTTCCGCGGCAAGGTCGACGTTGCCGAGGCCAACCGACTGCTCGAGGCCGACGGCCACGACGACCTGCGCCTGCTCGACAACGGCGCGATCGGCCGCGAGATGCCCGCGGTCGAGGGTCCCAGCCACGCCTACCACCTGGTCCCCAAGCTGGTCAGCAAGGCCGGCGCCGTCGCCGCTCACGCCCGCATCCGCGGCTACGACCCGGCCGACTGCATCGCGGTCGGCGACTCGGTCGAGGACCTCGAAGTCGCGGCCGCGGTCGGCCGCTTCTTCGTCGTCGCCAACGGACCCGAGCGCGACCCCGGGCTGCGCGCCTCCCTCGGCGCCTGGGACAACGCCACGGTCACCGAGGGAGCGATGGGCGACGGCTTCTACGAGGCGGTCGTCTCGACCCTGGTCGAGCGCCGCTGAGGATCAGCGGTAACCCTCGAGGGCGTAGGCATTGAGGAACTGCCGGCGCCAGAAGTAGGTTCGCTCGACCTCGCTCAGCCGCGCCTGCTCACAGACCTCTGGCCACTCAGCCTCGATCGTCTCAATCTGGCGATCGATGATCTGGCGAGCCTCGGCCTCGTTGAGGAGATACGTAGACGCCGCGCCCACACAGCCGCTCAGCTGGCTCAGCCTGAACCCGTTGGGCGCGATCATCATCCCCTGCGAGGCGACCCCCCCACTGCGCGGCTGAGGGCAGATGTCATAGGCGGGCGTCAGCGCCAGCATCTCGCCGTCCCAGAAGGCGGCGTGGTTGCGGGCGTGGTCGTCGGTGTTGCCAACGAGGATGTTGAAGACGATCCGGCCGAAGAGCTCGCGCAACGTCGCCCTCGGCTCGCTGAAGCGTTCGCGCACGATCTGAGCGAGATCGGCGTAGCTGGCATAGCGCACCGCCATCTCATCGAGCTCGAGCATGGTCAAGGCCGAGACGATCGCCCGGCGGGTTTCGCCACCGGGTGTGTTCGTGCGGTCAAAGCGCTCGACCAGGAGCACGTCCTTGCCCAGCGCGCTGGTCAGCTCAACGGCGGCAACGTCGAGGCCGGCGCGGGCGGCCAGCCTCATCGCCGCGAACTCTCCCTTGACCACGGAGTAGGTATCGGTCGCGGAGGAGAACTTGGCAATCAGCCTCCGCTCCCCGTCAGCGATCAACGCCTTCGGCCGAGCGCCGCCAACGGAGCTCCCGTGCAGCAGGGCGCGATCCAAGCCTGCCGAGAGCGGCTTGCTTTCGTCGACCAAGCGCGCTGCCTCCTGCAGTTCCTCCAGCGAGGCGTCATCGTCTTCCCGCGCGACATGGGCGTCTGGAGACGACTGGAAGTCGATGGCGCCAATCCGATCCGAGCTGGACTCGAGCATGTAAACCAGCGGTCCGAACAGAGCCGGATCGGCCGAATCGGCGCCGGTGCCGAGCAAGCGATTCATCACCACCCGCTGGCCCCAGGCGTCAGGCATCGCGTCATTGATGCAACCGGCCAGGGTCAAGCCGCCGAGGGGAGCGATCAACCCGGGTCGCAGCGGTAGCTCCGGCAGGTAAAGCGGGATCGCGGCGTCGCGCTCAAGGTAACTCTTGCCGTAGTTGAAATTGACCAGGTCGCCCGTTTCCTGCACCCGCCCTGCCACCACCGGTTTGGTCGCCCCCGGCAGCCAGACCCAGACGTAGGCCTCGTCCCGCCTCCGCGCTGGATCAGAACTCATCCTTCAAATCCTCTTTGCGCGGCCTTACCCGCTCCGCCAGCAGGGCACTGCGGGCCCGGGTGCGATCGAGGTCGAGGGTAAGTCGAGGGTGATCGGCGTGAAACAGGGCAACGCCGGCCAACGAGGCGACCTCGAAGGCGGTGCCCAGGCGCACGCTGGGATCACCCCGCTCGATCTTGATCAGAGTGCCGGGCGTGATCCCGGCGCGCTCGGCGAGCACACGTTGAGACCAGCGGCGCCCACGGCGGGCGCTGCGAATCTGCTCTCCCAACAGTTGCGCGGCCTCGGTCGCGTATGGGGAATATGCCCTTGGTCTCTTCATATTTAATGCAATATAACGTAGTTAATGCTTATAAGCATCGATATTTTAAAGATATACGAGATAGGAATAAGGCCGTTGTGGGGCTCGGCCAGCGGATAGCTAGTATCGGGCCAATGGAGCAGGCAACAGTTGCCGAGCAGGAGTACCTGGAGATCATGTTCTGGCTCGAGGAGGCCGGGCTGCCGATGACCGGCGCCAACATCGCCCGCGCGATGCAGCTCTCGCCGCCGACCGTGCACGAGATGATCGGCCGCCTCACCGACGACGGCTACGTCGCGCGCAAGCCCGACAAGTCGCTCGAATTCACCGCTTCGGGCCGCGAGCACGCCAGCCACATCGTCCGCCGCCACCGCATGATCGAGCGCTTCCTCACCGACGTGCTGGGTATCCCCTGGGACGAGGTGCACGAGGAGGCCGAGCGGATCGAGCACGCGATGTCGCCGGTGCTGGAGGAGCGTATGCGCGCCGCGATCGGCGACGCCACTACCTGTCCCCACGGCCACCCGATCGTCGAGGGCATACGCGAGCAGGGCGCCCTGCTTTCCGACGTCGAGCCGGGCGCCAAGGTCCACGTCCTGCGCTTCGAGAACGAGGCCGAGGAGCTACTCCACTACCTCAAGAACGCGGGGCTCTACCCCGGCCTTGAGGGCAGCGTGCAGAGCTCCGGCGAGGAGGGCGTCACGATCGCTTCCGATGAGGGCACGCACCAGGTCTCACGCAGCGTCGCCGAGACCGTCTCGGTCCGCGCCGACCCGGCACCGCCGCCGCGAGCGACGATCCCGGAGCAGCTCGTGCTCTCTTCGGACCGCTACGGCCGCTGAGCCGAGCCGCCGCGCTTACTTACTGAGGGATTGCGACGCTGACGATCGGCGGCAAGGTCGGCTGCACACTGCCGCCGCGCGGCTCTGCCGTGACCATCACCGTCTTGACGCCTTCCATGTCGTCGATCGTCGCCGAGGCGGTGCCGTCCTGGTTGGGGACGAAGAGGGTCTTGGCCGAGACGACGCGCCCGTCGCGTTCGACCCAGGCCTGCAGGACCTTGTCGCTCGGCAGCTGGTGCAGGTTGGCCAGGTGCAGGGTGCCGGAATCGCCGCTGCTCACCATCTCGGCGGTGACGCCCGGCGAGTGACCGGTGAAGGTCGTGGTCGTCTTGCCTCCGCTCGAACCTCCGCCAGCAATCGCGAAGGCGCCAACCGCCGCTACGACCAGAGCGAGCACGGCGAGGCCGGTGGCCGGCCGCAGAACCCAGCCGCGCAGCAGCCCGCGCTCGCGACGAGGGCCGTGCGCAGCGGCCTCGGCCTCCGTCTTGGCCTCTGCGCGCACCTGGGTCATCAAGCTCTCACGCAGCTCCGGCGGCGCCTCGACCCGCTGCACCGACTCGGGCAGCAGCTGCACCGCCGGGCGCAGCCACTCGAGCTCGGTCCGGCATTCCTCGCAGCCAGCCAGGTGGCGTTCCAGCTCCGCCGCCTCGCCGGGCTCCAAGGCGCCCAGCAGGAAGGCAGCGATCTCATCGCTGCGGCGCTCGTGTCCGTTCTCGCTCATGTCAGTCCCTCCGCCAACTCACCGCGGATCTTCTCCAATCCAAGTCGCATCCTCCCCTTGACCGTGCCCAAGGGCACGCCCAGCATGCCGGCGATCTCTGAGTGGCTGAAGCCGCCGAAGTAGGCCAGCTGGATTACCTTCGCCTGCTCGCCGGGTAGCTCGTCGAGCGCCCCGCGCACCTCCTCTGCGGTCTCCCGCCGCAGCGCCTCGGAATCGGTCAGCTCCGCGGCTGGGCGGTGCTCGAGGATCGAGTCGTCGTCGAAGTCGAGCTTCGGCGCCCGGCCGGCCTTGCTGCGGAGGAAGTCGATCGCCCGGTTGCGGACGATGCCGAGCATCCAGGTGCGGACGCTGCCGCGCGCCGCGTCGTAGCGGGCGCCGCTGCGCCAGATCGAGATGAAGGCCTCCTGGGTCACGTCTTCCGCCGCCCCCCGCTCGCCGACGATCCGGTAGGCGAGCGAGTAGGCGACGCCACCGTGGCGGTCATAGAAGACCTCGAAGGCATCGGGGTTCTTTTCCCCGATCAGCGGCATCAGCTCCTCGTCGGCGAGGCGCTCTGCTTTGCTCGCGCGCATCTTCGATTGCTCCTAGGACCGTTTCGGCGGGGATCAACTAGGCGATGAAGGGTTCGACCGCCTTCAGCACCTTAGCTTCGGTCAGAGCCGGGTCGAACGCTTCCGGCGCCGGTTCTTCTTTGTTCTGCAGCCGGATCGCGGCGGCGTGACGGGCCTCGACCTGGACGATCGAGCCGGCCGCTTCCAGCACTTCGGAGGCCTTGATCTGCGGCGCGGCGCCGTTGTAAGCGCTCACTCCTGTGTCCTCGAACGTCTGCGCCAGTTTGAGGAAGCCGGAGGTGCCGCTGTAGGGGAAGTCGAATTTCGGTTCCGCCACCGGCTTGCCGCCGAGCTTCTTGATCGTTTCGGTCAGCGCCCCGACGTGTTCTTCCTCGTCGCGCCCGACCAGCTCGATCAGGCTCTTGAGCTCGCCGCTCGCCTTGGCGCGGGTCTTCGCTTCCTTGTAGAAGGCCGCCTCGAGGTACTCGAGCGTGAGGGCAAAGTTGAGGATGCCGACGTCGCCGCTTTCGGCCATCGCCAGCGCCCGGCCGACGAAGGGGCCGACCGCCAGCGCGCCGTAGACGGCACCGGCCGCCAACGCTCCCTTGAGAATCACCTCGCTGCGGGAAATGTCTTCGCTGTCCTCGTCGATGGTCACACCGGCAAGCTCGGGCTGGGCCAGGATCTGGTCGCTCATCTGGTTCTCCTTTCGCGCTTTGCGCCGGCTCAGCCGACGATGAAGGGTTCGACCGACTTGAGGACTTCGTCGGCGCCGGCGGGTTTGGCGAACGCCCCGTCAGGGGTGATCGATTCGCCCAGCAGGGTGTTGAGCGCCGCCGCGTGGCGACCCTCGACGCTGTGGATCGAGAGCGCCGCCGCGAGCACCGAGGCACCCTTGATGTTGGCCGCCTGGCCGAGGTAGGCGGCGGCGCCGAGGTTCTCTACCGTCGCCGCCAGTTCAAGCACCGATTTGGCGCTCTTCAGCGGGAATTCAGTCTTTGGCTTCGGCGCGGGCTTGCCGCCCATTTGCTTGACGAAGCCGGTTAGCGCGGTGACGTGTTCGGCCTCCTCGCTGCCGAACTTGCGGATCGTCGCCAGGTCGGAGCCCTTGAAGAGCCCGCTTTTCACCACGTCCGCGTAGAAGGCAGTCTCGAGGTACTCGAGCGTCAGCGCGTAGTTAAGGATGCCGATGTCACCCTTGCCGAACTGCTCGGTGCCGGTCTTGCCGCCACCGCCGTTGCCGGCCATCGTCGTCGTGCTGCTGCTGTCGCTGCCGCAGGCGGCGAGAAAGGCCGCCAGCGCGGTCGAGCCGCCGGTTACGGCGAGCAGCTTGCGTCGCGACACCGGGTCGCTGGTAACGCGCTCCAGCGCGCTCGGTTTGTTAGCCACAGCCATGCTTCCTCCTCGATCGCGGATAGGTCATCAACCCCACCTACGGGGAGTGGGCGCGGCTGGATCAGCCGCGGCAGACGGCGGACGAGTGGTCTACGCGGGAGGCGGCTCGCTCAGGCGGGCGAGCCGGCGCGAATGCGGTCGAGCGCACGGGCGATGCGGCCGACGCCCTCGCCGATCCGCTCGGGCGGCACGCTGGCGAAGGAGAGGCGCAGGCTGTTGGTGCCGCCGTCGATCATGAAGTCGGGACCGGCGACGAAGGCAACGCCCTCCCCCTTGGCCTCGGCCAACAGGGCACTGGTGTCGGTGCCCTCCGCGAGGTCGAGCCAGAGGAAGTAGCCACCACCGGGGACGACGAACTCGGCCTCAGGGATCTGCTCGTTCAGCGCCTCGACCAGGGCATCGCGCCGTGCCTGCAGGGCGCCTTTGACGAACTCGATGTTGCGATCGAGCCCACCCGAGCGGCAGAGCTGCAGCACGACCGCCTCGGCCAGCATGTTCGGTGAGATATAGGTCTCGTTGGCCCGCTTCGCGAGTTTGGCGATCTCCGCTGCGGGCCCGGCGAGGTAGCCGACCCGCACCCCGGGGCTGACGGTCTTGGAGAAGGAGGAGGCGTGGACGACCTTGTCCGCCTTGTCGATCGCCAGCATCGTCTCCAGCCCCTCGCCCTCGAAGGGCAGCTCGCGGTAGGGGTCGTCCTCGAAGATCCAGAAGTCGTGCTCGGCGGCGAGCTCGACCAGCCGCACCCGCTTCTCGGCCGAGAGCGTGCAGCCGGCCGGGTTGTGGAAGTTGGGGATGACGTGGGCGAGCTTGATCGGCCCCTCGGCCAGGGCGGCTTCGAAGGCGGCAATGTTGAGCCCGTCGTCCTCGAGCGAGACCGGCACCAACTCGACCCCGAGCCGCTGCAGCATCAGCAGCGTGCGATCGTAGGTCGGCTGCTCAACCACCACCCGGTCCCCCGGCTCGAGCAGGTGCTCAAAGAGCATCCAGCCGGCCTCCAGCGAGCCGTTGGCGACCATCACCTGGCCGTCGTCGAGCCCCCCGTGCCGCTGCGCGACCCACTCGCAGAGCCCCGGATGCCCGATCCCGGTGCCGTAGGAGAGGGCCTTTTCCCAGTCCTCGGCAAGCGCCACAGCGGCCGCATCCCGCACCGCGTCGCGCGGCAGGATGTCAGCGCTCGGCGCCCCTCTCGCAAACGAAATCGTGTCGCCAGCCATGTGCCTGCGAGCCTAGCAACGCACCGACATTGCCGACCGCGAGACCAACGCCCGTTCCGGTGCGCCTTTTGTGGTCATAGGCCGCATAAAGCGCACCGGAAGCTCAGGGCCGGTGTGAGCGCTCCCAGGCGTAGGTCATCTCGATCCGCTGCATGATCGTCGGGTGGCTGCCGTAGAGGAGCGCGGTCCAGCCCGGCGGATCGGGGGAGCCGTGGCTCGTCGTGCTGAGCCGGCGGAACATCGCCCGGGCAACCGCCGGTTCATGGGTCGCTTCCAGCGATGACCAGTCCGCCGAGGCCTCGGCCCGGCGCGTAACGAGGTTGAACATCGGCGTTGCCAGCAGCTGAAAGGCGACGAGGACGAGCAGCGCAACGGGCACGGCCTCGGGCCGGGCCATGCCGCCGCGGCGGCGGGTGAACAGCTCGACCAGGCCCGCCGCCGGGATCAGGAAGAGCGCCAGCCAGCCGACCTGCTTGAGCGGATCGTCGTGGGCGATGTGGGCGATCTCGTGACCGAGCACGGCGCGGACCTCGGCCCGGCTGAAGTCGTTGCTCAGCAGCGTGTTCCAGAGGATCACGGTCCGGGTCGGGCCGAGGCCGGTCGCCTCGGCGTTGGGCGCGGTGGTGAAGCGATCCACGTCCTCGACGGCAAACCGGGTTCCCTTCACCCCCTCCACGCGCTCGAGCGCTTGCGCTTCGGCCAGCTGCGGGTTGTGCAGGTCCGAGGTGTTGGGAACTAGATAGGGGCTGAGGAAGGCGAAGAGCAGTGCCAGGCCGACGAAGGCCGGCACCGCGGCAAGCCACCACCAGCGCCGCAGCGGCCCTGCCAGGCCCATCGCGATCGCCAGCGCCGCGGCGACGAAGAGGAAGGTGCCACCGAGCCCGAGGAAGCTTTCGACGGCCCATTCGAGGTAGCCCTGGTGGGAGACGCCATGGTCGCGCTGCCACCAGACCGCCGCCAGCCCGAAGGGCAGCTCGGCCAGCCAGACGACGCCGAAGCCGAGCATGCCGAGCAGCATCCCCGTGCCGACCCGGCCCGCCGCCGACTCGCCCATCAGCCGGTCTCCGCGACGTGCGTAGACCGCGAGAACCCCGATCAGGACCACGATCGCGAGCAGGCCGTCGATCGTCAAGAAGCGTTCGTAGGAGGCGCTGCGGTCGAGAAAGGCGGAGCTGAAGAAGCGATCCGGTGAGAGGTCTGGGCCCTGCGGCACTGAGGCGGTGGAATGCCAGAGGGCGTACGCCGCCCAGAGCCAGAGCGCTGCGCCGGCCAGCAGGGTCAGCGTCGATGGACGGGCGAGGCGGGAGGCCAGCCGCCTCAAGCGCTTCGCGGCGGAAACGCGATGCTGGGGTCGGCGGTCAGCGGCGGCGGTGCGACGTTGGGGCCGCTGTATGGATAGGCGTCCGTCAGCAGGAAGAGATAGCCGTAGAGCTGAGCTGAGTAGCGCAAGGCCAGGGCGCCGGCGTTGCGCAGGCCGAGCGGCATCGTGCCGGTGAACAGCGAGGCGAACCAGCCGAGCAGGGCAACGGCGAAGAGGAGCGACCCGTAAGCGGTGCCGAGCAGCAGCGCCGGCAGGGCCAGCACGAGGCGAAAGCCCACGGTCCAGCGATTCTGCGGAGCGCGCTCGGCGATGCGGATTTCGATCGGGTAGCTGCCGCGCTCGCCCGTGAAGCCGGGGAACGGATTCGCGATCACGTACAGGTAGGCGAACACGTGCTGCTGATAGCGCGTGTAAGCAGCGAGGAAGCGGTGCAGCCCGGCCGGTGCGATGCCGGTGAAGAGGATCGCGAACCAGTTGCCGACCGCCGCGAAGAAAGCAGCGATGCCCCAGAGCACGAGCCAGATCAGGTGCGGGATCGCGAGCAGCAGGCGGAAGAAGACGGTGAGTCGGTTGCGCCGCAAGTCATCACTCGACTCGAGGCGGATCGGGTCTTCCCGAACGGGCAGCGGGCCGATCGCGGTGAGGGGATCGCTACAGGGATAGCGATCGGTCAGCAGTGTCATGTAGGCCCAGGCCTGCGCCGCGTAGGACAGCCCGTAGGCGATCAGGTCGCGCAGGCCGCGCGGCATGCGCGCGCGGGCAAGGGCGAAGAACCAGGCGAGGAAGGCAGCGGCGACGAGCAGCCCAAGGCGACCGGTTTCACCTTCTGAGGTCCCGCTGAAGCCGCCCCCAGTGCCGAAGAAGGCGCCGAGGAGGATCAGCGCGGGGACGACGAGCACGAAGCGGAAGCCGACCTTCCAACGGTTCTGCCGAACCGGCGGATCAATCTCGATGTCGATCGGATAGCCCGGCCTGCCGCCGAAGCCGGGCAGCGGCTCGGCAGCCAGGTAGAGGAAAGCGTAGGTGTGAACCGCGAAGCGGACGAAGCGGGCGAGGAACCCATGCAGCGCCCGCGGCGAGGTCCCCTTGAAGAGGGTCGCGAACCAGTTGGCGATCGCGACGAAGAACGCGGCGATTCCCCAGAGCGTCAGCCAGAGAATGAACGGAATCGCAAACCAGAGCCGGAAGAACACGCTCCCCCGCCCCCGCTGCAGATCGTCGGAAACGACAAGCCGCACCGGCCGCGTCTCAACTCCATCCATTCCCAACTCCATGGCTGGACTAGTAGCCGAAGCCTCGGACGAGACGACTAGAGGCCGCGGAGGACTTCGACGGCGATCTTGGCCGTCTCGGTCGGGCTTTCGCCGACCCGTACGCCCTTCGCTTCGAGCGCGTCCTTCTTCGCCTGGGCGGTGCCCGAGGAGCCGGAGATGATCGCCCCGGCGTGGCCCATCTGCTTGCCGGGCGGAGCGGTGAAGCCGGCGATGTAGGCGACGACCGGCTTGGAGATCTCCGCGGCGATGAACTCGGCTGCCCGCTCCTCGGCGTCGCCGCCGATCTCGCCGACCATCACGATCAGCTCGGTCTCGGGGTCTGCCTGGTACAGCGTCAGGATGTCG
>DATMIH010000048.1:0-29518 GCA_035554595.1 Solirubrobacterales bacterium
GGTGCCGGCGGAGTTTTGGCTCGTTATCCCGACGTTGCCTGCGCCGATGCTCGGCAGGGCAGCGAGTTTGTTTTCAAGGACGTAGTAGGGGGTGCTGTATTCAATCGGCGGGGTGGTCGAGCCGTTGAACGAGAGGGTGTAGGTGCCCCCGGTGGCTTCGACGAAGACCCGCTGGCGCTCGTTGATCGCCGGTGCGATCGTGTCCTTGCCCCAGGCGCTGATGAAGTTGCCGGCGGAGTCGAAGCGCTCGATCCGGTTGTTGGCTTCATCGGCGACGTAGGTGTCACCGGCGTTGGCGGGGCCGGTGCCTGCTTCGTTGACGGCGACGTCGCGCGGGTTGTTGAGTTCACCGCCGAAGCTGCCCGATTCGGTCTGGCTGCCGAAGTCGCTGATCACCTGCTTGGAGGCAAGGGCCGAGGAGGCGAATAGCGCGAGTGCCAGCAGCGCGGCCGCGAAGGAGAAGGTGACGAGACGAGCGCGGCGTGCGGGCGCACCACTCCCGGCGGCATCGCTGGAGTAACCACGGGTGGCGTCGGCCCCACGAATGAACGAGCCCGAGCGGCTGCCCTGGCCCTGAGTCGATCCCACCGACGATGCCTTCGCGTGGCGAGTCACGTAGCTCTCTCCTTGTCCCGTGAGCCCCTCTGCCCGCCGCTTCCCTTTGCGGCTTCCTCGAGGCTCGGTTATGTCCCTGTGCTGACCGAAGCGGCTTAACCTGTCACCCGGTGGATAACGGTGTTTACCGATTCGCGAAGGAGAGTAGATAGTCGTGTTTCTTTTGTCAAGCTCTCATTGGATCTACCTGTAAATAGGGCAATTTTTGACTAGATAAACGCGTTTACGGAGAGCGCGACCGCTCGTCCGGCCATAGGTCGGTCTTGAAAGCACCAGGGCCGCCCGGAGGCGGCCCTGGTCAGGTGCTTGAAACGAGCATGAAAGCTACGTCCGGGTGGGACAAAGCCCGGCATTCGCTGCTCGCCGGTGCCCGGGGTGGATTCCACCGGGCGCCCCGAAGCAGTGCGGCGCCTAGCGGCCCTGCACCTCCAGAGTCCCATTAAGCATGTGAATCAAGTTAGGACCACCTCCTTTCTCTGGTCACCCGATTGAAGCAAATGAAGCAGTCGGGCGCCAGGCGCGTGATCGGGGGTAGCCTGGTCCGACCGATGCCAGGCGAGGGCGACCACATCACAACGCTCCTGATCGGCGGCAAGGCGGTCGCCGGTGCCGGTGCCCCGGTCGCAGTCGAGAACCCCTATACGACCGAGACGATCGTCGAGGTGGCGGCGGCTGCGCCCGAGCAGGTCGAGGCCGCTGTGGCCGCAGCCCGCGAAGCATGGCCGGGATGGGCCCGTACCACCGCCGGCGAGCGCTGTGAGCTGCTGCACGAGGTGGCGCGGCGGCTGCGGGCCGACGCCGAGCCGCTGGCCCGCACGATGACCGCGGAGGGCGGCAAGCCGCTGCTCGAGAACCGCGACGAGCTGGAGTGGACGGCGGCGGCCTTCGACTACTACGCCGAGATCGGCCGCGACCATGCCGGCCGGGTAATCCCGCCAATCGAGTCGAGCCAGCTGGCGATGGTGGTCAAGGACCCGCTCGGCGTGGTCGGCTGCATCGTGCCCTGGAACTACCCGCTGCTGCTCCTGGCCTGGAAGGTCGCGCCAGCGCTGGCGGCGGGCAACTGCGTCGTCTGCAAGCCCTCGGAGCTGACACCGCTCTCGACCTTGATGCTGGCCGGCGCCTTCGAGCACCTGCCGGCCGGCGTCGTCGGCCTGCTTGCCGGCGCCGGCGAGGTCGGCGCCGCGCTCGCCTCCCACCCCGACATCGACTGCATCGCCTTCACCGGCTCGGTCGCGACCGGCAAGAAGGTGGCCGCCGCCTGCACCGGGCGGATGGCGCGGATGAACCTCGAGATGGGTGGCAAGGATGCCTTCATCGTCTGCGCCGACGTCGCGCCGCAGCTGGAGATCGCAGCCCGCGGCGGCGCTTGGGCGGCCTTCCTCAACGCCGGCCAGGTCTGCACTTCGGCCGAGCGCTTTTACGTCGCCGAGGAGGTCTTCGACGACTACGTCAACGCCTTCGTCGAGCACACGCGGAGCCTCGTCCTCGGTGACCCCTTCGAGGTCACGACCGACATCGGCCCGATGATCTCCGATCCCCAGCGGGCCAAGGTGATCGCACAGCTCGACGCCGCGCGCAGCGCCGGCGCCGAGGTTCTTGTCGGCGGCAACGACGGCAGTCAGGCGCGCGGCCACTTCCTCTCTCCCGCCGTCGTCACCGGCGCCGCCCCCGACAGCGACCTGCTGCGCGAGGAGACCTTCGGCCCGGTCGCCCCGCTGGTCCCGGTCTCCTCGCTCGACGAAGCGATCGCGCTGGCCAACGGCACCGAGTTCGGCCTCGGCGCCAACGTCTATACCGGCGAGCTCGAGAGCGCGATCCGTTGCATGCGCGAGCTGCGCGCCGGCACGGTCTGGATCAACGACCCGCTGACCGACAACGACGCCGGCCCCTTCGGCGGCTTCAAGCAGTCCGGCCTCGGGCGCGAGCTGGGCCGCGAGGGCCTCGAGGCCTTCCAGGAGACCAAGCACGTCCACATGGAGTCGAAGATCGAGCGCAAGGGATGGTGGTATCCGTACAAGGAGTACGGCGCGGGTAACGGCTAGCCGCAGTGGGCCAGCGCCTTGACGTAGAAGCGCTGGTAGTCGGGCCAGTGCTCGTTCCAGTAGCCGCCCTCGTGGGCGCCCGGCCATGAGTGGGCGGTGAAGTCGGCGCTGCCGGCTTCCATCGCTTCGACGAAGCCTTCGTCGTAGACGCGGAAGGGGTCTTCGGTCCCGTAGTCGACAGAGCGCTGGCGAGTGGCCGCCGACGGCGCAGAACATGCCGGGGTGGCGAAGCGCGATGCCGAAGGTGCCGAAGCCACCCATCGAGATGCCGCCGATCGCGATCCGCTGCGGGTCGATGCCGAAGCGCCTGACCACGCGCGGGATCACTTCTTCCGTGACCCAGGTGTCCCAATCGCCGTCGGCCCGAGGTCGCCGCGAGGGGCGCCTTACCGCGTTCATGCCATCTCAGCCTACGATGGGAGGATGACGCGGGGGGGAATCATCGTTGGGGCCTTGGCTACGCTCGCGCTGCTCGTACCGCAGAGCGCCTTCGCGCGGGACAACGCCGCCGTCGCTCCCCCGGCGGCTCTTCCCCGGCAGGGGACGACGATCGGCTTCTGGGCGGGTGAGGCGGTGCCCGGCACCGACTGGGACTCTCCAAGCACCTACTGGAAGCGCCGCGACCTGCATGCCTACACCCCCTACCTCTGGCGCGTCCTGCAACAGAACCAGATCCCCCTCTACTTCAACCTCCGCTACCAGCGCGACTTTGGGCCGATCCCGCCAGGCGAGCCCCACCGCCACGATGCGCTGAAGATCATCCGCAAGGCCAACCGGCTCGGCGTGCCGGTCTGGGCCTGGGTCCTGATCCCCTATGGCGACGGCTACTGGGCCTGGGAGGGAGCGGCGGCCGAGCAGTTCGCCGCCACCAAGTCGGTGACGGGCTGGGCCCGCAAGAAGCACGTGCAGATACGCGGTGTCGCCCTCGATCCCGAGCCGCGGGTGCGCACGCCGTTCGAAACGGCGGCGGCGATAGTCGGCGGCGGCAGCGAGGACACGCTGCGGGCGCTCTTCCAGCAGTCGATCGACCCGACCGGGCAGTGCGCCGCTTGGCACGGCTATGCCCGCATCGTGCACTGGGCCAAACGCCACAACGTCAAGATCGCCGCTGCGCCGGCACCGGCGGCGCTTGACGATCTCAAGGACCATCGGCTGGCCCTTCAGGATGCGACTGGGTTCATCCTGCCGAAGGCGCCATGGGACGAGCTCTATTTCCAGGCCTACCGCAGTGTCTTCGCTTACCACTCGGGGCGAGACCCCGGGCCCGGAATCGTCTCCTCCTACTTGCGCTCCGCCCGCCACGCCTTCGGTCGCGCAGGACAGATCAGCCTCGGCTCCGCCGGCCGCGGTCCCTACCGGCACTTCTCGAAGCTGCTCAACGACGTCCGCCTCGCTGCCACGCTGGGCGCCCGCGAAGTTCCGATCTACTCGCTGGAGAGAACCCTGCGCTCATACGGCGGCCCGCGCGCGCTGATCCGCCTGGTTCAGGCCGCCCAACACCCCTTCGCGGGACGGGCGGCGAGCAAGTCGACCGCGCCCACTTCCGGAGCCGCCAAGCTCCGCAAGGCGATCCGGCGCAGTGACATAGCGGCGACCTACAACACACCCCTGGTCACCGCCCGCCACGGCGCCGAACTGCCGCCGAACCGCTGGCCCAACGGCTGTCGCCAGGCGACGGCGGCGCCGGTCTATACCGGCACCGCCATGCTCCAGCGCTAGCCCGTGACCGCGTGGACCGCCGGGTAGTAGCCGTTGGCGTGACCGCTGATCTTCGGGTGATAGCTCTCGCCGGTCGGGTTGGAGAGGCCGTTGATCCACTCGGTCGAGGAACCGCCGCCACCGTCGCAGACCGCGTGACCGATGAAGGGCGGGATCACGTCGCGGAAGACGAAGTTCGTCCCCGCCCGCGTCGCCGCGGCGCTGAGCGCGTTCTTCAGCTGGTCCGCCGTTTCGTTCAAACGCGTCTCCTCGCTCGGGCTGAAGAAGGTGAGCGCGTTGCAGTCTTCGCCGTTGAAGAGCCGCGGGTAGTCGAGCACGATCACTTTCGCGCTCGCCGAGTGCGACTTGATCGCGTTGTTGACCAGGTCGAGCCGGCCCGGCAGCGTGTTTTTGATGTAGGCCTGGGCTTTGTTGATCGCGCCGTTGCAGTCCGAGGCCCAGGACGGCAGCGCGCATTCGGTGATCACGCTGGAGAAGCCGGCGTCGTTACCGCCGATTGTGTAGGTGACCCAGTTGGTGTCGGAGGTCAGGCTGGCGACCTGTGTGTTGAGAACGTTTTCGGTAGTCGCCCCGGAGCAGGCGGCGTCGACGAAGGTCCAGGTCGGATGCGCTTCGTGCAGCAGGTACGGATAGGCGTAGACCGAGCGCTGGCATTTCGATTCGTAGTAGGTGCGCGTCCCGGTGCCGGACGAGTACGAGTCCCCCAGGGCGACGTACTTCGTCGCCCAGGCTGAGCTCGCGAAGGCGGCGAACACCGCGACCACGCTGAGAACTGCGGCAATGCGACTCCACTTCATCTGACTCTCCTCTTCGTCGATCAGCCGGGTTCCCTGCCCAGCAGCCCGCGGCCACAACTCCCGATGCCGGCTTTTGGCTAATCGATCAAGTATTCCTGAGTGAACGCGAAGAGGGCCTGCGGGTCAACCGCGTCAACGCCGAACCCGGTAGCGCAAGTGGGTGACACCAGACTCGCCTTCGAGAACCCCGGTGCGCTCCAGCTCGATGTGCTCGGGACCGAGCCCCTCAAAGAGTCGCCTGCCTTCACCCAGTAGAACCGGAATCAGGTGGATCTGCAGCTCGTCGAGAACGCCGGCGGCGAGGGCCATCTGGGCGGTGCCAACGCCGTGGACCAGAACATCTTTCTCGCCGGCAGCCTCCTTCGCCCGGGCCATCGCCGTCTCGACATCGCTCACGTAGGTAACCAGCGGCCACTGGGCCACCTCGGCGCTGGGCTGATTGCGGCTGAGGATGAAGATCGGCACACCGTCGTGATGATCGCCGCCCCAACCACCCGCGGGCTCGAAAGTGCCCCTGCCGGCGACAACCGCGCCGGTGGCCATCGCCTCGTCCATCACCGCGCCATTGGTTCCTCCGGGACGGCCGGGCACTCCTCCGTGACCGGTCGCGGCTCCGGCCGAGAACCACTCGTGCAGGCGATCCCCACCGTCACCGAGGCCGTTGTCCGGGCCCTCGTTGGGACCGGCGACGAATCCATCCAGTGACATCGACATGTAGAGAACGGTTGCGGACACGGTGCCTCCTTGTGGTTGCCGTTACCCGGGCTCAGACTCGCGTGGCACGTAGACGTGGCCGACGGCGCCGGTCGAGAATCGCTGCGCGTCGACCAAGTCGAGTGCCAGCCGCGCCGGCAGCTCGCTGAAAATCGCCATGCCGCGGCCGAGCGCCGCCGGGTGAACGACGAAGCGGTACTCATCGACCAGGCCCTGCCGAACGAGCGCGCGAGCGAACTGCGCGCCGCCATGGGCGAGCAGGTAGTCGCCTTCCTCGGCCTTAAGTTCCGCGATCTCGGCATCCAGCTCGCCGGAAGCGATCCGCGCCGGCGACCAGCTGGCCTGCTCGAGAGTCTTGGAGAAGACGACCTTGGGGATCTCGTTCATCGGCGCGGCGTAGTCGCTGCTCGAGCCCGGCCAGACTTCGGCCATGTCTGTGTAGGTGACGCGGCCCATCAGGTGCGCCCCCGCGTTCCACAGCGAGTCGAGCTTCCAGCGCTTGGCCGCCTCGCCCTCCCCCGCGTAGCCCCAGTCGTGGGCACCATCGGCGGTGGCGACGAAGCCATCGATCGAGATCCCCATGTGCAAGATCAGCTTGCGCATCGGGCATCGCCTACCCGAGGATTGCTTATTTCAACGCGGTTGGGTGCGGTGTGCGGTCCACCGGCCCCAGCTCGCGCTCAAAGCGATCGAGCTGGTCGAAGAGACCGACGCACTCCCAGGCTCGGCTGCGACGCCCTACGCTCGTCTGGCTAAGGACCCCACCTTGCTGGAGACGACCGATTGCCTGCCGAGCCCGCTCCTCGCTGCCGCCAAGCAGCTGCGCCGCCGTCTTGACATCGACGATCGGCTGCGATGGCAACAGTTCGATCAGGCGTCGTGGTCCCGAGCCTTTGCGCGGATTCCCCACCTGCTTCATCCAGCGCCGCTGCAGCTCAGCAACGTCGGCAGCGAACTTGCGCGCACCATTTGCAGACCGAAACAGGGCGTCGATGAAAACGCTGTACCAATCATCTTCCTCACCGCTGCGCCAGCTCCTCAGCCCGGCGACGTAACGGTCCGCATCTCCCGCCAAGGCGAGGCTGACCGGTGGGAGGTAGCTCTTGGCGACACCGCGCCGGCGGAGGACGATCAGGATCAGAGCCCGGCCAACGCGACCGTTGCCGTCAAAAAATGGGTGAATCGTCTCGAACTGGACGTGCGCGATCGCCGCCTGGATCGCGGGCTGCAAATCAAGGCGGTTGCAGAACTCGCAGAGGTCGTCGAGTAGCTCCGCAACGAGCTCAGCCGGCGCCGGGATGAACTCCGCCCCGCGCGGACTCGAAGCCGCTCCGCCGATCCAGCTGGGCTCTTTGCGTATCTCGCCGCCGCGGTGCTCGTCGCGGCTGCCCTCAAAGAGAAGCCGGTGCACTTCGCGCAGGTGCTCTGACCTCAGCGACTCGACGCTACCCGCGAGATCGACGGCTCGCTCCAAGGCGCGGATGTTGGCAAGCACGCTTTGGGCGGTGATGTCGTGCGTCTCAGAGAACGCAGCCTTGGCCAGTCGCCGATGGGAGAGAACAAGTCCCTCGATCCGCGATGATGCGACCGACTCGGCGCGCATCAGCTGGCGAGCCAGGGTCTCGAAGTTACTGAGCTCGGGCGGCTCCTCATTCAGCTCACGACAGGCCACTTCTGAGTTGGCGGCGGCAGCGGCAATGTCGGACTCGAGGAGAAAACCCTCGGTTGCAATCGGCGCCGGGACATAGGCCCGGTAGGTAAAGCCCCGACGAGCCGAACGACCACCGAGAGCATCGAGGTGCGGCTCCCAAAGTCGCTCAACCAGAGCTCCTCGCCGCGACGGGATATCAGCCTCTACCATCATTATGATCCAAACTTATGCATATAAGTTTGGATCATTGATCCTAAGTCCAAGGTTGCACACGATCCATCAAAGTCCAAAGTTAGGTCCATAACTTTGTCTATTTACCCTCGAAATCCAAAGATACTCACCTCAACCCACCCCGCCTCAGTCTCGGATTGACTAGCGCGGGCCGTCGGTATGCACGAACAGCACCGGATCGCCGAGACGCCCCTCCGCGCGCAGCGCCAGCAGGGCGGCCATCGCCTTCGCGGTGTAGACGGGGTCGAGCGAGAGGCCGTCCTCGGCGGCGAGAGCGGCGGCGCTTTCGGCGGCCTCGGTGGGATGGCCGTAGCCGGCCCCGATCTGTTCACGGGTCAGGTCGAGCATGCCCGGCTCCAGTTGGAGCGGGCCGAGGCGCGCTCCGCGGCGTTCCAGCAGGGCGGCGGTGCGCCGCGCGAGGCGTGCGAACACCGCTGCGTCGAGGCGCAGCTGGTCGTTGACCACGACCCCGACCACGCGGCTGCGCAGACCGGCGATCTGGAAGCCGAGCGCCAGGCCGGCCGCCGTGCCGCCGGTGCCGACCGGGACGACGACGTGGGCGGGCTCGGGCAGCGAGCCCGCCTCAACCTGGGCGGCGATCTCCAGTGCCGCCTCGACGTAGCCGAGCGCCCCAACCGCCGAGGAACCGCCGGCCGGCAGCAGGTACGGCGGGTGGCCGCCACGGGCATTGCGGGCAAGCAGCCAGGGCAGCATCGCCACGGTCCGGCGCTTGGTGTGGGTGCGATGGATGCGCGCACCCGAGGCCTCGAGCCGGGCGAGCTGCGCCTGAACGTGGTCGTCGATCGGTTGGTCGACGAGCGCCAGGGCGGTGGCGAGCCCGTGTTCGCGGGCGTAGAGCGCGGTCGCCAGGCCCCAGTTGGTGCCGAGACCGCCGAAGGTGAGGATCGATCGCCGGCCGCGGCACTTGGCGTCGGGGATCAGCCACTCGAGCTTGCGCACCTTGTTGCCGCCCCAGCCGCCGGCGCCGAAGGCACCGTCTTCCTTCACCCAGATGCCGAGCCCGGCCAGCTCACGTACCGGCGTCGGCCGCTCGGACAGCGACAGGTGAGGCAGGGTCTCGGCGAGCGCCGGGAAGCGTTGGTGCAGCCAGGGGGTCACCGCTGCAGAGTCAACACCACCGTTTGCCTCGCCACCCCGCCAGAGCCATCGGTTGCCTTGCCCGCGATCGTCAGCTTCGCCTTGGACAGGCCTCGCAGCGCTTCGCGACCCTGTTTGGAAAGCGTCAGCGCGTCGTATTTTTCGCTCGGCTCGCTGAAGTTGATCGTCTTGACCTTGAACACTTCGACGGACTTCCTCTGCGCGGCGCGCTTGACGCGGACAGTGAGCTTCACCCGGCCGGTCAAGACCACCTTTGCCGCTTTATTCACCTCCGCGGTGACGGTCAACCTCCCGGTCCGCAGCAGCTCGCGCAAAGACTCCTTCTGGGCGCCGAGAGAGAGCTCGATCCCGAAGAGCGGCTTCGGCGGTTCGTACGGGGATTCCGCTGGCAGCTTCGGGGGTTCTGTGATTTTTGGCGTCACCGTGTAGTCGATCGAAGTGCTGCCGGAGAGGCCGTCTTTGGAAAGAGCAGCCACGGTGTAGGTATGGGGCCCCACCGTCGAGGTGTCCAGGTGTCCAAAGCCGCCGGTACCGGTTTTGATGCCGTTCGAGTCGGTGCACGAGGACATGCCGATCCCGCCCGCCCCCTCGCTGCACGAGAAGGCCGTCCATACAGACTGCCCGGCGACGTATGTGCCTCCCGCGACCGGTTCCGAGATTTCCGCCGTCGGGGGGACCGCAACCGTCAGGGTCACCTGGGCGGTCGCGTAGTCGCCGGTGGCGTCGGCAAGGCGGTAGGCAAAGGAGTCAGCGCCGGTGTAGCCGGGCGTTGGTACGTAAGTGAAGGACCCATCGCCATTCACCGTTGTCAAGCCATGAGCGGGAGGGTCGGCCAGACTCGCCGTCAGCGGATCGCCGCCTGGGCCGGGAGCCCCCGAGAGCAAGCCCGACTCGACGGGCACGACGAGTTCCTGGTCCAGCAGCGTCAGGTAGCTGCGTTTCCCTGCCGTGACCGGATTCGGGTAGGCAATGGAGACCTGTCCATTGGAGCGCCGGAATCCACTGAAGATCGTGGCCGTGATCCCGGTTGCAGCGAAGCTGGAGCCGCCGCCGCCGCCACCCGAGCCCGCACGATCTCCACACGCATCGGCGGCACCGCCGCCGCCCTGGCCACCGCCGACGTAACCACCGCCACCGCCACCGCCTGCCCCCGAGGCGCCACCACCGCCCGAGAGGCTGCCACCGGATGCGCCCGCGGTGCCGGCTCCGGCACCTCCCGGACAGGTGCTGGTCCCGGTGACATCCCCCCGGGTGCCCCCGACGCCACCTTCACCGCCCTGCGTACCGCCGCTTCCCGCGCCCAACTTCGCCCCATACGTTTCCGTCGCGACACCGGCCGAGCCCCGGGTGCCTTCCCTCCCGCCATTGCCACCCGCACCGCCGCCCGGTTCCGTCTCGGCGATCGAGTTGAACCCTCGCAAGCCTTTGCCCCCACCGCCACCGGCGAGCAGCATCAGCGTTGAGCCGAGTGACACCGAGCTGAAGCCTCCACCACCGCCGCCGAGGGTCCCGTCGCCGCCGCCGTTGAAGCCGCCCGCACCCCCTTCGGCGTCAGTCTTGCCCGCGCCGCCAACGCTCACAGTTGCCTGTTCCCCAGCCGTCAGGGACCCGAGGGTCGCAATGACTTGGGCGCCCCGGCCGAGAATGCTTTGGGACGAGTCGCTGCCACCTTTCGCCCCTTCGACGGTGAAGTCGGCTTTGGCTACGCCTGGCGGCACCGTCCATGCTGCCGTCGTTCCCGTGTACCTGAACGTGACCCCACAGGAACCGCTCGCGCAGGATGGGCCCGAGACACCGGGGACCGTCGTCGTCACCGGGTCGGATGCGGCGCTGCGGTTCCCGGCCGCGTCTTCCGCGTAGACGACGTATTCGTGATCGCCGACGGAGGCGAGGGAGTCGAGGAGGCTCGTTTCGGTGGGGGATCCGAGTTCGCTGCCATCGCGGAAGACGACGTAGCTCTCAACCCCGACGTTGTCGTTGCTCGCGTCCCATTCCAGTTGCACCCCTTTCGTTCCGACTGTCGCCGTGACGTTGGCCGGTGCCGTAGGCGCCTCCTCGTCGGGCGCGGCCGTCGCCGTCGCCGGGCCAGAGGCGGCGCTGCGGTTCCCGCTCGCGTCTTCTGCGTAGACAACGTATTCGTGATCGCCGACCGGAGCCGGGGCGTCGAGGAAGCTGGTGCTCGCCGTGGTCCCGACTTCGCCGCCATCGCGGAAGACGCGGTAGCGCTCGACGCCGAAATCGTCGCTGCTTGGGCTCCACTGCAGTTGCACCTGTTCCTCCCCACCGGTGGCCGTGAGGCCAGATGGAGCGGTGGGCGCTTCTTCGTCGAGAGTGATCGTGACCGCCGCGCTTCCCCCGCCCGCGGAGAGGGTCTTGACCTGCACCGGTCCCCCATCGAAGGTCTCCCCCGCCGCCAGCGGCGCGTCCTGGAAAGTAGCGGTCCCGGGGTTGGCGTCAAGCAGCAACGTTTCCGGCGAGTAGCCCCCGGGGTTCGGAGCGATCCGGATCGAGACACCGGTGTCGGTCGCGTCGGCGACGTTCTCGAAGACGCCGCCCTGCTCCCTCACTTCGAGGTAGTACCAAGTGGTGACATCGCCGTCGACCGTTCTTTCGCGGGGAATGCGCAGAACCGTCGGGTCGGTCGTCGGGTGCAGTGCGGAGCGCATCGAGTAGGTGCCAGAGGTTTCGATCGTCTCGGTGTTCTCGGGCTTGAGAAAGCCGAGTTTGGCGAGGTTCCAGCCGCTGTTGTGCCGCGCCGCCGAGGCACTACCCATGACGTCAAAGGGGTCTCCGTATTCGGCCACGGCGCAGCTATCGCTGATTTGAACCCTGACTCCGCCGGCGGTGCACGTCCAGCTACCGGCATGCCAGAGGCCGAAGGCATGGCCCAGCTCGTGGATGACCACTCCGGTTCCGAAGTTCCCGTTGATCAGCACCCCTACAGGGCCACCACCGCCGATCGGCCCGTTTCCGCCGCCAACACCCGCCAGGCCGCTCCAGGGACAACTGAACCGTGGCGGGAACATGTAGATCAGGTTCTGGTATTCGCTGAGCACGGCTCCCGCGTTCGTCGCTGCTTCGTCGGCTTTCTTGACCCACTCTTCGAAGTCACAGCCGCCCGCGGGAGTGTTGAGCGTGAACCAGCCGAACACGTCCCCGTCCGCACGGAGATCGCCCGTCAGCGAGATTCCGCCGTAGGACTCCTCTTCGTAGAAGACGTTGGCCGATTGGGAGCCGGTGAAGACCTCGGAGCGGGCTCCGGCGACGGACCAGGGCTGGCTGGTGTCACTGGAGAAGTTGAAGAGGATCACCGCTGTCCTGCGCGGTCCCGGGGCGATCGCCGCCGCCTGGGGGCTCGTGCTCCTCGCCGCGCCCACAACCTTGTCGAAGCCGGCTCGCGCCGTGGCCGCCTCAAGGAACGAGCCCAAAACGAGGAGGAAGGCGCACGCCAGGCACGCCGAGATCGCGCGCACCCGAAGGGAATCCAAAGACCGAAATACACTCTTTCCCCCTGGTGCCATATCTCCCTTGCAGCCAATCGATAAACGACTGGTTTCCGTAAGCGAGGCAATTGTAGTCGCGAGAGTGCTGTCGCCTATCGTTTCGGCGATGACAACACCTTCTTTTTCCCTCTCGATCCTCGACCTCGCCGCGGTGGGGCGGGAGGAGACGATCGCCGAAAGCTTCGAGGGATGCGTCGAGCTGGCGCGGCTCGCGGAGCGCAGCGGCTACCGGCGGATCTGGTACGCGGAGCACCACAACATCGGCTCCATCGCCTCTTCGGCGACGGCGGTCCTGATCGCACACATCGCTGCCCACACCGAGTCGATCAGGCTCGGCGCCGGGGGCGTGATGCTGCCGAACCACTCCCCCTTGGTGATCGCCGAGCAGTTCGGGACGCTGGAGGAACTGCATCCCGGCAGGATCGACCTTGGGCTTGGCCGGGCGCCGGGAACCGACCAGAGAACCTGGATGGCCTTGCGGCGCGATCCGCGAGCAAGCGAACGATTCCCCGAGGACGTCGTCGAGCTGCAGAAGTTCCTCGCAGACGAAAGCCCGATTGCGGGGGTGAGGGCGATTCCCGGCCGCGGCACCAACGTGCCGCTCTACATCCTCGGCTCCTCCCTCTTCGGCGCCGAGCTCGCAGCCCAGCTCGGCCTCCCCTACGCCTTCGCCTCCCACTTTGCGCCCCGCTTCCTGCATGAGGCGATCGCGCTCTATCGCGAGAAGTTCAAGCCGTCGAAGCAACTGGAGGAGCCCTACGTGATCGCCGGCGTCGGCGTCATCGCGGCCGACACACAAGAGAGTGCCGAGAGCCAGCTTGAAGCGACCCGTCGCGCCCGCGCGCGCAACCTCTTCGGCCGCGGCAAGCGCCTCAGCGAGGAGGAGATAACTGCACTTCTGAGCTCGCCCGAAGCCGCTGTCGTCGACGAGATGCTCGCCTACAGCGCCGTCGGCCTTGCCGAGGAGGTGGCGGCCTACCTGGTGAAATTCGCCGAAGACACCGGCGCTGATGAGCTGATGACCGCGCACTACGCCGATTCGGTCTCCAACCGCCTCCGTTCCGTGGAGCTGCTCGCCGGCGCCCTGCTACCGCTTCGGAGCTGATGACGTGTTCAGCGCCACCGCGGCGCGAACGAGCGCGATCAGCGCTTCTTCGTCCATCTCCTCGCCCTCGTTGATGTCGATCGCGCGCCTGACGTTGCCGTCGAGGCTGGAGTTGAAAAGGCCCGCGGGATCATCGAGCGAAGCCCCCTTGGCGAAGGTCAGCTTCACTTTGTCCTTGTAGGTCTCGCCGGTACAGATCATTCCCTCGCTGTACCAGACCGGGACGCCGCGCCATTTCCACTCCTCGACCACGTCGGGCACGGCCTGCTTGATCAGCGCTCGTATCCGGGCAAGCGTCTCGCCTCGCCAGTCGCCCAGCTCGCGGATCCTCGCGTCTATCTGCTCGGACGGAGTGGTCATGGCTGCGCGGCGGGCTGCTGGTCGATGCGGATCATGTTGCCCGACGGGTCGCGCAGGGCGAAGTCGCGCGTGCCCCAGGGCTGGTCGGTCGGCTCCTGCACGATCTCCGCGCCGGACGCATCGGCCTTCTCGAAGCTGGCGTCGAGGTCGTCGCTGTGAAAGTGGACGCCGTTGAGGGCGCCCTTGGCGATCAGGGCGGCGAGCGCGTCCTGGTCGGCGGGGCTGCCGTTCAGGTAGTTAGTGAGGACGATCGCGACGCCGGGCTGGGAGGCGGCGGCGACGGTGATCCAGCGGAACTCGCCTTTGGCGACGTCGTTGCGCAGCTCGAGGCCGAGCGTGTCGCGGTAGAAGGCCAGCGCCTGGTCGGGGTCATGGACTAGGACGAAGCATTGGGAGAGTGTGAGGTTCATGCCCGCAAGGCTATGGAGCCGGGGCCACCAGCGTTTGTCCATTCCTGCTCGGCTCGCGGCTCGGCCGGGTGAGGTCCTTGGCGATGCAGCCCGGCACGTTCGCGAGTGCCCCGTGGTCGCGGGCCCGGTACGCCGTCGGCGTCTCCCCCACCAGCTTGGTGAAGCGGGCGCTGAAGGAGCCGAGCGACGTACACCCGACCTCCATGCAGGCCTCGGTCACCGAGATGTCACCACGGCGCAGCAACGCCTTCGCCCGCTCGATTCGCCGCGTCATCAGGTACCCGTAGGGCGTCTCCCCGTAAGCCGCGCGGAACTGTCGCGAGAAGTGCGCGCTCGACATCAGCGCGGTGCGAGCGAGCGCCGGGACGTCGAGCGGCCGCGCGTACTCGCGATCCATCCGATCGCGGGCGCGGCGTAGGTGGGCGAGGTTGGCGAGCTCCTCCGACGTCACGGTGCCAGTCTAGGAATCAAGCCAACTATTCCCAAAACTGGCCAGCCAGCCAGTAGTATCCGCAACGGTGGCCGACGAGGCGAAGAGCGCAAAGGAGGATCGGAGCCTCGAGGACGAGCTCGTGCTCGAGCGCGAGCACTGGACTCACGGCCCACCCCACGAGCTGTTCGAGCAGATGCGCGAGCGCTGTCCGGTGCACTGGACTTCCGAAGTCACCGAGATCCCGGAGGCGGCGGGCTTCTGGTCGGTGACGACGGCCGAGGACGTCCACGCGGTCAGCCGCGATTGGGAGACCTACTCCTCCGAACTCGGCGGCGTCGTCGCGATCGACGAGGTCTTCCCGATCGAGCTGGCGCGGGCGATGTTCATCGGTATGGACCCACCCAAGCACGACCGCCTCAAGGCCCTCTTCCAGGCGGGATTCACACCGAAGCGGATCGCCGCCCACGAGGAGGAGATCCGCAAGATCGTCGTCGGCGTTCTCGACCGCCTCGAGGGCCGCGAGACCTGCGACCTCGTCACCGATGTCGCCCAGCCCGCGGTCTCGCGGGTGATCGGCAGCTTCATGGGGATCCCCGAGCGCGACGACGCGGCCTGGGCGGAGCTGATGAACATGGCCCTGGCGGCGAGCGACCCGGACTACAGCCCGGACGGCCCCGACAGCATCGAAGCCGTGATCGAGAAGGCGGTCGCCGAAGTCTTCGAGCGCTGCGGCGCGATGATCGCCGAGCGGCGCGAGCGTCCCACCGACGACCTGACCACGGTCCTCGTCAATGCCGAGGTCGAAGGCGAGAAGCTCGAGGAGCACGAGATCGTGATGGGCTTCTTCCTCCTCGTCGCCGCCGGCAACGACAGCACCAAGGCGACCTACTGCAGCGGCATGCGGGCGCTGCTTGAAGACCCGGACCAGCGCCAGCTCGTGCTCGACGACCCGGCCTTGATCCCCAGCGTGGTCGAGGAGTCGCTGCGGATGTTCCCCGCCTTCGCCCACTTCCGCCGCACCGCGACCAAGGACACTGTTCTGCACGGACAGGAGATCAAGCAGGGCGAGAAGGTGGTGATGTGGTACGCGTCCTCGAATCGCGACGCCAGCCGCTACGAGGACCCCAACCACTTCGACGTCCACCGCAATCCAGAGCACCAGGCCTTCGGCGCCGGCGGCCGCCACTTCTGCCTCGGCACGGCGCTGGCCCGGCTCGAGCTGAAGATCCTGATGGAGGAGACCCTCGCCCGCTACCCGGAGATGACCCTCGACGGCAAGCCGGTCTTCACCGAGTCGGACTTCCTCAACCAGCTCAAAACGCTGCCGGTCCGTCTCGCCCGGTAGCGGACCGCATTCCCGCAAGGCCTGGCGCGCTACTGCGTTTCGATGTCCCTACCGGGGCCACCGAGCAGCTTGTCGCTCCCGCTGCCGCCCTTCAAGGTGTCGCGGCCGGGCCCGCCGAGCAGCTTGTCCGCCGCCGAACCGCCGCGGAGAAAGTCGTTTCCGCGGCCGCCTTCGATCTTGTCGCTGTCTGCGCCGCCACTCAGGCTGTCGTTGAGGTTGCCGCCGGTGATCGAGTCAAAACCAATCCCGCCGTCGAAGATGTTGATGTGACCCGGGGCCCCGATGAACTTGTCGTCGGAGAATTCGGTCGGGTCGCTCACGGTCGATACAGCGTGGATCTCGATTGGCCCCTGGCCGCCGCCAAGGTTGTCGGGCAGTTGCGAGAAGTCGAAAAGGGTCGACACCGACGATGAAGCTTCGATTCTCTTCAGGTCGCGGCAGTAGACAGGACCGTTGTCGACGGGAGCGCCGCTGACGGTAATTTCACCGTCGCTCGCGCAGCGAGGGACGATTTTTCCCTCACCGCCGCTAACCGTGAGAACGCCATTGGTGAAGGTGCCAAAGGCATCGGCCTGTGCCGGCAAGAGCATCGCGGTTGACAACGCAAGCGTTGCGCCGATCAGCGCCCGGCAGGATGATCCACCGAACCGAAGCCGAAGCGCTGTCATGGCTGTCACAAATCGGAGCTTAGAGTGTCTCGGCCCCACCGTTGAGTAGCCGCTCGACTAGGCGCCGAGCTCAAGCCGCTCGAGGCGGTCCGGGTCCGCGAGGGCGTCGATGGCGGCGATCTTGCCGCCGGCGACGGTGAAAGCCAGCACCGAGAACGGCTTGCCCTGGGGAGCGACGACGACGCCGGGGACGCCATTGACGATGACCTGCTGAACGAACGGCGCGAGGTGGGCAAAGGTCTGCGCGCGAGCGGCGACCTCGGCAGCGCCGCGAATCACGTGGTTGGCCGACGGGCGAGCCGTACCGCCGTCCGAGCGGAGGACGACTTCGGGATGGAGGACCGCGACCAGCGCGTCGAAGTCGCCCTTACGTGAGGCCTCGAAGAAGGCCTCGACGACCTCGCGTTGGCGATTGAGGTCGACGTCGGGCGCGGTCGGTTCGGCCTCAACCCGCTTGCGGGCGCGGCTGGCGGCCTTCCTCGCCGCCACCGGCGAGCGGTCGAGCAGGTCGCCGACCTGCTCGAAGGGGACCGAGAACATGTCGTGCAGGACGAAGGCGAGGCGCTCCTCCGAGCTGAGCGTCTCGAGCACGCCGAGCATCGCCAGGCCGACCGAGTCGGCGACGAGGGCTTCATGCTCGGGGTCGCCGCCCTCGATCGGGCTGATGATCGGGTCAGGCACGTGCGGACCGAGCGGCTCCTCGCGGCGGGCCTTGCGGGCGCGCAGCATGTCGAGGCAGATCCGGGCGACCACGGTCGTCAGCCAACCCGACAGGTCCTCGATCTCCTCCGAGTCGCTGCGAGCCAGCCGCAGCCAGGCCTCCTGCACCGCCTCGTCGGCTTCGCCGCTGGCGCCGAGCATGCGAAAGGCCACCGCCCAGAGGCGCCTGCGGCTCTGCTCGAACCGCACCGCCAGATCTTGCTGTTCGGACTCGGTCACATCTCTGCCCTCGGCTCCGTCACACCTATAGGACGAAGAAAAGGCCGACCTAGGCGCGGCCTCAACTGAAAGGAAAGCAACCATGACAAGTGAGAAGAAGATCGCCGTCGCCGGTGCGACCGGCCGCCTCGGCCGCCCCGCCGTCGAGATCCTGCGCGAGCGCGGCCACGAGGTGGTGTCGATCTCCCGTAGCGAGGGCGTCGACGTAATCACCGGCGAGGACCTTGCGGCCGCGCTGGAGGGAGTCGAGCTGATCATCGACGCCGCCACTGGCCCCTCGCCCGACCAAACGGAAGCGACCGAGTTCTTCGCGACCGCGGCGCGCAACCTGCAGCAGGCCGGAGCTGAGCGCGGCGTCAGCGGCATCCTCGTCGTCTCGATCATCGGCACCGACCACTTCAACACCGGCTACAACGCCGCCAAGGTGGTCCAGGAGCAGGCTCACCTCAACGGGCCCGTGCCCGTCCGCATCCTGCGCGCCGCCCAGTTCCACGAGTTCGTCGCCGAACTGGTCGAGTGGAGCACCAAAGGCGACACCGCCTACCTGCCGCCGATGCGCACCCAGCTCGTCGCCGCCCACAGCGTCGCCGAGGCGCTCGCCGACCTCGTCGACGGGGCCGATGCCGCGCCCCTCGGCAACCCGGTCGCCGAAGTGGCCGGGCCGCGCGAGGAGAACCTGCTCGAGGCGGCGAAACTGCTCGCGGCCGAGCGCAGCGACGGCCTGCGCATCGAGGCCGGGGAGATCTTCGAGGACCCGGAAGGGCTCTACGCGGCCGGCGCTGTCCTCCCCGGTCCGCTGGCGAAGCTCGCCGGCCCCACCTTCGAGGAGTGGCTAAACGGGTAGGGAGGTCCAGAGAGACCCCCAAAACCGGAGGAGATCGAGATGGGAAAGCTGATCGCGACAACTCAGGCCACTCTGGATGGCGTCATCGACCCGGTCGGCGAGTGGGTACAGCCGGAAGGAGACCACGGCGAGTACTCGTTCGAGCGTCAGGCGAGGTCCAGCGGCATGCTGCTCGGCCGCAAGACCTATGAGGGGCTGGCGGGATACTGGCCGAGCAAATCGGGCAAATGGGCCGACATGGTCAACGCGATGTCGAAGTACGTCGGCTCCAACACCCTCTCCGGCGAGCTCGAGTGGAACGCGACCCTGCTCGAGGGGAAGCTCGAGGACTCGATCCCGAAGCTGAAGGAAGAGGTCGACGGCGACCTCTTCATGCACGGTAGCGGCGAGTTCGCCTACGCGCTCGCCGAGAAGCGCCTCGTCGACGAGTTCGAGATCTACCTCAACCCGCTTGTCTGGGGCGATGCGAACCTCCACGTGCTCGGCGACCGGGGGACCGTCCGGATGCAACTCGAGGACGTGAAGCGCTTCGACTCCGGCGTGGTCCTGCTCACCTACCTGCCGGCGTCTTGACCGTGGCCGGGTCGATGAGGCCGGCCTCGGCCGCTGGCGCCGCGTAGGCGGCCGCGAGCGTCGCGACCGTCTCGTGGGCGTTGAGGCCGCTCGGGTTGGGAACCACCCAGAGCGCCGCGCCGGACCAGCGGGCGGCGCTGTCGAGCGTGTCCGGCTGCCGGCCCAGGGCGGCGCGGCGCTCGCCGAAGGCGTCGCGGTAGGCGGTTACGCCGGCGATCGCAACCACCGCGGGTCGGTGCTCGGCGACGAACCGCTGCAGCAGCTCGCCGCCCTCGCCCAGCTCCTCGGGCGAGAGCTCGGAGGCACGCGCGCTGGCGCGCCGCACGAGGTTGGTGATGCCGATGCCCCTCGCGACGAGGTGCGCCCGGTCGGCAGCGGTCATCCCGGCGACCCGGTCAACCTCGTAATCGGTGATACCCGCCGCGGCCAGCGCCGGGTAGAAGCGATTGGTGGGATGCGCGAAATGGGTCTTGACCGCGGCCGTCCAGAGACCCGGGTTGATGCCGACGAACAGCAGCCTCAATCCCGGCCCGACGAGATCGTCGACCTCGCAGCCGCGAAACTCCTCCAACTCCGCACGCGTGAACCGCATAGCCGCGATCCTGCCCGAGCGGCGACGCGACCGTCGTGCGGTAAGGCTTTTCGTGGCTCAGCGAGGCCGACGCGTCGTGGAAGGTATTTTCGACTTGGCCGAGTTGCGCACTCAGATAGGTCGCAATGTGATGAACCCTTGGCCGCGAGCCCGAGAACGCCTTCTCGACCCGATCATGCGCCAGGCGAACCGTTTCGATCAGCTCGACCGGGTCATCGCCGCAGCAGCCGAATGCCGAGTTGTGGACGAATTCCGCCACCTCGCCGCCGGACCGGAGATTCTCCAGCGGCACGTTCTCGATCAGGAAGAACGGACCTGCGCCAAATTGCTCGACTAGGCGCCCAACCGTGGTCTAAACTTACAACCAGATGGTTGTAAGTAAGAAACCGATCCACGACGAGGAGGAGGCCACCGACCTGCTGTTTGGGGCGCTGGCTGATCCGATCCGCCGCGACATCCTCCGCCGCGCCCACGAGGGCCGGCTCTCGGTCTCGGCCTTGGCCCGCGAACACCCGATCAGCGTGACGGCGATGCAGAAGCACGTCGCCGTGCTGGAGCGAGCCGAGCTGGTGAGCAAGCAACGGGTCGGTCGCGAGTCGATCGTCCACACCGAGACCGACGCCCTCGCACGCGCCCACGCCGCACTCGATCGTCTCGAGGCGGACTGGCGTGGCCGGATCGAGCGGATGGAGCAGATCCTCGAAACCGACAAAGGAGACAGCTGATGCCGGTCACCGACGTAAACAGGGACATCGACGCCCTGACCCTGACGATCACGGCCGAGTTCGAGGCCGATGCCGAGCGACTCTGGGGGCTGTGGTCGGATCCGCGCCAGCTCGAGCGCTGGTGGAGCCCCCCGTCCCATTCGTCGACCTTCGTCGAGCACGAGCTCACGGTCGGCGCCCGCACCACCTACTTCATGACCGGCCCGGACGGTGAGAAGCACCACGGCTGCTGGCGGATCGAGGAGGTCGACCCGCCCCACCGGCTGCACATCACCGATGACGCCGTCGACGACGAGGGCAAGCCGGAGGACGGAGGCCCGGCGGCGATGACGGTGATGATCACCGAGGCCGACGGCACCGCGACGATGTCGATCCAAACCCACTTCGCCGACCGCGAGTCGATGGAGCAGATGATCGAGATGGGGATGGAGCAAGGCATGACCGAAACGCTCAACCAGGTCGACCCCCTCCTCGGCGCCGCGAGAGCCTGACGAACGGCCGCGAGGGAAGCACCCGGAAACGGTCTCCTCGAGGCGAAAGCGAGGGCGGGATTCGAACTAGATCTCGCCCTCGAGGCACCCGGCATCGCCTCCACTCGGGCATTCCGATCTGTGCTCCCGGCGAGCGCCTAAGCCAGGAGGTTGTCGACTACCTGGAGCGTTTCACCGCGGCTTTGCCTGTGCAAAAGAACACAGATTGGCTTGCACCGCATCGAGCAGGTTTTTCACCTGCGGATCGCGAAGCGTCGCTAGCTCGATCTGCCGCTCGGCGTCGTAGGAGGAGGTCGGGACGGGGCCGGCAGCGGGGTGGCAGCCGATCTCGGTCCAGCCCGGCAGCAGGTTGCGGATCAGCTCGCCCAGGCGCTCTGGGGTGACCCCTTCGGGGAATGGCTCGCTCTTACCGCTCTGGCCGTAGAAGCCTCCCTCGTAGCGGATCGAGCGGTTGCGGAGCGGCACCTCCAGCTCGGCCGCGAGCGCCTCTGCAACGCTCTTCGCGGGCTCGTTTTCGTGCACGTGCTGGTGCGAGTCGAGGTGCGTGGGGTTGCGGCCGAGGAGGGTCCGGAAGAGCTCCAGCTGCTCCCGGCACTCCGCCTCGACCGCCTTCGGGTCGTCGCTGTCACAGTGCGAGTAGCCCTGCCGCCATTCCCCCCCTTCGTAATCCCATTGACCGAGGTCGATGTGGAGGCCGACCGCGAGGTCGGGATGCCGGGGCGCCCGCTGCACCGCTGCCGCCGCTGCCCCTTGCCGCACCATCAGGCTGGCGCTGGTGACGATCCCCTCCTCGTGGGCGAGGAAGATGCCCTCGTTGACGGCTTCGGAGATACCGAGGTCGTCGGCGTTGACGACGAGGAAGCGCTCCTCGCTCATAGGTCCAGCTCCTCCGCCAGCTCAATCGCCTCGCCCAGCCAGTCATGCCGCTTTTCCGCCGGCGGCTGCCAGGCGGGCGGGGCCCAACCGAGCCACTGGATCGCGACCTGGAGGCGGGCGAAGTCGAGGTCGCGGGCGGTAAAGGCCGGGACGCCCGGCTCGGACCCGTATGCGGCGAGGAGGGCTGCGCGATCCGGCGGCGGCCAGCCGCTGATAAGCGCCGCGAGATCGGTGAGCCCCGGCCCCACCGCCGCAAGCTCCCAGTCGACGGGGGCAACCCGAAGTCCGGCCTCGAACTGCATCAAATTTCCGGCCTGCTGGGTAGGAAATTTGATGCAGTTCGGAGTGGCGACGAGCACGTTGGAAGCGTAGAACTCGCCGTGGAGGACGGTGCGCGGCTGGGCGAGGAGGGCCTCGACCACCTGGTCGTGGCGCTCGCAGAGCCAGGCGACGGTCGCAGCCGAGGCATCGCCGCGTTCCCGCGCGAACCGTTCCGCCCGCTCGATCCAGCCCCGGTAGAAGGCGGCGTCGTGCTCGATCAGCCGGGCCTCTTCGCGGTGGCGCTCGAGGCCCGGCGCCAGCGCGGCGTGGAGCCGGGCCAACCAGCGCGCCGCGTCCTCCCAGAGCTCGCGCTCGCCGACCTGGAAGAGCTCCCGTCCCTCGACCCACTCGACGAAGAGCCAGTGGCGGTCGCCTTCCAGCACCGCGCCGAAGAACTCGGGCGGCCCGGGCGGCCCCTGCGGCAGCAGCGCGCGATAGACCGCCGGCTCGCGCCCGGGATCGTCGAGGAACTCGGGCTTTGCCAGCTGTGCTTCGGGCTCGAGCTCGGCGCGGTCGAGTCGCTTGCAACCGATGCGAACCTCTCCCCTCCCCTCCAGCTCGACCCGCAGCTCCTCGATCGGGAAGCTGGTGCGATAGGCGGAGGGACGTCGCTCGACTCCGCCGGCCAGCTCGAGCCCCACCTCGGCGAGCGCCTGCTTCAGCCCGGCGCGGAGCTCGGAATCGGCGGGCCTCACGGATCGAGCTTAGTCGGCCCGGCGAGGGCCCCCGAAGCGCCCTTATCGGTCATCCGTCTAGTCGGATCGGCCCGGCGACGGCGAATTCGATTCCACCCCTAAGGCATTCCTTCCTGGTGCCGACACCAAAGGACGGCTTCGACGCGGGGGAGGACTCGGCAACAGGCATGGGGTATGGGGAAGACGAATACCGGGCACTGGTCCGACGATTCGCCGAGTTCGTGCGCAGCGCCGTCCCCACCGACGCCACAGTCGCCGTCGTCAGCAAGGGAGACGCCGAGCTGCTCGAAATCGATGGCCGCGCCGCCTGGCACTTCCCCCAACGCAGCGACGGCACCTACACCGGCTACCACCCCTTCGACAGCGCCAGCGCGATCGCCCACCTCGAGGAGCTGCGCGAGAAAGGCGCCGACCACCTCGCCTTCCCGGCACCCTCGACTTGGTGGCTCGACCACTACGAGGAGCTGCGCCTGCATCTGGAGAGCCACTACCGCGCTGTCTCCGACGACGCCGAGGCCGGTGTGCTCTACGCCCTCGCGGGGACGAACGGCAACGGGCACAAACCTGCAGCCGCCCCCGCCGCGCCTGCTGCGGCGCCGCAGCAGGCGAAGGGGAAATCCGATCTGGAGATGCTCTTCTCCCCCGAGTACTACGGCGAGCAGGTCGGCCGCAGCTTCGCCTCGCTCGCGGAGGCCGTCTCCCACTACGGCGAGGTGGGGCAGCACCAGGGCGCCGACCCCCACCCGCTCTTCGACAGCCGCTGGTACCTCGCGCGCTATCCGCAGGCAGGGCAGCCCGGCTCCGACCCGCTGCACCACTTCATCGAGCACTCCGCGGCCGAGGGGCTGGACCCGAGTCCCTACTTCGACACCGAGTACTACTACGCGCAGGTCCCCCGCCTGCACAAGGCCGGGAAGAACGCGCTGGTCCACTACGTCGATCCGGAAAGCCGCTCCGCCCACCCCAACGCCCTCTTCCGCGACGGCTACTACAGCAACAACAGCCGCAACGCTCGGACTTCCGCGCCGACCCCGCTGGAGCACTTCCTCCGCTTCGGCAAGGACGAAGGACGGGCGACCTCGCACGTCCACGAGAAGCTCCTGACCCAGATCCGGGGTGAGTCGAACTCGCTGCAGCGGGGCAGGTGGACCAAGGACACCGTCCTCTGGTTCACCCAAGGCACCGGCGAGGACCGCGGGCCCTCGGCCACGGCGATGGCCTCCCACCTCGCCGAGGAGCACCACATCGGCAGCCTCCTCGTCTCTTTCGTCGTTCCCGAGCCGGATCCAGGCCTCGCCGCGCCGGGCACGACCTTCGTGCTCGAGGACTACACGCTCGCCTGCGAAATCTTCCGGCCCGCGGCGCTGCGCCTGCTGGCCTTCGCGCTCACCGCCACCCGGCCCCTCTTCGCCGTCTGCGACGTGCCGGAGGTGGCCGAGACGCTGAGCGCGAACGGGGTGCCGCTCCTCTCCCCCCCGAAGAAGGCGCGCTCCGCGCAGAGCGCCGCCGATGCGCTCCTGAAGCTCGCCGCCAAGGAGCTCGGGGTGACGAGCAACCGCCCCGGCAAGCGGCGCAAGAAGAAGCGGCCAAAGGTCGTCATCCCCAGCTCGGACTGGTCGGTGAGCGGAGTCAACGCCTCGATGGAGTCGGTCGGGCTGCAGCTGCTAGAGCTCGGCTGGGACCTCGAGGTCGTCTTCACCCGCGACGAGGAGACGGTGCTCGAAAGCTCCCTCGACCACCCCCTCCCCCTGCTCCCACACCGCTTCCTCGAGCGCGACCGCAAGGGGCCGGCGGGCGCTTGGCACGCGCTGATCGGCGACCTCGAGTCGCAGGCTCCCTGCATCCTCTTCATGGCCTACGACTTCCTTGCCAACAGCGTCGCCCCGGCCCTGAGCGAGAACATCGGCATCGTCAGCTGGGTTCAGGCCGACGACAACGACTACTACGAGCAGGCCTACCGGCTCGGCCGTTACTGCAACGCGACGATCTGCGTCTCCGAGGTGCTGCGCGACCGGGTTCGCGAGATCAACCCTGTGATCGGCGAACGCGCGCACGTGATCCACAACTCCAGCGTCCGCCGCGAGGATGTCGCCCGGCGGCGCGGCCGCAGAGCCGAGAAGTTGCGGCTCATCTATACCGGCCGGCTGGTCCAGTACCAGAAGCGGATCCTCGACTTCATCGACCTCGCCGAAGCGCTGGACCGGGCGCGGGTTCCCTACGAGATCACCCTGGTCGGCACCTTCTCGGCCCACGACGACACCGAGAGCGAGTTCGAACGTCGGGCCGCCGCCCACCTCGAGGACGGCCGGATCAAGCTCCCCGGCCGCATGCGCCGCGACGAGATCATCAAAACGCTGACCTCCCAGGACCTTTTCGTCCTGCTCTCCGACTTCGAGGGGCTGCCGCTGGCCCTGGTCGAGGCGATGGCCCGGGGCTGCGTCCCGGTCACCGCCGCCAGCCCGAGCGGGATTCCCGAGATCGTCGCCTCCGGCGAGAACGGCTACATCGTCGAGGGGCGCGACTACGACGAGTGGGCGGCGCTGCTCGGGCGGCTTTGGAAAGACCCCGATGCCCAGGGCGAGCTGTCGCGGAACGCGCGCAGGACGATCAGCGAGAGCTTTACGGTCGAGCGGATCGGCGGCCAGTTCGACGAGCTTTTCCGAGCGGTGGCGAAGGAGATCAACTCAGGCGCCTATCGGCGCCCGCCCTCGCTCAACTGGGGCGGCGATCGCAGCCACGCGGGCGACGTCCTCCCGTCGCCCAACCTCTTCCGGCCGGCCTCGCTACAGATTCCCGGCCTGCAGTGATTCCGGCGCGGCGGCCTCGGCCGCTGCGCGGTAGCTTGGCTCGTCCTCGAGCACGTACTCGAACTCGGTTCCCCCCAGCGCCTCGGCCACGGCGCCGTAGTTGGTGATCGCCTGCTCGAGCGGGAGCACCGACTGCTTGCGGTAGCGCGGCTGGCTCTTGGTGAAGTCCGGCTCGATCCCCAGCCACCCGGCGACCTGCTCGAGCACCTCGTCGGCGGGCGGCGCGCCGATCCGCGGGAACAGCTCCTCGTACTCGATCGCCGTGTAGCTCGGGTAGCCGCCGAGCATGCGGTGGATCAACCGGTCTTCGGCCTGGCAGAGCTCGAGCCGAAAGAACATCTCCTCGACGTCGACCATGATCCCCTCGTCTTCGACCTTCACCTCCCCGTCCGGGCCCGAGGCGTGCAGGTGGTACTTGCGGGTCTGCTCGGTCTTCAGCCAGGAGAGGTAGTAGCGGAGGTAGTTACGGCGCCGCAGGTTGAGGACGCGCATCCCGTTGCGCCTGATGTAGGCGAAGAGCGTCGGCTCGGCGGCGAGATCGCGCCAGGGAGCGTCGACGTTGTGGGCCGAGTTGTACTTGATGTCGACGACCACCTGGGGCTTCTCGTTGAAGCTCCCGAGGAAGCGGATGTAGTCGAGAAAGAGCTCTTCCTGGGCTTCCTCTGAGGTGAGGACGTCCTTGACCTGGTCCCGCCGCTCGTCGAGGAAGTTGAAGTAGTTGGCCTCGACCTCGTGCCGCGCCTTCGGCGAGGGCTGGGCCTGGAAGACCTCAGGCAGGCAGAAGAGGGCAGGATGCGAGTCGAGGACGTCCCGCAGGGCATTGGTCCCGCTGCGCTGGCGCGCGAGCAGGACGGTGACGTCGGAGAACTCCATCAAAAGACCGTATCGGCAGCGGAGCCGGGAAGCGGAGGCAAATCGTCGCTTGTACTAGCCAGCCGGTCCAGCAGTCCCGGCAGCACGAGGCGCGAGTCGAGCAGGTCCGCCGCCAGGGCGCGGGCGGCCTTGGCGTGGCGGTCGTAGCCAGCGGCGATCTCCTCGATCGCGCCGGCCGCCTCTTCTGCGGTCGTGAACGCGAGAAGGCCCTCGCCGGTCGGGAGGTGGCGGGGGAAGCCGGTGTCCTGGGCCGCCACCGGGCGGCCGGAGGCGAGGTAGCAGGCGCTGCGATCGCTGAACCAGCCGCAGCGGGACTCGACGTAGCCCTCCTTGGCGATCCCGATCTCGCCCTTCGAGCCGCGGACGAACTCGGCGTAGCGACGGGGTGAGCCGGCGACCCGATGGGGGTCGAGCAGGTCCCAGCCGTGGCGGCGCAGGGCGCTGAGGTCACCTGCCTCGTCGGGGTGGATGTTGAGGGCTGGGGCGAGCCGCTCGTCCGTCCGTTCCGGCACTGCCAGCAGCTTGCGCAGCGAGTGCGCCTTCTGGCCGAGGCGGCGGCCGTCCCACTCGACCGATCCGTAGCCGCGCCAGTTGCCGGCGGTGGTGAAGGCATCGGTATCGATCGCCGTCGCTCGCTGCCACCGCGGCAGAAAGACGGGAGGCAGCGTCTTGATCCAGGCGCGGCCACAGGTCGGGACCTCGCAGCCCAGCTCCCCCAGCTCGAGGCCGACGGTGGCGAAGCGGTTGTGCAGGTCGAGGCCCATCTCGATCCCCTGCGCGGCCCAAAGCTGGTTGAAGGCCGGGTCGAGATCGAGGAAGACGCGCAGCGGCGGCGGCCCGACCAGGTCCTCGTCGCGCAGCATCCCGGAGACGTTGAAGAGGACGTCGGCCTCACCCGCCCAGGCCACCAGCTCCCGGTATGAGACCCCGGCGGTCTCCTCGCTGCCGCGGACGAGCAGGGCGGCCTCTCCCAGCAGCCCGAAGTCCCGCACCAGCCGGTCGAAGTAGCGGCCGGAGACCGGGTCAAGGCGGTCGACCGGCTCGACCAGGCGCACCTCGTGCCCCAGCGCGCGCAGCCCGAGGACGTACTGGAGGATCGACCAGCTCGCGCCCCCTTGTTCGGGGTCGCCGGCGACCATGCCGCTGAAAAGGATCCGCAGCCGGCTCACAGCGCCGCCTCGAGGAAGCGCCGGAGGACGAGGTCGGAGTCGAAGTGAGCCTCGGCCAGGGCACGTGCCGCCTTCGCGTGGCGGTCGTAGTCGCTCGCGATCGCCTCGGCGCCGGCGAGCGCCTCGTCGATCGAGCGGAAGCTCAGCAGCCCCTCCCCCACCGGGTAGCGGCCAGCGACCCCCGTGTCCTGGACGAGCACGGGCCGGCCGGAAGCGAGGTAGCGAACGCTGCGGTCGCTGACCCAGCCGCTGCGGGTGTCGACGTAGACCGGATGGGCGACGGAGAACTCGGCCGCTGAGCCCTGGACGTAGGAGCGGAAGGCGTGCGGGTCGCCAGCGGCGCCGACCGGGTCGACCAGGCGCCAGCCACCCGCCTCCAGCGCGGCGCGGTCGGCCCCATCGCCGGGGTGGATCTGCACCGCGATCTCGAACTCCTGCGAGGAGCGCCGGGGCAGGTCGATCAGACGCCGCCACTGGTGATGCTTGCCCTCGAACTCGGTTTCGCCGTGGGAAAGGGTGCCGAGCGGGCTACGCCAGGTGGCGACGGTGGTGAAGCGTCCTCGCGCCGGGGCGGGGGCGGCCGGCCAGTCGGCGAGCGTCACCGGCGGCGGCAGCGGCAGCCACTCGAGGCCGGCGGTAGGGATCGAGCACGGCGTGGTGCCGATGTTCTCGCCGACGGTGAAGTAGGTGTCGTGGCCCTCGAGCCGGGCGCCGGTGCCCCCGGCTGCCCAGATCTGGGTGAAGCCGGGGTCGACGTCGACGTAGGCGCGCCGCCGCGGGCCCGCCTTGACCGCCTCGAGGTCGAGGTGGCCGCTGACGTTGACGAGCAGGTCGGCATCTCGCGCCCACGCGATCACGTCCTCGAAGCCCAGCCCGACCCCGTTGCGGCCGCCATCGCAGAGGAGGGCGGCGGGGCAGCCGGGCGCCAGCGACCCCAGCACCGCCTCGAAGCTGCGCCGGTTGACCGAATCCTCGAACGCCGCCGGCTGCCCATGCGGGTCGAAGCAGTGCGCAGCCTCGATCTGCTCGACGAAGCAGACCTCGTGGCCGAGCCGCAGCAACCCGAGCACCCAGCTCATTCGCACCCACGCCTCTCCCCCGCTTGTGGGCTTGTTGGCGATCGCGCCGCTGACCAGGATCCGTGCCATCGGCAGCCCCTAGTTGAAGGCGTCGACGAAGAAGCTCTCGCGCTCGCGGTTGTCGAGCGCCGTGATCTCCGGGAACTGGCTGACCGTCTCCCGGAACTTGCAGCGGACCACTCGGCGGAAGCCCGCCCGATAGAGCAGCTCCTCGGTGAAGTCGAAGGTGTACATCGACTTCGAGTAGCCGTACCAGGTCAACTGCACGATCAGCTTGCCGCCGATGCTGCGCGCGTCGTCGTCGGGGATCAGGAAGTAATCGGCCTTGCCCTCGCGGTAGGCGCGCATCGCCTTCTCCATGTCCGGCAGGGCGAGCCGCAGCACTCCGCCCGGCTTCAATACCCGGCGCAGCTCCGCCATCGCCGGCTCGACGTCGGGGAAGGGCAGCTCGGGAAAGGCGTGGATGCTGGCGGCGTAGTCGATGCTCTCGTCCTCCAGCGGCAGGCCGTCGCGGATGTCGCAGCTGATCTCGATCCCTGGCGCCTCCTTGATGTCGCAGTTGATCCAGCCCTCCGGAGGCTCGGTTCCGGACCCCCAATTGAGTCGCCGCAGCGCCTGCTCAGCCATGGGCGCGCACCGCCCCGATCTCCTCGACCAGGCGCGAGAGCACGCGCTCGGCGCCGAGGTGCTCCTCGGCGATCTCGCGGGCGGCGCGGGCGTGCCGCCCGCGGTCGCTCCGCACCCGCTCGACCGCCTCGACCGCCTCCTCCAGAGTCGAGAAGGACAGCAGCCCGTCCCCCGTCGGCAGGTGGGCGCCGA
>DATMIH010000049.1:0-20241 GCA_035554595.1 Solirubrobacterales bacterium
CAACGGGGAACTCGCGCTCGAGGGAGCGGCCGCGCTGGACTGGCAGAGCGCGCCCCTGCGTCGCAACGCGCCCGGCTGTCGCGGCGCCTGCCAGTGCGCGATCGGCTGCCCCAACAACGCCAAGGGCGGCGTCCACCTCAACGCCCTGCCGCAGGCCTGCGAGGCGGGAGCGCGAATCGTCGCCGGGCTACGGGTGCAGCGGGTGCTGAGCGAGGCCGGTCGCGCCTTCGGCGTGCTCGCCCACCGGCCCGACGGCAGCGAGGTGCGGATCTCGGCGCCGCTGGTGATCGTCGCCGCCGGCGCAATCCCCACCCCGCCGCTGCTGCGCCGCAGCGGCCTCGGCGATCACCCTCGGCTCGGCCGCAACCTCTCGATCCACCCCGCGACCGGGATCACCGCCGGTTTCGAGCAGCAGGTGGTGCCCTGGAGCGGCGTCATGCAGAGCGTCGGCATCGAGGAGCTGCACGAGTCCGAGGGCGTCCTGATCGAGGCCACCGGCAGCCCGCCGGGCATGGGCGCGATCTCGGCCCCCGGCTACGGCACCCACCTGCTGGGCCGACTCGACCGCGCTGCCGACCGGGCGATGATCGGCGCGATGATCGCCGACGAGCCCTCCGGCCGGGTCTTCGGCTCGCGCGGCCCGATCGTCTCCTACCGCCTGGCCAAGGCCGACGAACGGCGCCTCTCGGTCGCGATCAAGGCGATGGCGCGGGTGATGCTGGCGGCGGGCGCCAACGACGTCGAACTGGGCGGCGGCGCCCCGGCGGTGCGCTCGGAGGCCGAGCTCGAGGCGGCGATGCAGCGGCTCGACGTGCGCCGCCTGCGCCTTGCCGGGTTTCATCCCAGTGGGACCGCGGCCGCCGGTTCGGATCCCGCCCGCCATCCCGTCGACCCGGAAGGACGACTGCGCGGCATCGACGGCGTCTGGGTCGCCGACGGCTCGATCCTGCCCAGCTGCCCCGGGGTCAACCCCCAGGTCTCGATCATGGCGATGGCCGCCGGCGTCGGCGAGGCCGCGGCCGGCGATTAACGGGACGAACCCCCCATTGACCCCCTAATAGGTAGTGAAAGGGGGTCGCGTCAGCTTCGGTAAGGCAAGCCGGGGCCGGAGCGCTGCCACTCGACCTGCACTTTGCCCTCAGCGTCGGAGCGGCCGACGACGTCGTCCCACTCGTGCAGCATCGTCTTCAGCCGCGCCACCGCCTCAGGCGGGTGGCCGGCGACCTCACCCGCGAGCGCTAGGGCCGCCTCCTCGGTGCTCGCGGCCGGGGCTACGCGGTTGATCAGGCCGAGGCGCAGGGCCTCGTCGGCGCCGACCGTGCGCGAGCTGAGCAGCAGGTACTTGGCGGTGGCAAGACCGCAGAGCGTGACTAGGCGTGCTGGGCCTACCGGCACGCCGAGCGCTGCCCCGGGGAAGCGCAAGCGCAGGTTCGAGCCACCGACCCGCATGTCGCAGGCAACCGCAATCTCGGCGCCACCGCCGACGACGTCGCCATGACAGACCGCGATCGTCGGCCTGGGGAAGGCGACGATCTGGTCGTAGACGTCGGCGAAGAGCTGCATGCGGCGCACCTTGCCCTCATCGTCGAGCTCCTCCTTGACGTCGGCGCCGGCCGAGAAGCCCATGTGGTCGGCGGAGCTGAAGAGGAGCACCCGCACCGCCTCGTCGCCGCGCGCCACCGCCAGGTGCTCGAGCAGCTCGAGCAGCATCTGGGTGTCGATTGCGTTGCGCGACTTCGGCCGCAGCAGGCGCAGGATCGCCACGCCCCGCTCATCGACCTCATAGCTCGTCACCGCGGTCTCCTCGCTCACAGAACCTCCATACGTTCACACGCAAATCGCCCCGGATTCGAACCCCCGGAGATCACCGCGTCGATTTGCGCGTTCACAGGCGGCAATCTATTCATCCAGCTGCGCAATCAACCGCTCGGTCTCGTCAGCGGCACCCTCGATCAGCGCCGCCACTTCCTCACGGGGCTCACGGAAGCGGCCCAGCACGTAGGCGGCGACGATCTCCGGATCGGTTGAGTCGGGCCGGCCGACCCCGACCCGCACGCGCCAGAACTCGGGATCTCCGAAGCCGCGCTTGAGGCTCTTGAGGCCGTTGTGGCCGGCCAGGCCGCCGCCCAATCGCACGCGGACGTCGCCGAAGGGCAGGTCGATCTCGTCGTGGAGCACGATCACGCGCTCCAGCGGCACCTTGAGCGAGCCGCGCGCCGGCCCGGCGGAGTCACCCGAGACGTTCATCTGGGTCTGCGGCAGCAGGATCGCCACCCGAGGTCCGCCCGGGCCCGCCCGCCCTTCACTCAGCAGGCCACCGAACTTCGACTTCGCCTTGGGCAGGTCCCAGCGCCGCGAGAGCTCAGCCGCGACCTCGAAGCCGACGTTGTGCGGGGTCGCGGCGTAACGCTCGCCCGGGTTGCCGAGGCCGACGATCAGGATGCGATCGCCCTGCTCGCCCTCGCCGCGCTCAGCTCGGCGGCGGCGAAAGATCGACAGGGTTACTCCCCGCCGGAGTCGCCCGAGTCGCCCCCGTCGCCACCCTCGTCGGCGGCGGCCTCGCCCTCCTCGCCAACCAGCTCGGCCTCCTCCTCGACGGCGGGCTCGGGCTCTTCCTCGACGCGCGGCGGCGAGAGGGTGGCGATGGTCACCTCCTCGGGGTCGTCGGCGACGAGCGTGACGCCCTCGGGCACTTCCAGCGCCGAGAGCTGCAGGGTGTCGTTGATCTCCATAGCCGAGACGTCGGCGACGATGCGATCGGGAATCTCGGTGGGCAGCGCTTCGACCGTGACCTCGCGGGTGACGTGCTCGAGCACGCCGCCGCCCTTGACGCCGGGCGCCGTATCGGTCCCCTCGAGCTCGATCACCACGTCGGCCTGGATCGCCTCATCGAGGCGGACCTCTTGCAGGTCGATGTGCTGGAGGCTGCCGCGCACCGGGTGGTGCTGCTGCTCCTTGACCACGACCGGGACGGCTTTGCCGCCCTCGATCTCGAGGTCGAAGAGCGCCGCGCCTTCGCCGAGCACGTTGCGGATCTCGCGTTCGGGCGCCTGAAAGGCGCGCGACTCGGCGCCGCCGCTGTAGACGACACCCGGCACCAAGCCCTCACGCCGCAGGCGACGGGAGGTGCGGGAACCGAAATCGCTGCGCGGGGCAGCCTTGAGAGTTTCGCGTCCTTTGGCCATTCGGACGGGAGAGGATAGAGAAAGAGGCGAATTCGGAACCTGTGCCAATCTAGGGACCGCATGAGTGCGGCAGCGACCGAGCGTCCATATCTGATTTTTCGAGAGGTAGCGAAGCGCGAAATTTATGTCTGAGGGCTCGAAGATCCCCAAGGGACGGGTGCGCCGCTCGGCAAAGTTGGGCTCGATCGTCGGCGTGCAGGGCGCCCGTTACGCCGGCACGAAGGCGGCAAACGTCGGCCGTTCCGAGGAATCGAGCAAGGAGCGGCTCGAGCAGCGCCACCTTGAGACGGCGATGAAGATGGTCGGCGCCCTGGGCCAGATGAAGGGCGCGGCGATGAAGCTCGGCCAGTTCGCCTCCTTCATCGACACCGAGTTCATCCCCGAGGAGTACCGCGAGATCTACCAGGAGCAGCTAGCCAAGCTGCGCACCGACGCGCCGGCGATGCCCTGGGAGAAGGTCGAGAAGGTGCTTGAGGAAGAGTACGACGGCGAACCGCTCTCCGAGCTCTTCGCCGAGTTCGAGCAGGAGGCCTTCGCCGCCGCCTCGATCGGCCAGGTCCACCGCGCCGAGCTGCTCGACGGGCGCATCGTTGCGGTGAAGATCCAGTACCCCGGGATCGCCGAGGCGCTCGACGCCGACCTGCGCAACGCCGGCACGATCGTCCGCCTCGCCCGTGCCCTCGCCCCCGGCCTCGACGCCAAGGAGATCGCCAAAGAGCTGCGCGAACGGGTGATGGAGGAGCTCGACTACGAGTACGAGGCGCAAAACCAACGCACCTTCTCGCGCGCCTACCGCGACCATCCCTTCATCTACGTGCCGGAAGTGATCACCCGGCTCTCGCGCCGCCGCGTGCTGGTCACCGAGCTGGTCGAAGGGCTCGACTTCGAGCAGGTCAAGGCGCTGCCCCACGAGGAGCGCAGCCGCTTCGGCGAGATCATCTTCCGCGGCAGCTTCGGCTCGATCTATCACCTGCAGCACTTCAACGCCGACCCCCACCCCGGCAACTACATCCTGCTCGCCGATGGCCGCGTCGCCTTCCTCGACTTCGGCATGACCAAGAAGCTCGACCACGAGCAAATCGTGCTCGAGCAGCGCGCCTTCGACGCGGCTTCGCGCGACGACCCCGAGGACTTCCGCAAGGCGCTGCACGACCTTGGCTTCATCAAGAACCCCTCCAAGCTCGATGCCGAGCGTCTGCTCGAGCACATGCAGGCGGTCGGCGGCTGGTACATCGAGGACCGCGAGATCGAGATCAGCGCCAAACGGGTGATGAAGATCATCGAATCGACCAACGACCCGCGCTCGGAGTACTTCGACCTGATGCGCCGCGAGGCGATGCCGGCCGACGAGCTGATGGGACGGCGGATGGAAATCGGCGTCGTCGCCGTGCTCGGCCAGCTGCGGGCGAAGCGCAACTGGCACCGAATCATGCGCGAGTGGATCTACGCCGACGCGCCGGCGACCCCGCTGGGCGAGGAGGAGTGGGAGTACTTCGAGGGAAGAGGCGTGATGCAGATGCCGATAGTGGAGCGGTCCCTGGAAGGAGAGCAGCGATGAGCCGGATCAAACGCGGTTGGGCGTTGACCAAGAAGAGCTGGGGTCTGCTGCGCGAGAACCCCGAGCTGTTGCGCTTCCCGCTCTACGGCGGTGCCGCCACGATCGTCGCCGCGATCATCGTCATCGGCCCTGGCGTTTACCTGATCGAGCAAGACCAGACGATCTTCGGCGGCGCCGTGGCCGTGATCGGCTTCTACCTGCTCGCCGTGATCGGCACCTACTTCAGCGTCGGCCTCGCCGCCGCGGCGAACATGATCTTCCAGGGCCAGCAAGCAACCGTCGCCGACGGGCTCGCCGTCTCACGCACGCGCTTCTCGCAGATCTGCGGCTGGGCCGCGCTCTCGGCCACGCTCGGCATCGCCCTCAGCGCGCTTGAGAACCAGGGCGCGATCGGCCAGATCGTCGGTCGCCTGCTCGCCATCGGCTGGTCGCTGATCACCTTCCTAGCGGTGCCGGTAATCGCGCTCGAGGGAACCGGCCCACTGCAGACGCTTAAGCGCTCCTCCAGTCTCTTCAAGTCGCGCTGGGGCGCCCAGGTGACCGGCAACATCGCGATCGGCGGCGCCGTCTTCCTCTTCGGCATGCTGCCCTCTGCACTGCTGATCTTCGCCGGCTTCCTGGTTTGGGCCTCGGCCAGTTTCGCCGGCGCTCTTTTGCTGGTGATCGGCGTGATCGGCCTGGCGATCTCGGTGCTGATCTCCAGCGCGCTGAGCAACATCTTCGGCGTAGCCCTCTACCGCTACGCCCTCGACGGCCAGGCCGTCGGCGGCTTCACCGCCGACGAGCTCAACTCGGCCGTCAAGACCAAGGGCGGCCGCAACGCGCCGCCGACAGCCACCCCAGGCACCGTCTGAAATTCCGCGCATCCGACATTGACCCCGTCAGAGTGGGGTCAATGTTGGATGCGCGTCCCGAGCTGGGCGAAGAGGCGGGGGTCGTTCGAGACCAGGCCGTTGACGCCGGTCGCAACCAGCTTGTTCATGCGCTCGAGGTCATCGACGGTCCAGGCGATCAGCTCTACTCCGGCGAGCTCGGTGATGCGCGCGAGGCGGCGGCTCACCAACGGGTGGTAGACCCACATCGACTCGACCCCGAACTTGGGCAGCTTCTCGGCGGCGAGACCCGGCAGGCGCTGGCGCATCGCCACCAGGGCGGCCAGCATCGGGCCCTTGGCCCAGCGCTTCGAGGTCCAGTCCTTGGTCACCTTGGGATAGGTCCAACCGCGGCGCAGCTTCGGCTCGAGCGCGAGGATGCGGCCGAGCGAGTAGAGCTCCATCGTCGAGACCATCGCGCGGCCGATCAGGTCGCGCTCGCGCAGCGCCTCGACGATCTCCTCCTCGCGGCCCGGCAGCTTGATGTCGATATCGATCTCGACTTGGTCGAGGGGCGGCCCGAGGAAGGCGTCAAGCGCCTCGGTTAGTTGCAGCGGCGTGCGGCTCTCCGCGTCGTGCCAGTCGTGGGCGACGACCAGCGGCGCTCGCTCCTCGACTGGCAGGTGCGAGTCGCGCAGCCAGAGCACGTCGAGCTCGATCGTGTCGACCCCGTGCTCGACGGCAGCGTGGAAGCTCTCGATCGTGTTGCCGGGCGCGATCAGGTCGGCGCCCTTGTGGCCGACCAGGCGCAGGCCCTCAGGCGGCACTAGAAGAGCTGGTTCTCACCGGCGAAGATCTCGGAGACCGAGTCGTCGGTGAAGATGCGGCGGATCGAGTCGGCGAAGGTGCCGGCGGTGGAGAGCACGGTGATGTTGTCCGGCGCGCCGGGACGCAGCGGGATCGTGTCGCTGACGACGATCTGCTCGATGTTGGAGTTCTCGTAGGCAAGCCGCTCGTAGGCGGGCCCGGAGAAGACGCCGTGGGTGGCGCAGGCGATCACCCGCGCGGCGCCCTCGTCGAGCACGGTCTGAGCGGCCGCGCAAAGGGTGCCGGCGGTGTCGATCATGTCGTCGACCAGTACTGCCGTCTTGTCTTTGACGTCGCCGACCACGTAGCCGATCTCGGCCACCTGCTGGGCCGGGCGCTCCTTCTCCATCACCGCCCAGTGGGTGCCGATGCGGCGGGCGAAGTTGCGCGCGGTCTTCACCCGGCCGGCATCGGGCGAGACGATCACCAGGTCCTCGGCCGGATGCTGGTCGGCGAACCACTGGGTAAGCATCGGCATCGCCGTCATGTGGTCGACCGGGACGTGGAAGAAGCCCTGCACCTGGCCGGCGTGGAGATCCATCGTCAGCACCCGGTCGACGCCGACGCCCTCCAGGCACTTGGCGACGATGCGGGCCGAGATCGGCTCGCGCGGCGCCGACTTCTTGTCCTGGCGGGCGTAGCCGTACCAGGGCATCACAGCGATGATCCGGTGCGCGGAGGCTCCCTGGGCCGCATCGATCATCGTCAGCAGCTCGATCAGCGAGTCGTTCGGGGTCATATGAGAGTGCTCGTTGGCGCAGGTCGACTGGACGATGAAGACGTCGGCGCCGCGGATCGACTCCTCGTAGCGGCAGTAGACCTCGCCGTTGGCGAAGGTCTTCAGCGTCACCTGGCCAAGATCCACATCGAGCTTGCCGGCGACCTTGGCGGCAAGCTCCATCGAGCTGCGGCCGCCGAAGACCATCATCCGCTTCGAGTAGTCATGGGTGATGGCGCTTGACGGCACCGACTCGGGTCGCTCCTCGATCGTGCTCATCGCAAATCCTCGCGCTCCGCTCGCGGCGCGAAGAACCAGATATGCCTCATTTGGCTCGCTCCGCACTCATTGGGTTTGCTCCTCCTGCATCTTGGCGGCCTTGCGGGCGGCGTAGCCCTCGATGTTGCGTTGCTCGTTCTCGCTGACGGCGAGTGTGCCCTCGGGCACGTCGTTCTTGATCACTGCCCCGGCGCCAGTGTAAGCACCGTCGCCGACTTCTACCGGCGCAATCAACATCGTGTCAACGCCGAGGCGGGCATTCTTGCCGATCACAGTCCGGTTCTTGCGGAAACCGTCGTAGTTGGCAGTGATCGTGCCGGCGCCGAGATTGCTGCCGGCGCCGATCTCGGCATCGCCGACGTAGGCGAGGTGCGGGACCTTGGCACCCTCGCCGACGCGCGAGTTCTTGATCTCGACGAAGGTGCCGGCCTTGGCCCCCTCGGCGAGCTCCGCGCCGGGTCGCAGGTAGGCGAAGGGACCGATGTTGGCGTTGTCGGCGACGACGCAATCGACCAGGTAGGAGTGGGGAACCGAAACGTTGGCGCCGAGCTCGGCGTCGATCAGGGTGCTCAGCGGCCCGACCGTAGTGCCGCCGCCGACCTTGGTCGCGCCGCGCAGGCTGGTGCCGGGCTCGATCCGGGCGTCGGCGGCGATCTCGACCTCGACGTCAACCCAGGTCGACCCTGGATCGACGACGGTGACGCCGGCGAGCATGTGGCGGTGGAGGATGCGGCGGCGCCCCTCGGCCTCGACCGCCGCCAGGTCGGCGCGGTTGTTGACCCCCATGGTCACGGCGGGGTCGTCGGCGAGGTGCGCGCCGACCCGGTGACCGGCCTCGCCCAGGGCGGGCAGGGCATCAGGCAGGTAGTACTCGCCCTGCGCGTTGTCGTTGGAAAGGCCCGCAAGCGCCTCCGCGAGCGGGCCCGCCTGGAAGACATAGGTGCCGGCATTGATCTCGCCGATCGCCAGCTGCTCGGCCGTAGCGTCGCCGGCGGCCTTAGCCTCGACCACCCGCTCCACCCCACCCTCGGCATCCCTCACAACCCGCCCATAAGAACCCGGATCGTCAAGCTCGATCGTCAGCATCGTCGCCGCCGCGCCCGAAGAAGAGTGCGCCTCGAGCAGCCCGGCGATCGTCTCCGCCGAGATCAACGGCACGTCGCCGGAGAGCACCAAGACTGTCTCGGCCTCCTCGACCAACGGCAGCGCCGCCCGTATCGCTCCGCCGGTGCCATCGGGCTCGGGCTGCACCACGGTCTCAACTTCGTCGGGCAACCCAGGAGCTATGTCTATGCCCGGCGAGACGATCACGGCGACCTGTCCCGCGCCAGCTTCCCGCGCCGCGACGATCGGCCAGCCAACCATCTCCCTCCCGCACACGGGATGGAGCATCTTCGGCAGGCTGGAACGCATTCGCGTCCCTTGTCCTGCCGCCATGACCAGGACGAGCGGCGAACTCACCCCGGGATCGTAGTCGTGGAAGGCGTTGTGTGCCCCTCCATCAGAGACCGTTGCGCAGCAGATCGGCGAGGAAGGTTCGGTGCGTGGTCGCCAAGCCTCTGCTGGAGGGGCACACAACGCCTTCTAAGGTCACGATCCTCGGGCGAGATCCCGACCGACCAGAGCTACTGAAGTGAGCGTCCAGCCGGCGAAGATCAGGTCGATCCCGACCAGGAGGCCGATCGCCCAGTCCGCACTGCTGGGGAACTTGGCGAGAACAAGGATGCCGATGAGCAGGCCCGCGACGCCGCTGAGACCGACCAGCCCGGCCCCTTCCTGGCCGCGGCCGGCGAAGGCGACGGCGATCCGGGTCAGGCCCATGAAGAGGAAGTAGATACCGAGCACCAAGGTCAGCGTCAGCGTGCCGTTGTGCGGTTCGACGATCAGCCAGAGCCCGACGATCACCGTCAGCAGCGCCCAGATCAGGCGCAAGATCACACTGCCGATCGAGTGCGCCATGAAGGCGCCGGCGACCAGGAACGCACCGGCGACGACGAGGATCCAGCCGATGAAGATCGCCGTCCCGACCGAGGCGACCGCCGGCACGAGAATCGCGATGCAGCCGATGAAGATCGCCAGCACGCCAACCGCCATCAGCGCCTTCCAGCTGCGCCTCAGGCCCTCGCGAATATCCGGGTCCATCGTGGGTGTCCCCATCTCCATGATCCGACCCTAAGCACCAGGGCGGACGCAATCAGCCGACGAGTGGTTGATTGACCACCTATACGGTGGACAACCGAACAGAGGACGTCGCTAGCGCTAGGCTCGAACCCGCTCCGGGGTGGTGTAATCGGCCAGCACGCTTGGTTTTGGTCCAAGAAGAGAGGGTTCGAGTCCTTCCCCCGGAACTGCGCGCTACTCCTCGCCGCCCCGCGGCACCTTCCCCGCTTCCGCCCCAGGCTCCATCGCCGGGCCGCGCGGCGAGGCGATGCCCAGGACGCGCATCGTTTTGAGCCCGAGGCCGAGCTTCTCGCGGCCCTCGGTGGCGGAGACGTCGTGGCCGCAGAGCTCTTTGACCCGCTCCAGCCGGTAGCGGATCGTGTGGCGGTGGGTGAAGAGCTGTTTGGCGGTTGCGGCGACATTGCCGTCGTTGTCGAGGTAGGCCTCGACCGTGGTCACCAGCTCGGTCTCGTACTGCTCGTCGTAGGCGGCCAGGGGCGCGATCGTCTCGGCGTAGAAGCGCTCCAGCTCACGCGGGTCCTCGCTCATCGCCGGTAGCAGCAGGCGGTAAGAACCGGTGTCCTCGAAGGCGAGCACGGTGCGGCCCTCGGCCTCGCCGACGTTGACCGCGAGGCGCGCCTCGTTGCCAGCGCGGTAGAGGTCGACCGGGTCGGCGGCGTGACGGCTACGGCCGATCGTCAGGTGAAAGCCGGGGAGGCTGTCTTCCAACTCGCGCGCCAGGCCGGTGGTGGCGCGCTCGATCCGCGTGTCATCCTCGGCCGGCACGATCACGGCGATCTCGGCCGACTCCTCGCCATCGGGGCTGGCCAGGGCGCCGGGGGCAAGCGAGCGCAATGCGCGCTGGGCCAGGGTCAGTACCCGGGCGCGCCACTCACCGGTCTGGGCGGCGCGCGGCGCGGCGTGCAGGATCAACACCCCGGCGCCCGCCTCGAAGTTGGCGCCGAGCTCGGCGGCGCGGGCGAGGATGTCGCCGCGGTCAGTCACCTCGCGCGCCAGCACGGCGGCGACGAAGGCGCCCGCGACCTCCTCGCTCTCCCACTCCGGCGAGCGCGAGCGCTCGAGCTCGAGCGCCAGCAGCGTCGTCACCATGCGGGCGATCATCGGCTCGGGCGGATTCGAGCCGCGGTAGCGCAACTCGCCGACGGCGGAGTCGGCCACCCGCAGCTCGACGCGGGTCACCTCCTCCCCCCCGGCAAGCAGCTTCTTCTCCTGGTCGGGCGAGGCGCCGGCCACCGCCAGCACGGCGCTGGAGCGGTCGATCAGGACGACGCTGGCGTCGAGCACTTTGGCCGCGGCACGGGCGACCGCGGGCAGCCCGGCGCCCGATTCGACCGCCTCGGAGAGCGCGTCGAGAGATTCGGAGTTTTTCGACGCGGCAGTCATCCGACAATTATCAGGCCGGTGCTCAAATGAGGCGAGTGAGGCGATACCGGCGGATGGCTCGGCGTCGGAGGCCAAGCCAGGATGCGACGGGTGAGGGGCCAGGTAGCAGCGCTACCTGGACACTTGCACGGTGCAGACTGGCGCCGGCATTCCGGCGTCGAGACGCCGTCGGTATCGACGAACTCGCCTCATTTGAGCAGATTGACGATGTCGTTGTAGTAGTAGACGATCGCCAGGCCGGCCACGACGCCAACTAGGACGAGGGCGGCGAGGACGAAGAGTGAGAGCACCCCGGCGGCGGCCTTCTCCCAGACCCGGCCGTAGGAGCTGAGCGCCGGCACCAGGATCAGGCCGACGAAGGCAGCCAGGCTGACCAGCCCGGCAGCGCCGAACAGCAGGTACTCATTCTCGATCTTCTGCAGCGCCAGGGGCAACACGGTGGTCATTCTGTCGCACGGTGGTGATGGTTAGCGCCACGGCCGCACAAAGCGAGAAGGAGGCGGCCCCGAGCGCCCAACCGGCGCTGACGTCGCTGAGGTAGTGGACGTTGAGGTAGACCCGCGAGAGGCCGACCAGGGCGGTGAGCGCGATGCCGGCAACGACGACGAGCGCGCCGCGCGCCATCCCGGGCCGCAGTCGCATCACGATCGTCACTGCGAGCCAGACGTAGAAGGTCGAGTAGGCGGCGTGAGCGCTGGGGAAGGAGGAGCCCGAGACGCCGATCAGGCCGTCACCGGGTCGCGGCCGGTCGACCACGTCCTTGATCTCGTGGACGCCGGCGAAGATCAACACCACGCCCCCCAGCAGCACGCCGAACTCGGCCCAGCGGCGGCGCGCGACCAGCAGGACCGCGGCGACGAAGGCGAGCGCTCCGGTGAGCGCGCTGGAGCCCAGGTGCGTGAACACCTTGGCGAAGTGAGTCAGCCAGTCCGCCCGCAGCTTTTCGGCGATTTCGATCGCCGTGGTGTCGCCGGGGGTCGGGCCCGGTTCGCCGTTGACGATCACCGTGTAAGAGACCAGGACGAAGACGGCGACGGCGAAGATCGCCATCAGCGAGGTGAACTCGAGCCCGAAGGTGCCGCCCGGCGTGACCCGCTCCCAGAGGAACTGCAGCTGGGGGCGGAAGCGGCGGGTGAGCACGACCAGCCAGCGGGTCGCAGCGTGCTGCTCCATCCAGGCGACGATCCGGCGCCGGTTGTCCTCGACCCGCAGGAAGCGGACCGCCGAGACGATGGCAACGATGACGACGATCGTCGTTGCCAACACAAAGGCACCGCGGCCGGCGTACTTGGCGGCGCTCTCGATGCTGCGCGAGAAGAAGTAGCCGACGAGGATGTGGGCGCTGGCCCAGAGTCCGGTGCCGAGGATGCTGTAGGGGACAAAGGCGCGGTAGCGCATGCCCGAGCTGCCGGCGATGAAGGGGGCGAAGGCGCGCACGAGGCTGATGAAGCGGCCGATGAAGATCGTCTTGCCGCCGTGGCGGGAGAAGTAGTCCTCGACCTTTTCGAAGCGCTCGTGGCCGATCCCGAAGCGGGGCCCGTTTTTGAGCACGAACTCGCGGCCGAGGCGGCGGCCGATGAAGAAGCTGGTCGTGTCGCCGGCCCAGGCCGAGAGCCAGGCGATCGCGATCAGCAGGTAGATGTCGATCGCGCCCTGCCCGGCGACGGCGCCGCCGAGCAGCATCACGGTCTCGCCGGGGACGATGAGGCCGACGAAGGCAACGGTCTCGGCGAAGGCGAAGGCCCCGACGATCAGGTAGGTCCAGGCACCGAGCGCGTTGGAGAGGTCTTCCAGCAGGCTCTGCAGGTCGAGGTGGCCGAGCTGGCGGCTGATCAGGTAGTAGCCGCCCGCCACGAGCGCCACCACGAGCGCGATCAGCAGGCGTTTGCGGTTGCCGCTCCCCTCACCCGGAAGCTTCATACGACCACGCTCCGCTGTTCCTTTTCGGTGAGCAGCGGTGCATAGGAACAGCGGAACCTCATTGGGGCGTCCCCCCCGCCTCGCAGACGATCGCGTCATCGCGATCGAGCGCGTTCGCCACCCGCTGTGCCGCGGCCATGTCCTCACAGAGTCCGAACGCCGTGGGGCCGGAGCCGGTGAGCAGCGCGTGCCGCGCGCCGGCATCGCGCAGAGCGTCGAGAGCGGCGCCAATCTCAGGCCGCAACGAGCGGGCCGCCGGCTCGAGGTCGTTGACCAGCAGCTCCGAATAGGCGAGCGGCGAGGCGCCGGCGCCGGCCGACGAGCGCAGGTGCCCGGCCAGCTCCGCCAGCTCCTCGTCGGCGCGACCGAGTCCGAGGCGGTCTGCCTCGGCGAATACCTCGGCGGTGCTGAGCCCGCCACCGCCGGGCAGCAAGACCACGGCGTGCGGCTTCGGCTCCGGCAGCCGCTCGATCCTCTCCCCCACGCCACCCACGAGCGCAAGCGCCGGCCTCAGCTGCGAAGGCACATCGGCGCCCAGCTCAAGCGCGATCTCCTCCAGGCCCGAAACCTCTCCGACGGCCAGGCGGAGGATCGCCGCCGCGTCGGCGCTACCGCCGCCGAGGCCGGCCGCAACCGGGATGCGCTTCTCGATCTCAACCCGCAACGGCGGGTGTTGCCAGCCACGCTCACGCAGAGCCGCGAGCGCCCGCGCCGCCAGATTCTCTCCCTCGACCCCAGGGCAGACGACTTCATCGTGATCGACGCCCATCCGACCTTGACCCACCTCTGGTGTGGTCAAAGTCGGAAGCGTGATCAGGTCCGCCAGCGCCAGCGGCTCGAACAGCGAGCAGAGCTCGTGCAGGCCGTCCTCACGGCGAGCGCCGAGGTAAAGGCAGAGGTTGAGCTTGGCGGGGGCGTGGATCTGCATCGGCTAAGGCTCTCAGTCGCTGTCGCGCAGCTTCGCCGATAGGGCGGCGAAATCGCCGGGCGCGAGCGCCTCGGCGCGCGCGTCAGCCGGCAGGCCGAGCTCCTCGAGCGCCGCCCTCGCCGCGACGAGCGAGCCCGGCCGCACGTGCTCGACAGAGCGCGCCAGCGCCTTGCGCCGGTGGGCGAAGGCGGCCCGGACCAGTTCGCGCGTCGCGGGGTCGGCGCCCGGCCCGGTGCGCCGCAGGGCGAGGATCGCCGAGTCAACCCGCGGCCGCGGCCGGAAGACGGCCGGGTCAACCTTGCGCAGCAGTCGCACCTCGCAGGCGAGCTGGGCGAGCACGCTCGGTGACCCGTAGGTGCGGTTGCCGGGCGCCGCCCGCAGCCGGTCGGCGATCTCGCGCTGCACCATCACCGTCCACGAACGCAGCGAGGGCAGCTGCTCGATCGTGCGCAGGATCACCGGCGTCGCTACCGCGTAGGGAAGGTTGGCGACGACCGCCGTCGGCAGGGGCTGCAGGGCGCCGAAGTCGATCCGCATCGCATCGGCCCAGTGCAGGCTGACGTTGGGCCGCGCCGCCAGCGCCCCGAGCGCCTCCGCCAACCCCCGATCGAGCTCGACCGAGTGCAGGTGAGCGACGACCTCGGCAAGCCGCTCGCTCAGCACCCCTTCCCCGGCGCCGACCTCGAGCACGACGTCGTCGGGGCGCAGCGCGGCGTCGCGGACGATCGCGTCGAGCAGGTTCGGGTCGGAGAGGAAGTTCTGCCCGAGGCGGACCAAGGCGCCCTACCAGCCGAAGAGCGCCCTGGCGTTCGCCTCAACCGTGCGCTCGAGCTCGGCGTAGGAGACGCCGCGGACCTCGGCGACGACCTCGGCGGTGGAAACCACGTAGGCCGGCTCGTTCGGCTTGCCGCGCACCGGCTGCGGCGCCAGGTAGGGCGCGTCGGTCTCGACCAGGACGAGCTCGTCGGGCAGCTTGGCGGCCGCCTCGCGCAGCTCCTCGGCGCTGGGGAAGGTGACGATGCCGGAGAAGGAGCAATACCAGCCGCGATCGATCGCGTCCTGCACCCGCCAGGGGGCAAGGAAGCAGTGCAGGATCACAGCGACCCCGTCCCCGCGCCGGTCGAGGATCTCGAAGACGTCGTCGACGGCACCGGTCTCCCCCTCGGGGTCGCGGGCGTGGATCACGATCGGCAGGCCGCGCTCGCGAGCGATATCGATCTGCGCTTCGAAGGACCGGTGCTGATCCGCCTTGCTCGCCGACTCGCGGTAGTAGTCGATCCCGGTCTCGCCGATCGCCCGCACCTTCTCGTTTTCCGCCGCCAGCCGCGCGATCTCCGCGGCCCGCGCGTCGTCGAACCCACCCGCCTCGGTCGGGTGGCAGCCGACGGTGGCGAAGACGCTCTCGTAACGCCCGGCTGCGGAGACCGCCGCGACGTTGGTCTCCGCGTCGAGGCCGACGTTGAGCATCCGCTCCACCCCGGCCTCGCGCGCGGCCGCGACCACCTCGCCCTCGGGCCGCTCGCAGAGAAAGATGTGAGTGTGTGAATCGATCATCGCCGGCTCCCAGCCTATCCCTGGGCTGCGCGGATAGCCTTCAGCGCCGGATGGGAGATTTCGCCGACTACTACCGCCAGATCTACGCCCTCGGCATGGGCGGGGAGACGCCGAGCGTTCCCGTCTCGGTCGCCGAGTTGGAGCAGCTCGCCGTCGAGACGATGGACGAGCGCGCCGCCAACTACGTCTTCGCCGGCGCCGGCAGCGAGGGCACGATGGACGCCAACCGCGAGGCCTTCCGGCGGCGGCAGATCGTGCCGCGGATGCTGCGCGACGTCTCCGCCCGCGACCTCTCCACCACTCTGCTCGGCACAGCGATGCCGGCGCCGCTGCTGCTGGCGCCGATCGGCGTGCAGAAGGTCGTCCATCCCGACGGTGAGCTGGCGACCGCACGCGCGGCGGCGGCGCTTGGCCTGCCGATGATCGCCAGCACCAACTCCCACTTCACGCTCGAGGAGATCGCCGAGGCCGGCGGCGAGGTGCCGCGCTGGTTCCAGCTCTACTGGCCCAACGACCGCGCGATCGCCGCCAGCTTCGTCAGCCGCGCCGAGGCGGCCGGCTACGGGGCGATCGTGCTCACCGTCGACACCTTCATCCCAGGCTGGAAGCCGCGCGACCTGCAGCAGGCCTGGCTGCCCTTCCTCAACGGCATGGGCGTCGCCAACTACTTCCAGGACCCCGTCTTCCGCGAAGGACTGGAGAAGACACCCGAGGAGGACGTCGGCGCCGCCACCGGCCACTTCCTCGGCGTCCAGGCCAACCCGGCGCTGAGCTGGGATGACCTCGCCTGGCTGCGCGAGCAGACCGAACTGCCGATCGTGATCAAGGGGATCCAGCACCCCGATGACGCCCGCGAAGCGGCGGCGCGCGGCATCGAGGGCATCGTCGTCTCCAACCACGGCGGCCGCCAGGTCGACGGCGCGATCGGCGCGCTGGACGCCCTGCCGGCGATCGCCGAGGCGGCCGACGACGAGCTGACGATCCTCTTCGACAGCGGAGTGCGCAGCGGCAGCGACGCGATCAAGGCGCTCGCCCTCGGCGCCGACGCCGTCTGCCTCGGCCGCCCTTACATCTGGGGACTTGCCCTCGAGGGACAGCAGGGGGTTGAAACGGTGCTCCGGATGGTGCTCGCTGAGCTCGACCTGACGCTGGCCCTGTGCGGATACACCGAGCCCGGTCAGCTTGGGCCCGATGCACTCGCCACGGCCTCAGTCCATCGCTAAATATCCATATTTCATTCTTCGTTTTCTTGAGAGCTAAATAACCTTCGGGTAGCCTCGACCGCCGATGACGAGGGGGCAGGCGGGAAAATACGCATTCAGTGCAGCGCTGGCCGTTGCGGTAATGGTGGTCATGACGGCGAGTGCAGCGGCCTCGTCGAACAACGGCCCGGGCACATCCGCCTCGGTGAACGTCGGAGTTCCGTTCACCGGCAATTGGCCCGGCACTGTTTGGGCGCACGGAAACAGCTTCAACCACTGGTGGCGATTGCCCTCCACCATGCGCCCAGGCGACCAAATCCAGATAGCTGTCGACAATAGGCTGAGCAAATCTTCGCTCCATTTCTGCCTCCTGCCACCGGTGGACGAATTCGGGGCTGACGGCGCGCTCGAAAGCTGCCGTGAAAGTCCTTACGTCGAAGGCGGTCAGCAGAGCCGGTTGTCGATGACCTATTCGGGCTCAACTGGACAGCCCTATCTGGTCCCCTGGATATATCTCGGATGCTGCTACGACCGGGGCGAGGCAGCGGACCCAAACGAAGGCGGGCAGTACTCGGTTACGCTCGAGCAGATCGTCACCCTGGTCAACGCCGGACTCGTGGTGCCGACGACGCTGCCCGCCAGCTTTACCCTCTCTGCCAGCCTCACTTACGGCGATAACACACCAGCGGGCGACGGCATTCCGGCCTCCCTGCAATGGCGGCTAGTGGCACCTCGCGGCAGCGACCCCGAACCGTTCATCAACGTGCTGGGCGCGACCTCGGCGGGCGGGGTCGCCACCTTCACCGGCACGATGCCCGCAGTCGCTCAGGGCCGCAAGGTACAGATGCGCGTCTGTGTCGCGCAGCCGGGCAGCACAACGGTGCGCTGCAGCGCGGCGGCCCGGACGACCGTGGCGGTCTCGCCCTGCTCAAGGGCAGAAGCGAGTCTCGCGGCACATGCGCGCCAGGTTCGCCGCCTCAAGGGACGGCTGCACGGTGCTCGCGGGCGCCTGGCGAAGCGCCGTCTGCGTCATCAGCTGAAGAGCGCCAAGGCCAAGCGCGCTCGCGCAGCTCATTCTGTTGACGCGAACTGCGCCTGAAGCGCACCTTCCCTACAAGTCCCGCCGGGAGAAGGCCACTGCCGCCAAGGCGAGCACGCCCGCGGTATAGGCGAAGGCCCAGATGATCAGGCCGGGACCCGCAGCTTCAGAACCACCGAACGGACCGAGTTGCAGAACGACGCCGGTTAGCCCCGATGTGTTGGAGATCAGGGCGTGCAGGCTGGCGGCGTAGAGGCCCTCGAAGGGAAGGATCCAGCTGGCGGTGTGGCCGATCGAGTGCAGGGTGGCGGAGTGGATCGCGTGGCCGATCTGGGCCAGCAGGCCGGCGGTCAGGCCGGCGCCGTAGACCATGAAGACGACGATCCCCTGCGCCGTCACCGAGAGGAAGGTCGAGGTAAGCAGCGAGAGCGCGGCGACGATGGAGACCGCGAGGGCCAGTGCCAGTCCGGGGCCGAGCAGATGGTCCGGCGCCCAGTGTCCGGTCTGCCAAGTGATCGCCAGCGCGGCGCCGTAGACGGCGAGCACGTAGGCCGCGGAAAGGCCAGCGGCGGCGAGGAAGCGCGAGAGCAGCAGGGTCGTGCGACCGATCGGGCGCACGACCAGCGGCTGCAGCAGGCCGCTCTCGGCGTCGCCGCGGACGATCCCCAGGGTGAGGAAGACGGCGAGCACGGAGCCGAGGAAGAGCGTGGTGAACATCGCCATGCCGAAGATCGTTGCCCCGGTGAAGGCCTTGGGGTCGAGGATCTTCGGTTCGGGGCCGGCGAAGCCGCTGGCGTCGCGGAAGGCGAAGTGGGCGCCGACCCCATAGAGCGCCAGGAAGCCGAGTGAGAGCAGCAGCACGGCGAGGAAGACGCGGCGGCGCAGGCCCTCACGCAGGGCGTAACCGATCACGGTGGCGACGGAGCGCGCCATCCTGCTCAGCCCGTCCGGCCCCGCACGGCCTCGAGGTAAACGTCCTCAAGTGTGCTGCTCAGCACCTCAACCCGGTGGATGCGCTCGCCCTCGGCGACCAGCCGCGCGACGATCTCCGGCGCCTCGTCGTGCCCGGCGCCCTCGAAGAGCCGGACCCCGTTCGCGGTCTCGACCTCGACCCCGCGCGGCCGCTCCAGGTCGGCGGGACGCCCCTCTTGGACCAGCTTGCCGTCGGCGATGATCGCCACCCGGTCACAGACCAGCTCGACCTCGCTGAGCAGGTGCGAGTTGAGCAGCACGGCGACGTCGCGGCGGCGCAGCTCTTCGAGCAGGCCGCGGACGATCCGCCTGCCGACCGGGTCGAGGGCGCTGGTCGGCTCGTCGAGCAGCAGCAGGCCCGGCGATCCGACCAGAGCCTGGGCGATGCCAAGCCGCTGCTGCATGCCCTTCGACATCGTCTCCACCCGGGTGCCGGCGGCGTGGCTCAGCTCGACCAACTCGAGCAGCTCGGCGCGCTCGCTCGCCCCGCCGGCCGAGCCGCAGAGCCGCTGGTGCAGCACGAGGAGCTCGTCGGCCGAGCACCAGCCGGGAAAGCGGAAGAGCTCGGCGAGGTAGCCGATCGCGGCCCGCGCCAGCGGCGAACCGGCCGGCCTCCCCAGCACCTCGACGCCGCCGCCACTGGGCCGGACCAGACCGCAGGCGATCTTGGTCAGGGTCGACTTGCCGGCGCCGTTGGGCCCGAGCAGGCCGAGCAGCTCCCCCGCGCCGACCTCGAGGTCGACCCCAACCAGCGCATCCTTGCCGCGGTAGGACTTGCGCAGGGCGCGAGCGGCGAGGACCGCCGCCACTAGGCCGGCGTCTCGATCTTGGGGAAGAGCGGCGGCACCCGCTCGACGCTCTGACCACCGGGACGCGAACCGAGTTCGGCGAGCGCGCGGCCGTCTTCGCCCAGCGCCGCGAGTAGCGTCTCGCTGGTCTGCGGCAGGTACGGGACGAGCAGCAGCGTCGTCACCCGCAGTCCCTCGACCAGGTTGTAGAGGACCTCGTCGAGGCGCTCGGGGTCAGCCTCATCCTTGGCCAGCACCCAAGGCTGGGTCTCCTCGACGTAGCGGTTTAGCCGCCGCACCAGGGTCCAGACAACCTCCAGGGCCTGGGTCAGCTCGGCGCGGTCGAGCAGATCGCTGAAGTGCGGCACCACAGCTTCAAAGTCCTCGGCGAGCACGGCGTCGACCGCCGCCACCGGCACCGTGCCGGCGCGGTAGCGCTCGACCATCGCCAGCACGCGGCTGGCGAGGTTGCCGTAGTCGTTGGCCAGCTCGGTCTCGTAGCGCGACTCGAAGCCGGCGGTGGAGATCGAGCCGTCCTGGCCGAAGCTGACCTCGCGGAAGAGGTAGAAGCGCAGCGCGTCGGCGCCGAAGCGATCGATCACCTCAAACGGATCGAGCACGTTGCCGAGGCTCTTCGACATCTTCTTCTCGCCCATCAGCAGGTAGCCGTGGATCGTCATCCGCCGCGGCGGCTCGAGGTCGGCGGCGAGGCAGAGCGCGGGCCAGATCACCGCGTGGAACTTGAGGATGTCCTTGGCCAGGACGTGCAGGCTGGCGGGCCAGTAGCGCTCACTCAAGTCCTCGCCCTCACGGGCGAAGGTCAGCGCCGTGACGTAGTTGAGCAAGGCGTCGAAC
>DATMIH010000050.1:0-4187 GCA_035554595.1 Solirubrobacterales bacterium
GGAGGGAGGCCGGCGCGAGATCTCGATTCACTCCCGCCCCGAAGGCTCTGAGGCGGAGTGGGCAACCAACGCCAGCGGCGCCCTTAGCGCCGATGCACCTCCCGCCGTCGCGGCGATGGCCCAGTGGCCACCGCCCGGCGCCGAGCCCCTGGAGGTGGAGTTCCTCTATGACCGCCTCGCCGAGGCCGGCTTCGATTACGGCCCGGCCTTCCAGGGTGTGCGCGCCGCCTGGCGAGACGGCGAGGAGATCTACGCCGAGGTATCGCTCGATCCGGAGCGCAGCGCCGAGGCGCAGCGCTTTGGGGTCCACCCGGCGCTCTTGGATGCGGCCTTCCACATCGGCCTCGACCGAGCCCTGAGCGGTAAGGGCGTAGCGCCGAAGCTGCCGTTCTCCTGGCGCGGAATAGGCATCTCCGCCGCCGGCGCGGACTCGCTGCGGGTCCGGCTGACCCCGATCAAGGACGGCTTCGCGCTGGCCGCCACCGACGCCTCGGGCGCACCAGCGGCCGCGGTCGAGTCGGTTGTCGTCCGGGAGGTTGATCCGAGCCGGCTGCAACTTGCGGCGAGCCCGCTCAGCTCGCTCTACCGCCACCAGTGGTCGGCGGTCCGCTCCGAGGCCGCGGCGCCTGCATCCATTGCGATCCTCGGCGAGCACGGGATCGACGGCCTTGCGGCCGACCTCCACGGCGATCTGGCCGCCCTGCTGGAGGCGGTCGCGGCGGGGGAGGATGTTCCCGAGCTAGTCATCGCCGATGCCCGCTCCGCCCCGCGGGACGACTCCGGCGTGCCGGCTGCGGCGCGCGCCAGGACCGCGCGGGCACTTGATCTGGTCCAGGCCTGGCTAGCGGCGGAGCCCCTGGCCGGATCGCGGCTGGTCTTCCTCACTCAGGGGGCACTTGCCAGCGCCGGCGAGCCGGACCGCGATGCCGATCTCATCACCGCGCCGCTGCCCGGCCTGCTGCGCTCGGCCTGCTCGGAGCACCCCGGTCGCTTCGCCTTGATCGACCTCGATCGAGCGGAGGCTTCGCTTCTCGCCCTGCCCGAGGCGCTGGCGGCGGCCGCCGAGGAGCCGCAGCTCGCTGTGCGCGAGGGGTCGATGCTGGCGGCCCGGCTGGTCTCGGCAACCGATCTCGGCGAGGACGACGCGCCCCCGGTGCTCGACCCGCGTTCGACGGTCCTAATCACCGGCGGCACGGGCGGCCTCGGCGCCCGCATCGCCGAGCACCTGATCACCGACCACGGCGCCGCTCACCTGCTGCTCGTCAGTCGCCGGGGCGAAGACGCCGACGGCGCGGCCGAGCTGAGGGCGAGGTTGGAGCGCCTCGGGGCCGAGGTGACGGTGGCGGCCTGCGATGCATCCGACCGCGGCCAGCTCGAGGCGCTTCTCGACTCGATTCCCCTCGAGCACCCACTGGGCGCCGTGGTCCACTCCGCCGGGGTGCTCGACGACAGCGTGCTCGCGGCGCTCGACCACGAGCAGCTCGAGCGGACGATGCGGCCCAAGGTCGATGCCGCTTGGCACCTGCACGAGCTGACCGCGGAGGTCGAGCTCTCCCACTTCCTCCTCTTCTCCTCCGCCGCCGGGCTGCTGGGTGGCGCCGCTCAAGCCAACTACGCCGCGGCCAACGCCTTCGTTGACGCGCTTGCCGCTCTGCGCCGCGCCCAGGGGCTGCCGGCGATGTCCCTGGCCTGGGGTAAATGGGACCAGGAAAGCGGCATGGGCGCCGAGGTGACTGGATCCCAGCGCGAAGAGCTGATGCGCCAGATGCGGGCACGGCTGGGCTTCGTGCCGATGGATCCCGAGCGCGGCCTGGAGCTCTTCGACGCCGCGCTGGCCCTGGGCGATCTGCTGACGGCGCCGATCCTCTTCGACCCGGGCGCGCTGCGGGCCCAGGCGACGGCGGGCACCCTGCCGGCGATCCTGCGCGGGCTCGTCCGCGTGCCGATCCGCTCCCAGCGCCAGGCCGGTTCGCTGGCGGAGCGCCTGGCCGAGCTGCCGGAGGACAAGCGCGAGGCCGTCGTCCTCGATCTCGTCCGGACCCAGGCGGCGGCGGTTCTGGGTCACGACTCGGCCGCCGATATCGAGCCCGAGCGCGCCTTCAAAGAGCTCGGGTTCGACTCGCTGGCGGCGGTCGAGCTGCGCAACCGCCTGGGCGCCTCGACCGGGCTCCGCCTGGCGCCGACGCTGGTCTTCGACCATCCCTCCGCGAAGGCGCTGGCGACACGCCTACTCGCCGAGGCAACGGAGGGCGCCGCCTCGCGCCGGACCGTGGTCAAGGCGCGGACCGTCGAGGAGCCGATCGCGATCGTCGGCATGAGCTGCCGCTTCCCGGGCGGTGTCGATTCGCCCGCCGGACTCTGGCGGCTGCTCGCCGATGGCCGCGACGCGATCTCGGAGTTCCCCGACGACCGCGGCTGGGACCTCGACCGCCTCTACCACCCCGACCCCGACCATCCCGGCACCAGCTACACCCGCGAGGGGGGCTTCATGGCCGGCGCGGCCGATTTCGATCCCGATTTCTTCGGGATCAGCCCCCGCGAGGCGACCGTGATGGACCCGCAGGAGCGACTCCTGCTGGAAGCCAGCTGGGAGGCGCTGGAGGACGCCGGCATCGATCCCAATTCGCTGCGCGGTAGCCAGACCGGCGTCTTCGCAGGGGTGATGTACCAGGACTACGGGTTCGCCGAAGAGGGCGTCAGCTCCGGCATGTCCGGCAGCATCGTCTCCGGCCGCGTCTCTTACACCCTCGGCCTCGAGGGGCCGACGATGAACGTCGACACCGCCTGTTCCTCCTCACTGGTTTCCCTGCACCTCGCTGCGCAGGCGCTGCGGGGAGGGGAGTGCTCGATGGCGCTGGCCGGCGGGGTAACGGTCCTCTCGACGCCCGGGATGATGATTCTCTTCTCGCGCCAGCGCGGGCTCGCCCCCGACGGGCGCTGCAAGGCCTTCTCCGACGCGGCCGACGGGACCGGCCTCTCCGAGGGGGTCGGCGTGCTCGCGCTCGAGCGCCTCTCCGACGCCGAGCGCAACGGCCACCAGGTCCTGGCCGTGATCAGGGGCTCCGCCGTCAACCAGGACGGTGCTTCCAACGGCATCACCGCCCCCAACGGCCCCTCGCAAGAACGGGTGATCCACCAGGCCCTGGCCAACGCCGGGCTCAGCCCGGAGGACGTCGACGCGGTCGAGGCCCACGGCACCGGCACCGCCCTCGGCGATCCGATCGAGGCTGGCGCCCTGCTCGCCACCTACGGCCAGGATCGCGAAGCGCCGCTGAGGCTCGGCTCGATCAAGTCCAACATCGGCCACACCCAGGGGGCCGCGGGGGTGGCCGGGGTGATCAAGATGACGCTGGCGATGCGGCAGGGCGTCCTGCCGAAGACGCTGCATGCAGACGCCCCCTCCTCGAAGGTCGACTGGGAGGCGGGGAGAGTCGAGCTGCTGAGTGAGCAGCAGCGCTGGCAGGCGAACGGACGCCCGCGCCGGGCCGGCATCTCATCCTTCGGCGCCAGCGGCACCAACGCCCACTTGATCTTGGAGGAGGCGCCCTCGCCCCAGGTAGGGGACCCCGGCCCGGGTGCCGGCGCCTCCTCCAGGGGCTCCGATGGCGCCGCAGCGCCGCTCCCCCCCGAGGCGAGGCCACTGGTCCTCTCGGCCAAGTCGGAGCTCGCCCTGCGCGAGTCCGCACAGCGCCTCGCCTCCCACCTCGAAGCCAACCCAGGTCTCGATCCCGGCGACGTGGCCTACTCCCTCGCCACCACTCGCGCCAGCTTCGAGCATCGCGCCGTCGCGGCGGCAGGGGGTCGTGACGAGCTGCTCGGCAAGCTCGCGGCTCTGGCCCAGGGCGGCGACGCTCCCGGCCTCGCCAGGGGCGTTGCCAAAGCCAAGCAGGGGCCTGTCCTCCTCTTCGCCGGCCAGGGCACCCAGCACGCCGGGATGGCACTGGAGCTGTTGGAGGCCTCGCCCGCTTTCGCTCGTTACTTCGGCGAGTGCGAACGGGCGCTGGCTCCATTCCTCGACCTCTCGCTCGAAGAGGCCCTGCGCGACGAGGGAGCCGAGTGGCTCGATCGCATCGAGATCGTCCAGGCCGCCCTCTTCGCGACGATGGTCTCGCTGGGCAGGCTCTGGCTCGACCTCGGCGTCACCCCGTCGGTGCTGATCGGACACTCCCAGGGAGAGATCGTCGCCG
>DATMIH010000051.1:0-4584 GCA_035554595.1 Solirubrobacterales bacterium
CGCGACCCTCACTGCACCTGCGCGTCGGTAGCCAGGGAGGGATGCCGACGCGGCCGTTCCCCTAAACGGGACTGCTCAGAGGAACAGTCAGGTTCTACCTATACCTTGCCCACGCCCTCAGGTCAAGGCTTCCTGAGCGGATCTACGGGGATTCCACGACTCTTTGCGGGGAATCCGCAATTCCCCAGCCACGGCGTTCGATCAGCTCGATCCCGATCACGCTGCCCACCGGGCCGACCGGGGTCAGCGTCGCTGCAAGCAGCGTGTAGGGCGCCTCGCGCTTGCCGCAGGCGACCCAGATCACGATGCAGAGGAGGACGAAGCCGAGACCGTGCGCCCAGCCGAACAGCATCGTCTCGGTTTCAAATCCCGGCAGCAACCAAAAAAGAATCAAGAGGCTGAAAATCCCCAACTCGATCCAGGACAGAACCTTGACCTTGTGGAAGAGCGGCCCGGGAACGGGCTTTCTTAGCGGGCTCGTGGGTCGACGCACGAATTCCAGCGTATATCGCGGGGGGTGGCGTGGATTTGGGGGACCGCCCCGAGGAAGCTTTAGCTACCGCAGGGGTGGTGGCACCAAATCCACGACAGGACCCGCCGCGCCTATGCGCCCGGAGTTAGCGCGGTGAGCACGATGCGTTCCTGCTCACGCGCGTGGGCGCCGGAGTAGCCCTCGCCGGTGCTGGCCCGGGTCGGACGGCCGATGTAATCGAGCGCGACGCCCTCGGGGAGGATGCCGGGGAAGCGGCGTGACATCACCTTCCAGCAGCCCATATTGCGCGGCTCCTCCTGGACCCAGACGATCTCCTTCAGGTTCGGGTAGGAGGCGATCACGCTCTTCAGCTGCTCGTCGGCAAAGGGGTAGAGCAGCTCGACCCGGGCGATCGCGACGTTCTCCGCCTGTTCGCGCCGCTCTGAGCCGTCGAGGTCGAAGTAGACCTTGCCGGTGCAGAGGACGAGGCGCTCGACTTTCTCGCGACGCTCCGTCGCCTTCGGGTCATCGAGGATGAAGTGGAAGTGGCCGTCGGTCAGTTCCTCGGGCGTGGCGGTGGCGCGGTCGAGGCGCAGCAGGCCCTTGGGGGTGAAGACGACCAGCGGGCGCGGCTTGCGGATCAGCGCCTGGCGCCGCAGCAGGTGGAAGTACTGAGCGGCGGTGGTCGGGTTGGCGATGCGGATGTTGCCCTCGGCGCCGAGCGCGAGGAAGCGCTCGATGCGGGCGCTGGAGTGCTCGGGGCCTGAGCCCTCGTAGCCGTGCGGCAGCAGCAGGGTGAGGCGGCTGGTCTGTCCCCACTTGGCCTCGCCGGAGACGATGAAGCTGTCGATGATCACCTGGCCGGCGTTGGCGAAGTCGCCGTACTGGGCCTCCCAGAGCACCAGCGCGTTGGGCATCGCCGCCGAGTAGCCGTACTCAAAGCCGAGGCAGGCGGTCTCCGAGAGCGGGCTGTTGTAGAGCTCGAAGGGGGCCGAGGCCTCGCTGAGGTTCTGCATCGGGGTGTACTCGAGACCGGTGTTCTCGTCATGCAGGACGAGGTGGCGGTGGGAGAAGGTGCCGCGCTCGGTGTCCTGGCCGGTGAGGCGGATGTGGACGCCCTCGGTCAGCAACGAGGCGAAGGCCAGCCCCTCGGCGTGGCCGAATTCGATGCCGCCGTTGGCCAGCGTGTCGAGTCGCTTGGCCAGGGGCTTGCGCAGCTTGCGGTGGATCGTGAAGCTCTCCGGCACCTCTATCAGCGCCTCGTTGAGCTCGCGCAACTTCTCAATCGGCACTGCGGTCTGCACCGGCGGGCTGGCGCTGCGGTCGAGCTCGCCGGTGCTGGTCGTGGTCACCGTCGGGTCCTCGTAGTCGCCCAGCTCCATCTTGTGGCGCAGGTCCTTGAGCGAAGCCGACATCTCGTCGTGGCGGGCCTTGGCGGCGGCCTCGACCTCGCCCTCGCTCAGCACGCCCTCCTCGACCAGTTGCTTGGCGTAGATCTCAGAGACCGGCGGATGAGCCTTGATCTGGGCGGCGATCTGGGGCTGGGTGTAGGCGGGCTCGTCGGTCTCGTTGTGGCCGTAGCGGCGGTAGCCGATCACGTCGATGACGATGTCGCGGCCCCAGCGCTCGCGGTAGGCCATCGCCAGTCGCACCGCGGCGGAGCAGGCTTCGACGTCGTCGGCGTTGACGTGGACGATCGGCACGTTGAAGCCCTTGGCCATGTCGGCGGCGTAAGGGGTCGAGCGGGCGTCCTCGGGGTCGGTGGTGAAGCCCACCTGGTTGTTCTGGATGACGTGGATCGTGCCGCCGGTGGTGTAGCCCTTCAGGGCTTGCAGGTTGAGCGTCTCGGCGACCACGCCCTGGCCGGGGAAGGCGGCGTCGCCGTGCAGCAACACCGGCACCGCGCACTTCGGTTTGTGCTCGATCGCCGAGCCCTCGAAGTCGGACTGGATCAGGCGGGTTGCCCCCTCGACCACCGGGTTGACGAACTCGAGGTGGCTCGGGTTGGGGTAGAGGCGGACGGCGATCTTCTCGCCCTCGTGCGTCTCGTAGACCCCCTGGTGGCCGTAGTGATACTTGACGTCGCCGGTGCCGCCGTGGGGAATGCCGGCCACGGCCTTGACCTGGTCAATCCGCTTAGAGCCCTCGAACTCGGCCAGGATCGACTCGACCGAGCGGCCAAGGTTGTGGGCGAGCACGGCGAGGCGGCCGCGGTGGGCCATGCCGAAGACGACCTCCTCGGCGTCGCTGCGGTGGGCGAGGGTGACCAGCTCATCGAGCATCGGCACGACCACGTCGAGGCCCTCGATCGTGAAGATCTTCTGCCCCAGGTAGGCCTTCTCGATGAAGCGCTCGAACTGGAAGACGTCGATCAGCCGCATCAGCAGCCGCTGTTTCTCCTCGGTGGCGAGCGGGGCGCGGTGGGCGCCGGTCTCGACCATCTCGCGCAGCCAGGTGCGCTGCTGGTGCGAGGAGAGGTGCTCGAACTGGTAGGCGATCGTGCCGCAGTAGGCCTCGCGCATCCGCGGCAACGCCTCGAGCAGGGTCTCGCCGGGGACGCCGATGCGCAGGATTGAGGCGGGTACGCGCGACATCAGCTCCGGGGTCAAGTTGAGCGTCTCCGGCTGGATCGCTGGGTCGCCCTTGGGCTCGCGGCCGAGCGGGTCGAGGCGGGCGGCGAGGTGGCCGTGGGTGCGGTAGCCCTTGAGCAGCGAGGTCGCCGCCTGCACCGCCTGCAGCAACTCCTCGTCGGGCTGGGTGGCGGTGACGCCGGCCTCGGAGCTGCTTGCGCCGGGAGCGCCGAGCGGCGGCGCGGAAGCCGAGGCGGGGTGGGCCGAGGTGATCGGCGCCGAATCGATGCCGAGGTCGTTGGCGACGCCCTCGTAGAAGCCTTCCTCGCCCTGCAGCAGCAGCTCGATGCTGCGCAGGAAGGCGCCGGACTCGGCGCCCTGGATCACCCTGTGGTCGTAGGTCGAGGTCAGCGTCATCACCTTGGAGACGCCGATCTGGCGCAGCCGCTCGGGGGTGGCGTGCTTCCACTCCGGCGGGTAGGCGATCGAACCGGCGGCGATGATCGCGCTCTGCCCATTGAGCAGGCGCGGCACCGAGGCGACGGTGCCGATCCCGCCCGGGTTGGTCAGCGAGATGTTGGTGCCCTGGAAGTCATCAGCGGTGAGCTTGTTCTCCCGCGTCTTGGTGATCAGGTCCTCGTAGTAGCTGTGGAAGCCGGCGAAGTCGAGCTCCTGCGACCCCTTGATCGCGGGGACCATGAGGCTGTGCGACCCGTCTTTGCGCTTCACATCGACGGCGATCCCCAGGTTGACCGGCCCGTTCTCGATCGCCACCGGTTTTCCGTCCACCCGCGTGAACACCCGAGTCATCACCGGATGCTCCTTGGCCGCCAACACGATCGCCCAAGCAACCAAGTGAGTGAAGGAAACCTTCATCCCCCGCTCCTTCAACAACCCATTGATCGCCTTCCGCTTCGCATCCAGCGTGTCGACCGCAATCGTCCTGAACGAAGTAGCAGTCGGAACCTCCCGACTCTCATCCATCGCCTGAGCCAACATCGCCGCGGGCCCTCGCAGCACCTTCTCGTCCCCAGCAGCGGCCGGTCCCGCCCCATTACCTGCAGCTAGAACGTCGTCCTTAGTGACCTTCGCGCCTGGTCCCGACCCGCTTACCGAGCCAAGGTCGACGCCATTAGCTTCAGCAACCCTTCGGGCTACGGGGGTCGCTCGAACTCCATCGCTCCCGTTGGTCCCGGCGGGGCTTCCGGCGGTTCCGCCCGCGGGTGGCGGTGTAGGGGGTACCGCCCCCGAGGACGCTTTAGCGACCGGAGGGGGCGGTGGGTCCCCTGCACCGACAGGACCCGTGGCCGATGCGCTCGGTCCCTCGCCGCCCGGCTCCATCTCAGCGAGCGGCGCTCCAACCGGAACCTCGTCGTCAACCTGCACGAGCAGTTTCGTAATGACGCCATCCATAGGCGCCGGCACCTCGGCATCAACCTTGTCGATCGAAACCTCGACGACAGTGTCGCCCTCGGCGACGAAATCCCCCTCGGCGACGTGCCACTCGAGCACGATCCCCTCGGTGACCGACTCGCCCATTTC
>DATMIH010000052.1:0-7654 GCA_035554595.1 Solirubrobacterales bacterium
ACTCGATCGTGCTCATGGGGGCGGGAAGGTGGACGGACGGGGCGGGTACAGATATTCCCAGACCCCGCCGGTGAACTCGCCGGGGTCGCGGGCGCGGACCGGCTCGAGCTGCGAGGTGACGCTGTAGCGCGGCCCGACCTCGACCTGGCCGTTGCGCACACGGGTCTGGAAGCGGTCGAGCGGCCGTACCGGCGGGCCGCCGATCCGCTTGCCCTGGAAGTCGTAGACCCCGCCGTGACAGGGGCAGATGAAGTTGCCGGCGGCCTCGACGAAGCGGACCGGGCAGCCGAGGTGGGCGCAGCGGTTTGAGACGGCGACGAACTCGCCCGGTTTTTCTTCGAGCTGCTTCGAGCTGCGGCGCACGTAGGCGGTGGTCTTGCCGGCGTCGCCGATCGACTCGGTTTCGGTGAAGACGACCTGGCGGTAGGTGTCTTCGACGAAGTCACTGGTCGGTCCGACCGCCTCCCAGCGCTCCTTGCCGCGGTGGAAGATGGGCGCAACGGCAAAGCCGACCGCGGGCAGCACAATCGCGGCCCCGGCGAGACCGCCGATGCCCTGTACCGCAACGGTAAAGGCCTTGCGGCGAGTCATCGACTCGCCCTCGAAGTAGCCAGGCGGCTCGGGCGCTGGGCGCTCCGGCCGACCGCTTGCCTCGGCCCCGTTCTGCTTGTCCGATTCGTCGCTCAACAGCTCAACCTCAGGAGTACGGAGTCTATTGACTCACGCCGCCGCGGGGTGGCCATGGTCCCTGCCGCCGACCGCGAGGGCAGCCGAGCGCCACAGCCCGGCCACCTCGTCGAGGCGCTCTTCGGCGTGCAGTTGGGCACAGCGGCCGATCAGATCGCCCAACACGGCGACCGCCTCGGTGTCGCCGAGGGCGGCGAGGCGGTCGATGCCGAGCGCGTAGAGGTAGTCGCCGGCGAGCAGGGCCAGGTCCTCGTCGTGACCGGCGAGCAGGCGCGGCGTGCCGTAGTGCAGGAGGTAGCCCTCGCGGACCGCCTCGACTACGAACGCGTACTCGCCCGGGGCGGCGGCCGAGCGCGGGCCAAGCGCGGCGAGCAGGCCGAAGACCGGCCGCTCCTCCGGGTCGGTCACGTGATCTGAGAGCGGTGCTTCGGCCTCGCGCAAGCGCCCGGCAAGTAGATCCAGCGCGTCTCCAGGGCCGGCCATCACCGGTGCAACGCCTTACGGCCCTGTGAGCGCTGCAAAACGTTGCACTTCATCGCAGGGCCTCCTCAAGCGACTCGGCGGCAGCCTCGAGCGTGCGATCGATCGTCGCCTCGTCGTGGGCGAGGGAGACGAACCAGGCCTCGAACTGCGATGGAGGCGGATAGATGCCGCGGTCGAGCAGCGCCCGGCAGAAACGGGCGTGGGCATCGAGGTCGCAGGCCACAGCGCCGGCAAAGTCGACAACCGGGTCGGGACTGAAGAAGAGGGTCAGCAGGCCGGGTGCAGAGGCCAGCTGCAGCGGGCGGCCCGCGGTCAAGGTGGCGAGGCCGTCACGAAGGCGCTCGGTCAGCTCGGCAAGGCGCTCGTAGGCGACGGCGTCGAGCTGGCGCAGGGTGGCGAGGCCGGCTGCGGTCGCCAACGGATTGCCGGAGAGAGTCCCGGCCTGGTAGACGTCGCCCGCCGGGGCGATCCGCTCCATCAGCTCGCGCCGGCCGGCGAAGGCAGCGGCGGGGAGGCCGCCGCCGAGGATCTTGCCGAGCACGGTCAGGTCGGGCTCGATGCCGTAGAGCTGCTGGGCGCCGCCGGGGGCGACGCGGAAGCCGGTGATCACCTCGTCGAAGATCAAAAGGGCGCCCCCGGCGCGGGCAGTCGCAGCCGCGTGCTCGAGAAATCCATCGAGCGGCGGGACGACGCCCATGTTGGCGGCGATCGGCTCGAGGATCACGGCAGCGACGGGGTGGTCGGCGAGCGCTCGCTCGAGGGGGCTCGGGTCGTTCCAGGGCACGATCACCGTGCCGGCGGTCTGGGCGACGGTAACGCCCGGGGTCGCCGGCAGCGCCAGGGTCGCGATTCCCGAGCCGGCCTCGGCAAGGAGGCCGTCGGAATGGCCGTGGTAGGCGCCGGCGAACTTAACTACGACCTCGCGATTGGTGGCGGCGCGGGCGAGCCGGATCGCGCTCATCGCGGCCTCGGTGCCGGAGCTGGTCATGCGGATCATCTCGGCCGAGGGCACGCGGGCGACGACCTCCTCGGCGAGGTTGACCTCGGCTTCGGTGGCGGCGCCAAAGCTGGTGCCACCGACGGCGGCGGTCTCGACCGCCGCCAGCACGGCCGGATGCGCATGGCCGAGGATCAGCGGCCCCCAGGAACCGACCCAGTCGATGTAGCGATTCCCGTCGACATCAACGATCTCGCAGCCCTCCCCGCGCTCGACGAAGATCGGCTCCCGCCCGATCTGCCCCATGGCTCGTACCGGGCTGTTAACTCCTCCGGGAAGCACCTTCACCGCCCGCCGATACAGCTCGGAAGACCGGGACACGCTAGATGCCGAGTCCGGCAGGGGTGAAGCGTCTTGCACTTTTTCGGCAATTCCTCGCGGCGCCAGCCAGTACGTCTCCACCGAAAAAGTTAAGCGAAACCCCTGCCGGACTCGGCATCACGAGTGCTCTTCTTCCCAGCGCCGGTAGTCGTCGGTGAAGTAGTGAAGCCGAATCTTCTTGTACTCGGTCGAGGAGTAGAGGGTGGCGCGGTCATCGGGGCCCATGCCGCAGTCCTCGGCGATCGAATCGAGCACCGCGTCGCACTCCTCCTTGGAGCGGCCGTGGGCCATGGTGAAGACGCTGTAGGGCCAGTCCTCGTAGGTGGGGCGCTGGTAACAGTGGGAGATGCCGCGGAAGGAGGCCATGCGCGCGCCGGTGGTCATGATCTCGGCCTCGGGCACCTTCCAGACGCCCATGCCGTTGGCCGAGAAGCCGGCGCGGCGGTGAAAGAGGATCGCGGCGACGCGGCGCAGCAGCTTGCGCTCGACCATGCCGCCGAGGTGGGCTAGCAGCTCCTCGGTCGTCATCCCGACCGCGGCCGCGGCGGCGTCGTAGGGACGCTCGATCGCCTCCATCGGTCCCTGCAGGGCGCGGATCACGGCGATGTCGCGCTCGTCGTAGGGCTGGGCCTCGAGCTCGCGCGGCGGCGCGGCCTCGACCGCGGCGGCGGCAAGGGCGTCGGTGCCCTTCTCCATCTCCAGGTTCATGTTGATCTTGAACAGGGTCAGGGTGGGCAGCTCGCGCATCGACTCGGCGCCGGTCTCGCGCATCAGTGCCTCGAGCGTGCCGGCGAGGCCGAGCTCGGAGTCGGGTGGGGTGGCAATCGTGAACCAGAGGTTGAAGTCGTGGGTGCGCAGGTAGTTGTGGGAGACCCCCGGGTGGGAGTTGACGATCTGGGCGGCTCGCTGAGGGTGCTCGCTGTCGACCCTGGCGGCGACCAGCATCGAGTCGTAGCCGAGCGCCCGGGTGTCGAAGATCGGCGTGATCTCGCGGATGATCCGGTTCTCAAGCAGGCGGTTGGTGCGGGTGAGGACATCGTCGAGCTCGAGCTCCGCCTCAGAGGCGACGAGGGCGAAAGGCTCGGGGTCGAGCGGGAAGCTCGACTGCAGCAGGTTCATCAGCCGCTTGTCGGTCTCATCAAGCGGGATCGCGGCGCCGTCCTTGCGCGAGCGCGCCTTCGACTGGGGGACCTTTACTGAATCCACGCGGCGGCCTCCTTGGCGTAGTAGGTGACGATCGCGTCGGCGCCGGCGCGGCGGATCGAGGTCAGCGTCTCGAGCACGGCGGCCCGCTCGTCGATCCAGCCCTGTTCGGCGGCGGCCTTCAGCATCGAGTACTCGCCGGAGACGTGGTAGGCGGCAATCGGGGCGCCGGTCGCGTCCTTGACCTGGCGCACGACGTCGAGGTAGGGAGTGGCGGGCTTGACCATCAGCATGTCGGCGCCCTCCTCGAGATCGAGCTCGGCCTCGCGCACCGCTTCGGCGGCGTTGGCCGGATCCATCTGGTAGCCGCGGCGATCGCCGAACTCGGGCGTCGACTCGGCAGCGTCGCGGAAGGGGCCGTAGAAGGCCGAGGCGTACTTCGCGCTGTAGGCGATGATCGGCACGCCGGAGTGGCCCTCCTCGTCGAGCTGGTGGCGGATCGTGCCGATGCGGCCGTCCATCATGTCGCTGGGCGCCACCGCATCGGCGCCGGCCTCAGCGTGGGAGATCGCAACTTTGGCCAGCAGCTCAACCGTGATGTCGTTGTCGACCTCGCCATCGCGGACGAAGCCGCAGTGGCCGTGCGAGGTGTACTCGCAGAGGCAGACGTCGGTGATCACAGTGAGATCAGGGTGCGCCTCCTTGAGAGCGCGAACCGCCATCTGGACGACGCCCTCGTCGTCGTAGGCCCCAGTGCCCGACTCGTCCTTGGCGGCGGGGATGCCGAAGAGCAGAACCGAGCCGATGCCGGCTGTGGCGATCTCGGTCGCCTCGGCTACTAGCTCGGAGATCGAGAAGCGCTCGATACCGGGCATCGAGTCGACGTCTTCGCGGACGTTCTCGCCGGCTACGACGAAGAGGGGTTGGATCAGGTGGCGCGGGGAGAGCTCGGTCTCTCGTACCAAGCCACGCAGAGCCTCGGTACGCCGGAGGCGGCGCATGCGGGTGGCGGGGAACGGCATTGAAAGCGAGTTTAAGGGAGGGAGGGAGGTGCCCCTATCCCAGACGCCCGGCTTACGCCGGTCTGAGTGTCTGGGATAGGGGCACCTCCCTCCCATCCTCAAGCGCGGTCTAACAATGCGATTCCGGGCTACGGATAGCTTTCGGCGGCAATGGACGCGGGGAGTGGGACGAAGGTGGCCGTGCTGGAGGCGCGGGAGTTGGTCAAGCGCTTCGGCGAGCGGGAAGCTCTGCGGGGCGTCAGCTTCGAGGCCGCTGCGGGTGATCTCGTAGCTGTGATCGGGCCTAACGGGGCGGGGAAGACGACGCTGCTCTCGATTCTCGCGGGGATCTCCAGGCCCGATGGCGGTGAGGTTCACGTTCCCGAGGGCGAGGTGGGCTGGGTGCCTCAGCAGGCCGCTCTATATAGACGGCTGACCGTCGAGGAGAACCTGCTGCTGTTTGCTCGACTCGAGAAGCACCCTGATCCGAGAGGTTCCGTCGGGGAGATGTTGGAGCTGACGGGGCTCGGGGAGCGGCGGGGGGAGATCGTTGCTCGGCTCTCTGGGGGGAATCAGCAGCGGATCAATATTGCGATTGGGCTGCTGGCGCGGCCTTCGGTTTTGTTGCTCGACGAGCCGAGCGTGGGGCTTGATCCGCGGCAGCGGGCGCGGTTGTGGGAGTTCATCGTCGCGCTGGCGGCTGAGCGGGGGACGACGGTGATCTTCTCGACCCACGACATCCAGGAGGCCGAGCGCTACGGCAAACGGCTGTTGGTGCTCGCCGACGGCGAGGCGCTCTTCGATGGGTCGACCGAGGGGTTGCGGGGGGTCGTGAGCGAAGAGGCGCCCGCAGCCGCCGGCCAGGACTTTGAGACCGCCTTCGTCGCCTTCCTCCACCACCGGGGGCACTGATGCGCTGGCTGCTGCTCAAGGACCTGCAGATCCTCCGCCGCTCTCCCCTGCAGGCGTTCCTGCTGGTTGCCTACCCGGTCCTGATCGCGGTTCTCGTCGGCTTCGCGATCTCGCGATCGCCGGAGAAGCCGCGGGTCGCCTTCCTCAACGAAGTGCCGGCCAGCTCGCGGGTCAGCGTCGGCACCAAGGAGCTGCCGAAAATCGGGGTCAGCGATCAGATCTGCAAGCGGGTCGAGTGCGTCCATGTGAAGGACCACGCCGAGGCGGTGAAAGAGGTGAGCTCCGGCGACGTGCTGGCGGCGCTGATCCTGCCCGCCGACCTGGTCGACAAGATCAACTCGCTCTCGACGCCGAACCCGCAGACGCCGGAAGTCGAGGTGATCGTCAACGAGGAGGACCCGATCAAGGCGCGGTTGGTGAACGACCGGATCAACTCGCTGCTGGCCCAGGCCAACTTGGTGATCGCCCGCCAGATCGCCGCCGAAGGGGGGAAATTTCTCGGCCTCGTTCTCAACGGCGGCCAGTTCAGCGTGCTCGGCCAGACGATCCAGATCCTTGGCCTAGCAAACAGCGCCCACATCCTCGAAGCGCTGCGGCCGTCCCTCCCCCCCGGGCCACTGCGCGAATCGGTCGACCAGGTGATCCAGTTCACCACCCTCGCTCGCGAAAACCTCGACACCGCCGGCCCGCTGCTCTCGCGGCTGGCGCAACCGATAGCGGTCGACAAGCAGGTGGTCAACACCTCCACCCCACCGCTCGAAGTCTTCGCGATCGCGGTCGCCGCGACCTTCACCCTGGCTTTCGTCACTGTCCTGCTGGTCGCCGGCTCACTGGCCCTGGAGCGGGAGGAGAACGCTTTCCCGCGGCTGACCCGGGGCCTGGTTTCGCGCTCGGCGCTGCTGACCGAGAAGGTGGCGCTCGGGGTGGCCGTCGGCCTCCTCGTCACCCTGCTGATGCTCGCCGGGCTGGCGATCTTCGTGCCCCTGCACTGGGGCCGCATCGGTCTCTGGCTGCTGGCGATCATCGCCGGCGGCGCTGCCCTCGGAACGGCCGGCGCTGCCCTGGGGGCAGCCGCGCGGGAGGTCCGGGCGGTCTCGCTGCTCGCCTTCATGGTCACCCTGCCGGTCGCCTTCCTCTCGCTGATTCCCTCCGGCACGGTCGGCCCGGGGCTCTACGACGTGATCAAGGTGATCGCCGCGGTCTTCCCCTTCAAGCCAGCACTGGACGCGATGACGGCGGCGCTTGACTCGGGCGGTCCCAGTATCGCTGGCGCCCTGCTTCACCTCGGCATCCTGATCGTCGCCTACGGCCTGCTTGCCCGGGTCGCCTTGCGCCGCTTCAGCGCGGTCTGAGCGAAAGTCAGGCCGGGAAAAAGGGGCGCCGCGGGAGCTGGGCGGTGCGCGCCTGCGAAAGGTTCGGGTCGGTGACGTTGCCGAGGACGAAGGTCTCGAGGTCGGTATCGGGGCAGAGCGAGGAGCGGACCAACTCCATCGCCTCGGGCTCGGTGATCGCGGCGAAGGTCCGGCCACTGGCTTGGACCGCCGCGAGGGCGAGCTCGGAGTCGCCGGCCAGCAAGCAGCCATGGCGGCTGATGTAGGCAGAGACCTCGTTCAGCTCCTCGCCGTCTTCGACTTGGCACTCGATGCCCTCGAGCAGTTCGGGCTCGTAGTTGGGCTCGGTTGCCGAGATGACGCCGATCTGGGCGCTGGTCATATAGATGACGTGAACCCGGACCTCGGTGCCGGGGCTGCGCTGCAGGGTCGCGGGAATGGCCCCGTAAGGCGAGATGTGGGCGGAGTAGACGACGTCGAACTCGCGCAGGCGGGCCGGGACGACGAGCACCGGCTGGTCGCTGAGGGCGAGCTTGCGCGAGAGGACTTTGGGAGCGGCGTTCGAGCCGTAGGCCAGAACCGGCGTGCGCTCCTCGCGCTCGATCTCGATCTCGGCCGGGCTGAGGGTCTGGTGGCCGAGCTGGACAAAGGGCCCGGAGGGAGCGCCGTAGGGATAGCCCAAGGCGCGCTCGACCACGTCGTTTCGCTCGTTCACCCTGCACACCCTTTCGCAATTGCGCGGATAGGGTCCGGGCCGTGAAGGTCCTCTTCATTGGCGA